>JAJRWY010000181.1 GCA_024276575.1 Candidatus Binatota bacterium
ATCGCCCGCAATCTCGGCCCGTGCTCGCTTTTCGGCCCTCGACGTACTGTTAGTACGCCTGCGGGCCTCATCGCTGCGCTTGGGCCGATCTCACGGGCGCTTGCGACTCTCGCGACGAGGTTTCACGAATAATGCGGGTTAGGAACGGCCAGTGCGCGAGTGGTCGATGGGGCCAAGCGCAGGGGAAATCGTGTGATCATGAGAACAGAGGCTAAGGCACGGAAGGTCCATTTTCGAGTGGCCTGTTTCATGCGATCAGGGGCAAGAGCACGCAGGGGGGCGACAGCAGTGTTGCCGGTGGTCACAGGAACCGGGGGTTTGTCAGGCGGGGAGTGCCAGCATGGCTGAAGCTTGAACGTCAAACCGCGCCGGTAGGAGCCATCCCTCATTGGCCCGAGAAAGTACGGATATACAGATTCGCTGGCCAGAGCTGCATTGATCTTGTCTCAGATCAGCCTGGCATAGATCCGCTGGTCCAGCGCGCGCCGAACTGGCGTGTTGGTCCGTTCCGGCTCGGCTGGCATCAAGGCGAGGGGCCGTGTTTCTCTGCTCGATAGTCGCCGCTTCGGACCGTATAGCTCCCGCACTGCCCCCAAGAACGAGTGGGTCGAAGGGGGCCTGAAAAAATCGCCGCTTCCGTGCGTATAGCCTCCGGCTGCCCCTTCCTATATTGACGAACGAACGTTTGTTAGTTACGCTTGCGTCACCTTGGAAGCTGATCAATGAGTAGCCCGGCCCGGCAACACGGCATTGTGAACGGACTTTCGCAAAGTTCTGTCCCTGTCGTAGTTTTCGTAATGATATAGGGTACTTGGAAGAATCAGGAGGTGTCATGCTAGTTGGCGGCTACAAATTGGACTCAACGAGAACAGAGACAAAGATAGCGGACGGATCCCTATTTCCCCGGCGGGAAGTGCCATGTTAGTTGGCGGTTGTGATATCGGCTCGACCACGGGCAAAGCGGTGGTCCTGAACGAGAAGTCTATAGTTTCCCAGTACATAGTCTCTTCGACGACGCGCCCTGAGGAGACTGCACGGCAGGCCATGGACGCGGCGCTCGAACTTGCCGGCATCGCCTCGATCGATGACTTGGCCTACGTGGTGGGGACCGGCTACGGCCGGACCAAGGTTCCCTTCGCCAATGAGAATATTTCCGAAATTACTTGCCACGGGCGTGGAGCCCACTGGCTCGACCCCGAAGTCCGTACTGTCGTCGACATCGGCGGCCAGGACTGCAAAGTCGTTTCCATAGACTCGAGGGGCAAGACGGTAGAGTTCGTGATGAACGACCGCTGTGCGGCCGGCACCGGCAGGTTCTTCGAGGCCATGGCCAGAGTTCTCGATTGCGGGCTCGAAGGAATCTCCTCGCTCGAAAATCAGGGCCCCAATCCTTGCACAATCACCAATCAGTGCAGCGTGTTCGCGGAGTCCGAGGTCGTCACTTTGATAAACGAGGGGACGGAGCTTCCTGACTTGATCGCGGGCATCAACTTGTCGGTGGCCAATAGATTGTTCTCCATGGTTAAACGGGTCGGGTTGGTGGAGAAACTCGCGCTTACCGGCGGTTGTTCGAAGAACCAAGGCTTGGCCAAGGCGCTCGAGAAGAAACTCGGTGTTGAAGTGACCACGCTTCCCGAAGACCCCCAGGTCGCCGGTGCGCTCGGCGCGGCACTGATAGCCAAGGAAAGGGCCGCCGCATGATTTGTCCGGTGGGCTAGTGGCGCGGAGATGAAGATGGACAGCAAACTGACATCCACTGCTTACGAGGAGTGCGTGGCGGCAACCGCCTCGATTGTGAATCCCGCCGTCGAGCAGTGGTGCGAGGGTGGTGGCCGGGTGGTCGGGTATTTCTGTTCCCACGTGCCCACCGAAGTCATCAGTGCTGCCGGGCTCATGCCTTTTCGCATGAGGGGGACCGGCAGCGACGGAACAGAACTCTCGGACGCCTTCTTCAGCAGTATAAACTGCAGTTTCCCGCGCCACACTTTCAACCTTGCTCTGCAAGGCGGCTACGATTTTCTCGATGGTCTAGTCTGCATCAGCAGTTGCGACCATGTCAGGCGGGTCTACGACAACTGGAAACGCAATCTACAGACTCCGTTTCTGACCATCATGAGTCTTCCACGCAAGGTCGAGGACGCTCAAGTTGGGTGGTACCACGAAGAGATAAGCATTCTTCGCGAGGCGCTGGGTAAGCACTTCGACGTCGATATCTCCGACGAGAAACTCTGGGATGCGATCAAACTCCACAACCGCACGCGGCGCCTGCAGCGAGAAATCTACCAACTTCGTAAGGGCCGGACGCCGGTCAGCGGTGCCGAGACCTTGGCTATCATGGTTGCAGCTACGGCCATGCCGCGCTCGCGCTATAACACCCTGCTTGAAGAGATTCTCGTGGAACTCCGGCAACGGGAACCGCGCAACGGCTACCGTGCCAGGCTTATGGTGGTGGGCGGAGAACTCGACGATCCTTCGTGGATAGAGACCATCGAGGAGCAGGGCGGTTTGGTGGTAGCGGATTCGATATGCTTCGGGTCGCGTGAGATGTGGGCGGACATAGACGAGAGTCTCGAGGATCCGGTCGAAGCGATGGCCAAGTACTACATCCAGGACCACCCCTCGTGCCCGCGCATGTACGGCGACCAGCCCCGTAGGCGGGAATACCTGATGAACATGGTGCGGGAATTCGACGTGGACGGCGTGATTGGCGAGCGTTTGATGTTTTGCGATCAGTGGTGTGTGGAGCACTACATGAACAAAGCAGACTTCAAAGAAGAAGGAATTCCCTTCCTACAGTTGGACCGCGAGTACATCAGTAGTGGTAAAGGGCAGCTAAGGACCAGGATACAGGCCTTCCTGGAAACGATGGGCAAGTAAGAGATGGATAAGAACGCGATCAAAGAGAGATCCTTGGAGCGCTATAAAGCCGAGCGCGATTGGTTCGCTTTCTTGCTCGAGGCTTCCGATCTGATGGTCGGTCCGGAGATGCAGCTTCAGTCGAAACTGCTGAAAATCCTGGTCGAGTCGAAGCAAAAAGTAGTCGATTGTGTCGAGAACGATGATCCTTTTATCGCCGCATACTTTTGCAATGCGCCGGAGTTGTTCAACGCCATGGACTTACCCTGGTTCATGCTCATGGAGACTCCATTTCTCGGTGCATCCGCCCCCTACTTGATAGACGACATACAGGGCGCGGAAGAG
Organism: Candidatus Binatota bacterium; assembly: GCA_024276575.1. Taxonomy (GTDB): domain Bacteria; phylum Desulfobacterota; class Binatia; order UBA1149; family CAITLU01; genus JAJRWY01. The sequence continues at coordinate 3,202 of JAJRWY010000181.1, forward strand.
ATCGGCATCGGCACCGATCTATGCACGGCGATCCGACTGCCGATCTATTACATCGAGTCCGGTTTGATGCCGGTACCCACCGCAGTGATCGGCCTCTTGTCTCCTTGTGACGGTGCCCCGATGCTTCACCAAGTGTTGCGGCACAACAAAGCTTGGCGAAATATTCCCATATATGCAGCGGACCCGCCTTATTCATCCGACGATAGAGCCATCAAGTACTACGCCAGAGAACTCCGGAGTATGGTCGATTTCCTCGAGGAGCATACTGAGCGGAAACTCGACATGGACCGCCTAAAATCGGTTTGTGAGGAGTCGAACCGTACCTATTCCCTGTGGCAGGAGTACAACGAATTGAGACGAGCCAAGCCATCTCCACACGGCTGGGAGATCGGTGGCCCGCAAGCGTTCGCGATTTCTCAATGTTTCATTGCGGGCAGCCCGAAGTGCACGCAATGGTTCGAGCAGTTGCTCGAGTGTGGAGAGATTAGAGTCCGTGAAGGCCGCGGGGCCAACGACAATCATGAAGAAAAGATCCGCCTGCTGTGGTTCGATATCATGCCCTACGGCTGGATTTTCGAGTTCATGCCCTGGTTGGAGGAAGAGTGGGGCGCTGTGATCGTCATGGATATGTTCGCAAACTTCCCCTACACACTGGTCGATACCAGCACTGAGGAGTCGATGTTCTACAGCTTGGCGAAGAGAAATTTGATCGACTCCCCCATGATCAGGCAAGCTCGCGGAACGGCAGAGAACTTCTCCGCGGATATCTCTCGTATGGTAAAGGACTACCACATCGATTGCGTGATATGGCCCGGACACATGGGACACAAAGACGGTGCCGCGACTGCAGGGATTATGCGCGACACCTGTCGTGATCTCGGCGTGCCGTTTTTGCACATCGGTCTGGACCTGTTCGACAAGCGTTACACTACCGTAGACGAAGTGAAGTCGAAGGTGTCGCAGTTTTTTACCGCCATGGACTTGGGGTGAGCGGATTGGGCGAGGGATCGACGTCGGTCTTTGACGACTCGCTGGAAAAGATAGCCGGCTATATCGCGGGTTTGTGTGAGCGCGGCCGTCCCTACCGGGAGTACCGGCTGCCGCCGGGCCGTGAAGACGCCCTCCATGAGATCGTGGCCAAGGTCGGCCCGGGGGCCAATCCGGGCATCATTCTGCGCAGCGACACGTTCGTAGAATTGGGCAATCCGAGCGCGGGTTCCTGCGCTTGCCTGTTGTGGACCAACGATTGCTCGCGAGTGGACGATGGTAGGATCCGGGTGATTGGCTCCGATGTGCCGGAGTCGGCCGGTAAGAGCCTTGCCTTCGGTCAAGTAGTCATGGTCGCCGGTTCGTCGCTGGGGCCTGAACAGCATCCTTCTCTCGAGCAAGCCCAGTATGTTGCCGACCAAGTCGAAGGATACATGGTGAAAACTGCCTCTCGTAATATGTGGGGGAGGGTGAGCAAGGAAGCGGGAGCCAAAGGGTTTGATTTCAAGACTCTCGGCGGCGCTTTGCGCGTGCTGGTCAAGGATGCCGCCGCCGAAGTAGAAGCGGTCGAAGTGTTGTTCGTCACTTCAAGTAAGGAGGACGTAGCGGCGCTTGCCTCCATTGCCGGCAAGGTCCGGCAAGCTGCCGAGACTGTAGTAAAGGAACACTGGAAAGCCCGCGGCTACGATCTCGATTGCGACTTAAGCTGTGCTTCGTGCGATGATAAGGGCGTGTGCGACGATATCCGCGACGTGGTCGCGACTATCAAAAAGAATCTTCGGCGTCGGGAATCCGGCGAACGGGCGGGGAATGGAGAACGGAGCGATGACAAATCCGTTGCGTAACGGGAAACGCCTAGTGAGCGTTTGCGGCAAGGGCGGCACCGGAAAGACGGTGGTGACCGCGATGATGGCGAGGGCACTCGTCGACAGTGGCCGCGCCGGAAAGCTATTGGTTATCGACGCCGATCCGGCGCTCGGGCAACTCAGCGCGCTTGGAGCCAAGGTGGATCGCACCATGGGTGAGGTGCGCGAGGAAATAATCAAGACCGCCCAACTCGGGAGGAAAGAAGAGAAATCGGCGCTGGCCGGACAGATCGATTACATGGCTTTTGAAGCCATGCAGGAACTCGACGATTTTGCGATTTTGGCCATGGGGCGCACCGAGAAGCTAGGCTGTTACTGTCCGGTGAATAGCTTGTTGAGAGGGGCCATCGAATCGTTGTCAGACAGCTTTGATACCATCTTGATAGACGGCGAGGCGGGGCTCGAGCAAATCAACCGTCAAATAGTAAGGCATCTCGATACTTTGCTGATCGTTAGCGATCCGTCCTCTCGTGGCTTGGAAACCGCAGCCGTGGTCAGAGATATGGTACGTGACGAGAAAGTTATCGGCTGCGACAAGATGGGGATCGTGTTCAACCGTGTGTCCGGTCACGAAGATCTCCTGCGACGCTCTGCCGAGAATATAGATGTCGAAGTGTTCGGCATGATTCCGCAAGACGATGTCATTTCCGAGCATGACATTCTCGGCCGCCCCATTACCGAACTGCCCGCGGATTGCGCGGGACTCGCGGCCGTCCGCCACCTAGTCGAGGAAAGAGTTCTGTCCTGAGGTGCCAGGCCGGGGCACCTGTCTTCCGCGCGGCGGCTTCTCATCGCGACCGTGTCAATCTATCACGGTCTCCGCTACCGCCATCTCGACGATTTTTGCTTCAAAGGCCTGGTCTTTCATCACCATCTTTATCGCTACCGGGGGCGCCGACCGGTATAACAGCCGTGCTTTGACCGTGACCGGCTCGCTGATGTCTTCCGGGAGATCAACGCTTACAATGTCGCGGGCCTCACCGCGCGCAGGCACCAAACGCTGCCAGATGAAGCTCTCGACTTCCCAAGCTTTGTAGGTGAGGCGTCCTTGTGCGTCTCCGCCGTGACTGCCGAACACCATAGACCCTTCTTCTATGTTGCCCTCTTCGTCGAGCATGCCGCTTTGGTACAGTAGCCGCCCGGACGCGGAAGTGACGGTCTGTTCCACCCACATCTCACGCAGTTCGGTGAAGCTCGTTGGCAGTGAATGTCCTGCTGCTACATTGGCCACCACCATTTCGTAGCTGATTCGCCGTCCGTCGTTCGTACGCGCGGCGTTTTGGATTTCGAGTCTCGCCGCACTCTTTAGCCGGGCTTCAGCCATGTCCGCATGCTTGGGGCCATGGGCAAGGAATCCGGCGTTGACGTTGGCACCGACAAAATAGTGCCGGTAGATGGGGCGGTCGGGCCCTCCCTCTGCCGCCGGTCCCATTTCTACTACGGGTTTCAGTTCTCGTGCGACTTTGATGGCGTCTTCGACCGATCGCATGTGGCAGTCTTGGCAGACGATTCCTTTCTTCGCGTATATGCTCGCTTCCCATTCAGCGTAGGTGTGCTCGAGCCTTACTCCGCTGCTTGGATGGATGACGTTATGGCAGCTTCCGCAAAACTCCGCAGACTTGTAGTATTCGCGGAATTCGGCCTCATGCAGCAAGGGGTCTTCGACCTCGTGCAGGGGTCCGAACTTTACGTCGCCGGGATCGAGAACCAAAGACGCATTCCCCGGTTCGCCCCATGCGCCCTGTTTCCCGGAAAGCTTGCTTACTTGGTGGCAAGCGTCGCAGTTGACGCCGGCCGTTGCCGCTGCGGGGAGTTCCTTTCCTTCTTCCGCAATGACGAGGCCCGATGCGACTCCGGCGGGAGCATGGCAACCCGAGCAGAAAGTATAAACTTCTTCTCCGGCTTCTTCGAGCGCCAGCAGTGCGAAGGCCCGGTAGAACGGCTCGTGATGTGAGGCCGAATGCATGGATCCCTGCAGTTCTTCGTATTGCCGCGGGTGGCAGTCGGCACAATCCTCAGCGAGTGCGAAATCGCCTATGTAGGTATGCTCACCGTCGGCGCTCGAAAGTTGGCTCAGACCAAACGGGCCGCCGACGTCGCCCTGGGGAGGTGTCGGATCTTGAGTGAGACCGTGGCCGGTGTCATGGGCGGCAGTTCCGGGCACGTGTGCTCCGGCGTCTTCGCCGGAGCCCGGTTCATTCCCGCTACCCGATCCGAGTGAGACGGTGGCGCTATGCTCCGGAGCAGGAGGCGTCGAGACGGTCTCCAGACAGGCTTGGAGAAAGCAAAGAGACACTGCAATTGCAGCGGTTCGTAGCAGAGTGAGGCGGTTGATTCTCATATGCGTTTCCCCTGGACCGATGGGATCGTTGCAGTCGGTTTTCTCACAACAAGAAATTACCACGCGCCGACGCGAAGGGCTTGGAACGGTCCTTTTGCCAGCCCACGACCCGTACGTTTGCCACTCGACGGCCTTGCTTGACCACTTCGGTAGCTGCGAAAGATTCTTCGGGCCCGGCCGATCGTAAGTAGTCGATGCTGAAGTTTATGGTTTTAGGCACCCGCTCTTCCGGTGCCCGGTGCATGAGCGAGAGCAAGGCAGAGATTTCCAGAAAAGCTCCGACCACACCACCGTGTAGCGCCGGGATACGCTTGTTGCCAACGAGCTTTTCCTGGAAGGGCATGATGAACAGTAGCTCGCCGTCCACTTTGCGGACGCCCAAGTCGATGAAGCGAGCGTAGGGAATGTGGGAGATTATTCCGCTTATACGCGTACTCACGACTTCTTCTCCGCCACCGCAGCCGGAGTGTCGAAAGTATTCAAGATCGACTCGATGGTGGATCCTTTCTCATGGGCGGCAAGCATGAAGCTGGAACTGCACGTTGCGAAGGGGGCGTCCGGATCGACGTGATAAGCCGAACCTCTTACGAAAGCGATATTGCTGGTTACCTTGTAGCAGTGCGCGTACGCACGCATGGCAAGTCCTGGAGTCGCCGGCATCGTATAGTCTATTCGCAAGTCCAGTGTCGCTATCGCACGGATCTCGGCGAGGCTGCACATTACGCACAGCCCGCAAGCTTGATCTAGAAGCGTGGTTACTACACCGCCGAAAACGATGCCGCGCGATGGGTCACCGACTAGTTCCGGACGGTAGGGGGCAGTTATTACGACTTCGTGCGGTTCGCAACTCTCGACCTTCATGCCGAGTTCCTCGGCGTGTGGAATGTAGTCGAGGAGCAGTTGCTTGTGGTCCTTGAACAGTGGTGACAGTGCGTATTTGTTCATACCTTCGCAGATTCTCTCTACTCGCCGGCCGCCATCGCCTGTGTCGCTTTGCAGCGCCAGCACGAGATCGCCGCATCTAAACGCGCCCGGCCCACCGGTGCAAGACAACCCGACGGCAGCCTTGCGCTCAGGCGAAGCATGGCAGCACTGCGGGGTGACGAGGCACGGCAGAATCGTGGGGGAACACCGGCAAGGCACGGTAGCCACTGAGGCGAGATGCCACCGTGGACGCGGAACCGGCAGCATCCTTTATGGGAAGGGCGCCGCTTTCGGTGCCACGGCGCCACGGTGCTACGACGCTGCGGCGGTGGAGCCGGCGGGCCGGCCAAGGGCACGTAGAGGGTTGTGTCGGGTGCGGATAAGACTTATTGTGAGTGCCTGTGGCCGCAATAGACAGGCAATGGAGATCCGGGCAATGAGCGGGAAGGTGAATGTCGAGAAGTGTGGGAGTATTGCGACGATGTTTTTCGATCATCGCGAACGTCACAATGCGGTCTCTCTGGAAATGTGGCGGCAAATTCCCGCAATAGTCAATGGTCTGGCTGACGACTCTCGTGTGCGCGTCGTGATAATGCGCGGGGCGGGGGATAGGGCTTTCGTTTCGGGAGCCGACATTTCGCAGTTCCAGGACAAGCGGCAAGGAGACGCCACGTTGGATTACGATGCCGACGTCGGGGCGGCCATCTCGTCTCTTGTCGCTTTGCGGAAGCCCATCATCGCAGCGATTCACGGTTACTGTATCGGTGGGGGTATGGCCTTGGCGTTGAGTGCCGACTTGCGCTATGCGGCCGACGACGCACGTTTCGCGATTCCGGCCGCCCGCTTGGGCATCGGCTACCGGGCAGCGGGATTTGCTTTGTTGGTTGACACCGTGGGCATGTCGGCGGCCAAAGAGATCATGTTCACGGCGCGGCGTTTCGATGCGCAACGCGCATTGCAGATGAGTTTGGTCAACGGGGTTACGGAGAAGGCGAGACTCGACTCATTGGTGCAAGAGACTGCCGAGACCATTGCCGCCAACGCTCCGTTGACCGTCAGCAGTGTGAAGCTCATGTCTTTGGAGTTGGCCAAGCCCGAAGGCGACCGTGATTACCGCGGTATGGAGCAATCGATCGTCGATTGTTTCGAGAGTCGAGACTACGCTGAAGGTGTCCAAGCTTTTCTCGAAAAGAGGCCACCGCGTTTCGAAGGCAGATGAGAAGGGTTGCGAAGTGAGCGATGGGGTCCCTCTCACGTCCCGGGGTGGGGGCGGGCAGCGCAAGGCGCCGCTCGAAGGTGTGAAAGTTCTGGATTTCACCAGGTATCTTGCCGGCCCCTACTGCACCATGCTGTTGTCGGACTATGGTGCCGACGTAATCCGGGTGGAAAAGCCGGGGCCGCGTGAGTTCCGCTTCCCAGGCTCGGACCGTGATTCGTATTTCTTTCTTTCGAGCAACCGCGGAAAGCGTTCCCTGGGAATCGACTATCGCTCGGATGCGGGCCGCGAACTCATTTTGAGGATGATGTCGAGTTTCGACGTTATGGTCGAGAATTTCCGGCCCGGGGTTATTGGTGCCTTGGGTTTCGATCCCGAGACCCTGTGCGTACGCCACCCCCGGCTCATTTGCTGTTCCATCTCAGGTTTTGGAGCCAGCGGCCCGTATCGGGACCGGCCTGGTTTCGACCAGATCGCCCAGGGTATGAGCGGGTTCATGAGCGTGACCGGTACCGAAGAGAGCGGCCCTACGCGTGGTGGATTGGCGGTTGCCGATTTGTTGGCGGGTATATTCGCGGCTCAGGGCATTCAACTGGCGTTGTTGGAACGGACGCGTAGCGGCATGGGGCAAATCGTTGATACTTCCCTGCTCGAGTCCATGGTCGGTGTGCTTTCATGGAGTGCGGGCATTTACTTCGAGACCGGCTGCGCACCGGGTCCGGCGGGCCAGCATCATCCCCTGTCTTCTCCATACGGACGCTTCAAAGCATCAGATGGGTATCTCAACATAGCGGCAGCTAGCGACGCTATGTGGCGGAGCCTAGCCGGAGAACTCGGCCGTCTACGTTGGTTAGAGGATCCACGTTTTGAGTCGGCCCCGATGCGCGTCGCTTGCCGGCAAGAGTTGTGCGATGAGATCGAAGAGGTACTCGCGACCAATACCGTCGGGTATTGGGTAGCCAAGCTCAACGAGGCCGGAGTGCCGGCCGGCCCGGTGTTGAACATCGCCGAAGTGTTCGCGGATCCGCAAGTAGCGGCGCGCGAGATGCTGGTAGAACTCCCTCATCCGCAACTCGGCGTGTTCAAGACTACGGGCTTAGCGGTCAAGCTGCGTGGCAGTCCCGGAGGCATAACCCGGCGGCCTCCCTTGTGTGGGGAGCATAGTGTGGAAGTGCTGCGCGAATGCGGGATGCAGGACGGCGAAATCGCCTCACTTCAACGCGACGGAGTGATCTTCGAACCTCGCGACGAGTTTTCATGAATAATGCAGCCGAGAGACCGGCAAGATGTAGGAAAACGGGGAGTTGTAGCCATGAAGCTGTTTGAGCGCGCCAACATTGGGGCTATGGAACTGAAGAATCGCGTCGCCATGGCGCCTATGGGCACCAACGGGCTGACCGACATCGATTGCGGCTATTCCCGGCGTCTTATCGATTTTTACACGGCGCGGGCCAAGGGCGGAGCCGGTATGATCATGACCGGCGCGGCCGTGACCAACACCGAACTCGAAGGTGGGATTGCCCATTTTCTTCCGCGTATGAACAGCCCTACTTACATGGGACGTTTGAGCGAACTCTGTGACGCTGTCCATCACTACGATTGCAAGCTGGTGCTGCAACTAACGGCCGGTTTTGGACGGGTAAACTTCGTGGAGAACAACCCGATCCAGCCGATATCGGCGTCGGAAACTCCATGCTTCCTGGCCCCGGACGTCAGTACCCGGGCCTTGACGGTGCAGGAGATAGCGCAATTGGTTCAGTCCTTCGCGGCCGCGGTGGGGATGGCCAAAGTGGCAGGTGTCGACGCTGTTGAGGTGCAGGGCTATGGCGGGTATCTCATCGACCAGTTTCAGAGTTCGTTATGGAACAAGAGGGATGACGACTACGGTGGTGATCTCGACGGACGTATGAAGTTTACGATGGAACTGCTCGCCGCCAGCCGTTACGCGGCCGGCCCCGATCTCCCCATTATTTTCAAGTTTACGCCGGACCATTACATCGAGGGTGGCCGGCGAATCGACGAAGGCCTCGAGATCGCTCGTCGCTTGGAGGCCGCAGGCGTTGATGCCCTGCATGTGGACGGTGGCTGCTACGAAGTCTGGCATCGTGTAATTCCCAGTATGTATGAGGCGCCTGCGGGACAGATCGGGCTTGCCCGTGCGGTCAAAGAGGCGGTAGGGATCCCGGTTATCGCAAACGGAAAACTGGGCAGGCCTGAAATCGCGCAGAATGTCGTGGCGGAAGGCAAGACCGATTTCGTTGCGCTGGGCAGGCCCTTGTTGGCTGACCCTGAGTGGCCTGAGAAAGTGAGGTCGGGCCGCCTCGACGACATCCGTCCTTGCATTGGCTGCAACGAGGCCTGTCTCGGCCGCGGTTATGAGATGAAGTACCTCAGTTGTACGGTCAACCCGCTGACCGGCATGGAGCGCGACTATGCGTTGATCCCGGCCGTATCTACGAAGCGGGTGCTGGTGGTCGGGGGTGGCCCGGCCGGGCTTGAAGCGGCGCGTGTGGCGGCGCTTCGTGGATATCAAGTCTCTTTGTGGGAACGGGCGTCGAGTTTAGGTGGAAAGATGCGTGCCGCTGCGGTTCCCGAGTTCAAAGAGGATATCAGGCCGTTGATTGAGTACATGTCGGCTCAAGCACACAAGGCAGGAGTGGAAATTCGTCTCGACACCGAAGCCACGGTGGAGGCTATCCGCGCCGCGGCGCCGGACGTCGTGGTGCTGGCTACCGGCTCGGTTCTGTCACTTCCGGACATTCCGGGTTTGTCGAGATCCAAGGTGCTATCCACTGTCGATGCCATGGAGGCAGAGTGTGTGGCGGGTGAGCGGGTGTTGGTGGCCGGCGGAGGCTTGTGTGGCTGCGAAACGGCCGTGCATCTTTCGCGACAGGGCAAGAGCGTTACTTTGGTCGAGAAAATGCCGGAGTTGGTGCCCGACGGAACCAACATAAATACGCGTATGGGCATACTGGAGCTGGTCGCGCTCGCCGGGATCGAAGTGCTGACGGGGACTTCGATCATCGAAGTAACCGAAGCCGGTGCGGTAGTGGACTGCGGCGGCGCCGAACGTGAAATCAGCGCTGATGCCGTGGTCATGGCCTCCGGGTTTACTCGCGACGTGTCTTTGCGCGACGCTCTCGAAGACAGTGGTGTCGAAGTGTTCGTAGCCGGAGACTGTGCGAATCCACGTAATATTATGGGGGCGGTCTGGGACGGATTCCACGCCGGCCGGGTGATGTAACGGCGGTGCTGGGGGTGTATGTTACTTTCGAGAGCAGAAGCGCGGCCGGCGAGTCGAGATTAGCAGCGGGCGTTGCGGGTGATGGCTGCCGGCGAGTAGAGATTCGCGGCGGTGGTTGCGGGTGATGGTGGCCGGCGCCGGGCGTGTGTGCCTACGCCGGTCAAGCACGAGAACGGCTGCGGCGGTTAGATCCGAGGGTTCCGCCTTCGAGGGATAGAGTGATGTGCCAGGCGACAGTGTATTTACTGGATGAGAAGATCATGTCTGACGTGATGAGTGTGGAGGCCGTGCCGGGCGGAGTCGAACTGATCAGCATGTTCGAGCCCAAGCGCATCGTAGCTGCGAAGGTGCGCGAGATAGACCTGATGAAACATGAGGTCATACTCGAGCCGTTCGAAGAAGCGCAAGCGAAGTCCCGTGTTGCCCCACAACAGGTGCGAGCATGAAGGATCTGGAAAAACTCCGGGTGATGATTCCTCATTGGATCGCACACAATCGCGAGCATGCTGATAGCTTCGGCGAGTGGGCCGGGAAGGCCGGAGCTGCCGGCGCCGCCATCCGTGAAGCTGCCGCTGCGATGTTTGCGGCGAATGTGGCCCTAGAGCGTGCGCTGGAAGAACTCGGTGGTGCGCTGGACCGTTCCGCGCTCTCTCATGAGCATGCATCGCAGGAAGAAGGCGGCACGCACAGCAGAAACCCGCGTTTGCATAGCGATTGACCCGCCGATGCTCATTACGCCGCGTGGTAGCACACCATCGTCGGCCGTACTCGCTTACGTACGGTTGAGGCTCGTAGCAGAGGTTTCATGAATAATGCGGGTCAAGACAGGCCCCGGAGACTCAACGTGTGAGGATGCTGCGTGCGCCCTTGGAAAACTCTTCCGCGTCCGTACCTTGAGAGGTCAGCATTTCACTCAAATCGAAGGGAACTTTCACTCCGCGGTCGCAGGCCGGGCGCCCGGCGATTGCCTCCATCCAGCGTTGCAGGTTGGGCAGGTCGGAGGCGTCGACGCCCGACCAGGGGTGGGTGCGTGCCCAGCACCAGTTGGCAATATCGGCGATACTGAAGTCGCCGGCCAAGTATTCGTTGGCGGCCAGCCGCTGGTCTAGTACCGTAAGCAACCGCTTCGACTCGTTTTGGTAGCGGTCGATGGCCGCTTGAATTTTCTCGGGGAAGTAGCGGTAGAAAACGTTGGCTTGGCCCATCATCGGGCCGAGCCCGCCCATTTGGAACATCAGCCATTGGATAACCAGCGAGCGTCCTTTAGGGTCGGTCGGAAGCAGTTTCCCGGCTTTCTCTGCAAGGTAGATCATCAAGGCGCCCGACTCGAAGACCGCGAAGTCATCCTCGTCCCGGTCCACGATCACCGGAATCCGCCCGTTGGGGTTCAGTGCGAGAAACTCGGGAGTCTTTTGGTCTCCTTCCATCAGGTTGATGAGCTTTACCTCGTAAGGGATTCCGAGTTCTTCGAGTGTTACCGAAGCTTTCCATCCGTTGGGTGTGGGTGCGGTGTAAAGATCGATCATTCCATGGCTCCTTCAGGTACTCAGCCCTGCATTGTTATTTGGCGGGCGAGGGCTAGGCCCGCGGCCGGGTCCAAGCGCGGCACTCGGCGTGATACGCCAGTGGCCAGCCGCGGCACTCGGCGTGATACGGCCAGTGTCAGGCCGCGGCGCTCGGGCGTGACGATACCGCTTGGTGCCAGGCCGCCAAGTGCTTTTGATCGTCTTTGATTTCAAAGCCGGCTAGTTTGAAAAAATCTATGGCCGTGAGCGCGGTGATGTCGGCTACTGTGTAGCGGTCTCCCGCTATGAACTCCTTACCGGCCAGTTCCTCGTCGAGCAAGCTCAACCGTTGGTTGGCGATTGTACGTTGTTTCTCGCCGAACTCCGGCACCTGTTCTTCGAGTGCCGACATCACGGGGTGGGTGTGGCGGAACGCCATCCCCATGGGCAAGAACAACTCCAGTTCCATGCGGCGTTGCCACATCTCCACTATCGCGGCGTCCAGCGTATCCACTCCCATGAGCGGAGGATCGGGTTGCAATCCTTCGAAATATCGACAGATCGCCATGGTCTCGAGGATCACGGTCCCGTCATCGAGTTCGAGTGCGGGGACCCGGCTATTGGGTGCGATCTTGCGGTATTCTGCGCCCTTGTGTTCTCCCGCCATGATGTCGATGGGAGCCAGGGGGACTTCGATACCCTTCTCAGCAAGGAATATTCTCACTCTGCGCGCGTTGGGAGCCATGGTGCTGTCGTATAGTTTCATTTTTTCTCTACTCGCTCGGTTCTTCGCTAATTCCGAGCCGGCTATCGAATCGCTGCTCGCGGAGCTTCGATCGTGTTACAAAGTCGGGCTTCGGGTCGAGGACTCGCTTCGGACCGGCTTCAAAGTTCCAGGAAGAAGGCATGGCTTTCATGTCGTGGCCAACTAGGGTCTTCTTCGTATCCTGCCCGTGCGAACGCACGCTTGGAGGGGTCGTTGCCCGCCAGGACCACTGCGCGCAAACGTGGCACACCTGCGCGGCGGCAGTTCTCGGCGGCTGCTTCGAGCAGTTTGTCGGCGATTCGGTGCCCTCGCTGCTCGGGGTCTACGCAAACTGACGCCAGTGTAGCGGTGTGAACCGGGTCTTCTTTGGATGAGTTGCCGAGTGCCCGAGCCAAACGTGGTTTGATGGCCTGCCCGATCGAAGCGAGGTCTTGTTTACGCATAAGCAGGTGGGGGTTGGCCAAGACTCCCCAGAGCCCAGCCCAGAGCCTGAAGCGATTCAGCGCTCCAACGTACAGAGTGTGCCTGCCCACCGTTGCGCCGACGATTCGTTTGTCGATCAGCGCAACGTACGCATAGGATATGCTGTCCTCCAAGAAGAACTCGTAGGTACGTCGCACGAAGGCCGGTCCGTAGCGCATACTCTTGTTGTCTTCCTCGGAGAAGCAACGGTAGTGAAGCGCAACCAACTCATCGAGATCGTCTCGCCGTGCCTCGCGAATTTCAATTGCCGTCATCGTTAATGAGAGTCAGCTTGCGCCTATCCGCCGCCTTGTTTAACTGTCTTTCCAACGCAAGCCGCCTCTGACGGAATGTCGTGCCCGGTCCCCTGTAGATCCCTGCAGGTCCCCGTGGATCCCACTGGATCCCCATAGATTCTATTCCATCCGCCGCCGATTTGCCGAACCGCAACAGTATAGATACCTGCGCATTCGCCTAAATACTTCGCGAACATCAGGTATCTCGCTAGGCTAAGGGTCCATGACGGTGGAGTCAACAATTCCCGGCGTGCAATTCCCGGCGCGCGCAATTCCCCGCGTAAGCTCGATGCGATGTGCAGTAACAGGCTGGGATAGCCGCTTACGCGGCTGTGGACCGGCTTGGGTGAGGTTTGTGAACAAGCGTTTGCGATAGCGAGAACGAGAGTTTACGTTTGCCCCATGAACGATGCTCAGATCTTGGATGAAGAGTCTGTTGCGGCCGTTGCGGATACTTCCTCGGCGGCGGGCACCGCGTTGAGGGTCCAGGAAGCAAACGGGCAACAAGCGGGGGCCATTCGCGGCCGCGAGGCCGTGCGGAGCGCGCTTTTGGCCGCGGCGACTGAGCTGTTTGCCGAAAGCGGCCCCCGGGGTGTTTCCGTCCGCGAGATCGCGGCCAAAGCCGGCGTGCACTACACGCTGATCTACCGTCACTTCGGTTCACGTGACGAACTCGTGCGCGAAGTGTTCCAGCAGATGATCACGGAGTTGGGAGATTCTTTGCAGGGACAAGAAGAAGATCGCCTTGCTAGAATAACCGACGCTGTCGCGGAACGGCCGTTTCTGTGGAGGCTCATGGTGCAGGGGCTTCTCGACCGGCAGACCAAAGCTTTTTCCGGCCACAAGCAGCGCTACTTGATGGAGATGCTCGATAGTGTCGCGCAGGCCCAATCACGCGGAGAGGTTGATGCTTCGCTCGACGGCGAACTCATCACTACCATGGGCCTAGCGCTCGTCATGGGATGGCTGGTTCTCGAAGACCATCTGCCCTACCTGCCCCTGGGCAAGGGGCGGTCGGTTCAGGAGCTACGCTGCGAAGCACGAAAAACTTGGTGGCAGCTGTTGTCTCCTCGTTCGGGCGGCTGAGCGTTGAGCCGTTAGCCTGCATTACTCTAGCGAAGGGTTCTGCTGCGCACCTGCCTAGACCTTGCTGATCACCATCTCGGCGAAGCTTTCGAGATCGGCGATTTTCTGTTCAAGAGTGGGTTGCGGCCCTCCGGCGTAGGGATGGCGCAGGGGGGCGATGATGTCGGTTACACCGAGATCTTCGAGCCGCTTTATTTCCTCGGGCGCGCAGCCTTCGTAAGGGAGGACGTGGATTTCGAAAGCTTCGTGCTCGCGACCGTACTCTTGGCGCAGGGTATTGAGGCGTAAAAGCAATGCGTCGAGGCTTTCACGATCGCTGCCGGCGTGCATCCACCCGTCGCCGAGACGTGCGGCGCGGCGCAGCGCCGCCTCGGAATGCCCCCCGATCAACACTGGTACCGGCTTGGACGGCAGCGGGCACATCTTGATGCTCGGTATGTCGTAGTAGTCGCCGTGGAACTCGTAGTATCCGCCGCGGTTAAGGCCGCGGATGATCTCGATCATCTCATCCATGCGCTTGCCGCGGTTCTTCCATTCTTGCCCGCAGATCACGAAATCTTCAGGCCAAGGGCTCAAACCGACGCCGAGACCGAAGCGATCGTTCGACAAGACCGCAAGCGATCCCACGGATTTCGCAGCCAGCACGGGATGGCGCACCGGTAGCTTCAGCACGAAAGTCGTAAAACGCAGATTCTCGGTTACCGCCGCCATCGCCGCTATCAAGACGAAAGGCTCGATGAAGGGCTTGTCTTCGAGGAAAGATCGATCTCCGTCCGGGGTATAGGGATACTTGCTATCGGAGACTTCAGGGTAGGCGATGCTGTCTGGAACGATGAATGACGACCAACCGGCGGCTTCCGCAGCTTTGGCCAGTGCTAGGTAGTGTGAGGGGTCGCCCATGGTTTCGGCACAAGAAAAACGCATGGTGTTTCACCTAGCTCAAATTTGCCGCGCTGTCAGCCATTATCCCCTGATTCCCTTTCCATCGCTGTCTCCTCTCGTTGACGGTTGTTGATCTGCGAACTCGAGAATTGCCGACGGCGTACGGAGACACCACCTTTGCGCTACACCTACACACGCGGGAGATCACAATCGCAGACGCCATGGCCCTACGATACTGATCCCCGCCGCACTCCTGTTCCCGCTGCGCTGCTTCCCTTGCCCGCCCCCGCCGCCGGCTCGAGTCTACTTTTGCGGGTCCACGATGATCTTCGCATGGCGGTCGGGAGTGGCTAGCTCCTTGAACGCTCCGGGAACCTCGGCGAGCCCGACCGTGCCGCTGATCAAAGGCTCCACCAGGATTCGGCCTTCGGCGATGTGCTGTAGGGTCTCTGCGAATTCCAGGGGAGTATAGGCGAGCACGAATTCCATACTGATCTCTTTGTTGATCGCGATCAGCGGTTCAAAATGATCGCTTTCCATACATACCCCCACCACTACTATACGTGATCCGCGAGCTGCGCCTTCCACGAGCTGTCGAAGGATACCGGGGACTCCGACGCACTCGAAGAATACGCCGGGGCGGAAAGAGGGACCGAACACGGGAAGGGCCAAGCCGGCTGCGGGGTGCTCGTCGCTCGGTTGTGCGGCTTCTTCCCAACACGTGTAGGGAGAAGTCTCGGCCGGGTCTACCACGATGTCCGCACCCATGGTCCGCGCCAGCCCGCGCCGCGCCGGTGAGAAGTCGGTGGCGACGATGGGTTCCAAACCCTTGAGTTTGAGCGCCGCGATTACCGCCAGCCCTACGGGGCCGCAACCCACTACCAAAGGGACGTCGTCGGGCCCGGTGTTGGCCCGCTCGACCGCGTGAACTCCCACCGCCATCGGTTAGGTCAGAGCAGCCTGCGCGGTGGAAAGTCCGTTGGGAACCTCGAGAAGTAAGGCCTCGTTCAACAGCATGTACTCACCGTATCCCCCCGGCGCGATGTTGGAGTAACCCACCGCTTCCATCCATGACGGACCGAGAAGCACCGGCATCGAGATCACCCGCGTGCCGGGCCGCATGACCGCCGCGCAGCCGGGTCCGAAATCGACTAGTTCCGCACAGAACTCGTGTCCCATTACGACGTCACGGTTCAAATCCATTTTGAACGGGGAATCGCTTCGTTTGGCCGCTTCAATCAGGGTAGGCGCGTACTTCAGAGCGTGGAGGTCGCTACCGCAGATTCCACAAGCCAAGGTCTTTACTACGACCTGTCCGGGACCGGGTTCGGGGTCGTCGACTTGGTCCACGATCAAGTCGAAGTTACGCATTATTGCTGCTCTCATCGTTACCCCCTGCTCGCCGGGTCTTTACCCAGACCGTTTTTGCCGTACCTGTTGCAGACTAGCTCACTTACTTGATCGTCTAGCCATCGTCTGCTCAACGCTGCTGCGCGTAAACGCCTTGGCCACCGGGGCTGAACCGTTCGATCAGAAAACGTTCCTGAGGTTTTTCCGAGGCGGTCTTCGGGATCTCGTCCACGACCTGGAGGTAGGAAGGTACGAAGTTTGCCTCTAAGCCTTTACGGCAGGCTGCGAAAACCGAAGCTGCCGAGAAATCTGCGGCGTCCAGAGGCACCACTGCGGCAACCACGTCTTTCTCGCCGGGAGCTCCGGAGGCGGCAGGAACACCGTAGACGAATACGTCTCCTACTTGCGGATGTTCGGCGATCACCTTTTCTACGAAACCTGGATTCACGAAGTCTCCGTTGTGCCGGATCGCGCCTCCCTTGCGATAGTCGAAAAACAACCACCCCTCTTCGTCGGCATGGCACATGTCTCCGCTGCGCAGCCAGCCGCCTCGGGTCTTGTCCTGCGACGCCTTCTCGTTGCCGTAGTATTCGACTTCAGCCTTTTCTCCCCCAAGAGGGCGCGATATCAACTCTCCGATCTCTCCGGGAGCGCATTCGTTGCCTTCTTCGTCGACGATCTTGATTTCCGTCATCGGTGGCGCTTTGCCGAAACTGCCGACCGGTCCGACCCCGATGGGCTTCATGGCAAAGCCTCCTTCGATGGCTCCGTAGGCTTCGAGGATCTTCAGGTCGAAGCGCTTCTCGAAGGCTTCCCAGATTGAAACCGGCATGCCGGCACTGGTTACGAAGCGGACGGGGTTGTCTGCGTCGTTTTCACGCACGGGCTCGCTGTAGATGGCGGTCGCCATTCCTCCAAGCAAAGAGAACACCGTGCAGTTGTAGTTGCGCGTGATGTCCCAGAGCCTCGACTTCGTGAACTTGCGGCTGAAGACCGCAGTGAGTCTCATGCCCAGTGTGGAGGCCAGGGTTATCAGTTGAGCGTTGCCATGCGTGAGCGACAGGCCCGTATACGGGCGGTCGCCCGCTTCGTAGCCCATCAGTTGCCCCAGCATGGCCGCGCCGCAGTAGCGTGCGTTCGAAAGCACTACGCCCTTGGGATCGCCGGTGGTACCGGATGTGTAAATGATCTCGAGCGGATGTTTGGGGTCGTCGACCACCGAGTCAATTTCGCGTAGCGGAGCTGCGAGCACCGCTGCTAGATTTTGCGCTCCCGCTATATCGGCGGCCGTCGGACAGCCCTCTTCCTCTGCTCTTTCCAGGACGAGCAGCCATTTCAGTTCCGCTAGGCCGTTTCGTATTTCGGCAATGTGGGCCAAGGAGTAATCTGCAACCACCGCGCCCTTGCAGCCGGCGTGGCGCAGAGTGTAGGCGAGTTTTTCTCCTTTGGTGCGCGGATCGATCGGAACGAAAACACTGCCGGTGATGGATGCGGCGATCATCGTTTCGATGAACTCGGGATGATTGCGCATCAACAGGCCGAAACGGTCACCTTTGCTGATACCGCGTTCGAGCAGGCCGGCCGCGATGCGGGCTGCGTTGGCATGGAGTTGCCCGTAGCTGCGAGTCTCGTCGTCCCTAATCCCCGCGTTCTCGAAAACCACTACTTCGTGGTCTGGGTCTTGTTCGGCTCTGGCCGTAATCAAATCGGCCAGGATCATCTCGTTTCGTGGTCTCATCTCCCCTTGCTCCTCAGATTCTCACTGCGCTGCCTGTTGCGGCGGGTCAGCCCGCATTATTCGTGAAACCTCGTCGCGAGAGTCGCAAGCGCCCGTGAGATCGGGCCAAGCGCAGCGATGAGGCCCGCAGGCGTACTAACAGTACATCGAGGGCCGAAGAGCGAGCACGGGCCGAGATTGCGGGCGATTGAGGCTCGTAGCAGAGGTTTCATGAATAATGCGGGTTAGAGCAGCCCTGGCGGATCGAGGTCCAGAGCTTTACTGACCCAGTCCAGTTCCGCCTCACGATCCGGCAGTGGTGCCGGACGCGTGAACATCTTGTCCTTGCGCAATTCATCCACCACTTCTTCGCTGCGCGGAAAGGGTGTGTCGTAGCCATTCATCTGGAAAAGTTTTTCGAAAGGTTGGCGGGGCCGCTGCCCTCCGGCCTCCCAGTCTTCGGCCGGATAGCCTACGGTTTGTAGGAGCAGGACACGGCAGGTTCCCGGGATGCCGAGATTCTCGCGAATCTGCTCTCCGTAGGGAGTGCCGATGCAGCAGGTTCCAAGGCCCAGTTCGTAAGCCATCAAGGTGGCCTGGGCGATACCCTGCCCGCAGTCTATTTCGTTCATCCCCGGTTGTTTCATGGTTTCCAGGATGCCGTCGAATATGGGGATGAGTTGGTTTTCCAGCGCGTCGTTTACTTTTTCCCGGGGGCCGAAGCCGAGCGCTCCGGCTTTCATCAGCTCGCGGAGGCGGTCGGATTGTTCGTCTACGGCCGCGGTTTCCACGTACCAAACCAGGACCACCGGGGCGATACGTATCTGCCATCCCACTACCGGAGCCTGAATCGCGTCGAGCACTTCCTGGGGTGCACTATTGCGAAAGACGGCAACCGCCCTCAGGCTTTGCACGTTGCCCCAGTGCGAGGCGATACGCGCAGCCTCGAGCATCATCTGAATCTTTTCGGGTTCCACTGCTTTGTAGGGTTTTACAAATCTTATCGACCGGCGCCGGCCGAGTGCTTCGCGCAGTTCCATTATAGAGACCTCCTTGAATGTTCCGTGTTTCGCTCGTCTAGCTTGTCCGGCTCGAGACGGTTGTAGGGCAAGTGATGAGTTTTGACCACCGGACGGGGCGCATGCCGGATAAGCGGCTTCAAATAGTAGCGGTATCGTCGGGTTCTGCGACCACGGTGTTTTCTATGTGGCCGATTCC
>JAJRWY010000182.1 GCA_024276575.1 Candidatus Binatota bacterium
ACGGATGGATACGCGGCGTCGCCTACCACGAATCGGTTGCGGGCGAGTTGGATCGTTACCTGCTCGACGCCTTCGAAGATTCACGCCCGCTTCGCATCCAACACCGCAGCGTAGCTATGTGGATGCTGAACTCCGCCGCCATTTCCGAACTCGGGCTCGAAGCCGATGCGACACTAGGTGCCGAACGCGACGAGCGCAGCCATTTGAACGGGCGCATGTTCCGCTGCGATGCCTGGTTGCAGCAGAAGATTGCCGCCACGGCACCCCCTGATCTCGCCGCCGTGGGCCGCGAACTGGCGTCATACGGAATCACCGGACTGACCGATGCCGGCCCCGACAACTCACAAGCGTCGCTAGCCGCCTACCAAAGAGCCGTAGACTGCGGTGCGCTCGCCCAGCACTTGCTGGTAATGGGAGAAGCCGGCCTAGAGCCTAGCGCCGGCGTTATGGACAGCGGCGGCAAGCCACATATGAGCCTGGGCCGCGTCGCGGACGACAACGATGATGTAGACGCGCCTGCGGTGGCGGAGCCGGCAGCCGTTCTTACAACATCGAATCGATGTGGGGGCGGAACGGAGGCAGCGGGGCATCCGCTAGCGCAGCCACAGCCCGCCTCCGCCGTCCGCCGACAAGTGGAACTCGGCGCGGTGAAGATAATCCTCGACGAGCGTTGCCTTCCCGGCTTCGAACGACTGCAGGCGCGCATACACGCTGCGCACGAATGCGGCCGCGGCGTCGCCATCCACTGCGTTACCCGCAGCGAATTGGTCCTGGCGCTAAGCGCCATCAACTCGGTCAAATAACAGCAAGCCACGCTTGGCCAAGTACTAGCTGACCGCATAGAGCACGCTTCGGTGGCGCCCCCAGACACGCTCGAACTGGCTCGGACAGCCGGCGTGAGCGTCGTCACGCAGCCCTCTTTCATCTACGAACGCGGCGACACTTATTTGCAAGAAGTCGAGAGCCGCGACCGGCCCTGGCTCTACCGTTGCCGGGCTTTTCTCGACGCGGGGATCAAGTTGGCAGCAGGCACGGATGCACCCTTCGGCGACCCGGATCCCTGGCGCTCCATGAAAGCAGCCGTCGAGCGGCGCAGCCGAAGCGGTACCGTGCTGGGGTCCGAAGAAGCGCTGACGCCCGAACAAGCACTGGCCCTGTTTACTTGCCCGGCTTCGGACCCCGGAGGTGATAGCCGCAAGATCGAGCTAGGCGAAAGAGCCGACCTATGCCTGCTCAATCAACCCTGGAAACGTGTACGCGAAACGCTCTCGAAATCTCTGGTGCGCGCAACCATCTGTAACGGTAAGATCATATACGGGTAATCCGGCGGCCACCCGCCACGGCGCAGCTTCCACGGCCTACTCCGCCTCGTCGAACATGGTGCGCGTGTGCTGCACCGATTCGCGGCTGACCAGTTCTTCGTAAGTACGTTCGTAGCCGGTCGAGCAGATCTTCCAGCGGCCGTCCTCCTTGCGATACTCGTCGGTGTAGAAGGCCGCACCCCTGATGCCGGTATTGGACGCCAGGAAGATCACATAGTCCTCCAAGTACCAGACGCCGCGCGCCCGGCCGTCGTCGCCTACTTCGATCTCAGGATGATGCCCGTGGTGTTGGCTGACTATGCCGCGGTTGCCTAGAGCCCCTTTTAGAAAGTCCATGATCGCATCACGTCCTTGGAAATCGTATTTCCCCGAATCGTAAGACGCGACCGCATCCTCGCTTAGCGTTTCGGCGACCCCTTCCCAGTCCTTACGGTCCAGACAACGAAAGTACTTGTACTTGAGTTGTTTGATCGCCTCTATTTCTTCCAACTGAAACATCCTTGCTGCTCCTGAGAACTCTGTAGAACTCTGTAGTAGAACTTTGCGCTATCCGTATTCCCTGCCGCGCCTACGGCGCACAAGTGTAGCGCTACCCACGGTGTTGACAACTTCTGAAAGAGGCGCCAAGCCGCAGCGTTCGCGACGCGGCGCCGGTTTCGAATAAACAGTGCCCGGCAAGGCAACTGAAAGCGTGTCCCGGCCCGACTCCGCTGTCGACTGCGCAATCTGTAACGGCCCAGCGTTCGACCAACGCCCCTGAGAAGATGCCAGGCCGGAAGAAAGGCGCCCTTGCAAGAACCGCCGGTAAAGGTTTTGCTGAATGGTCGAACTCTTTCGCAAGACTCCCGGTCACACCGAAGTGTGAGCTGCTCCCGCAAGGCAAGCATCGCAAGCTTAGTGGCGCAGCACCGTAAGATCCGGTTCTGAAACGTGCGTCTTGCCCGGAGCATATACAGTAATGGAAATCGGAATAAACCTGCCGGTGATGGTCCCCGGCCTCGACCGCGATTCGATCTCGGAGTGGTGCCGCAGGGTAGACGCCGGCCCTTTCTCGACACTCGCTATCGGGGAGCGGATCTGTTTCCCCAATCCGGAGGCTACGGTGACTATGGGCGCAGCCGCCGTACTGACCCATCGCGTGCGCTTGGCTTTCGGTGTGTTGGTGCTGCCCATGCACAGCGCACCTTACATCGCCAAGCAAGTCGCGACTCTCGACCTACTTTGCGAAGGACGCCTCACCCTCGGTGTAGGCGTGGGGGCACGAGAGGAAGACTTCACCGCACTCGGTGCCGACTTTGATGACAGCCGTCTCGATCTGCTCGAAAGCCAGGTCGCGATACTACGCCGGATATGGTCGGGAGAACGCGTAGTTGAAGGCGCTTTACGCCCGGTGGAACCCGCGCCGGTTCAACACGGAGGCCCCGAATTGTTGGCGGGCTCACTGCTGCCGTATTCGATCAAACGCGCGGCAGCTTGGGCGGACGGCATTACCGGCTTCAGCTTCGGCCCCAACCGCGACGAGATCGCCAATTGTTTCGAGAACGCGCGCACAGCCTGGCGCGAACGCGGGCGCGAAGAATCCCCGCGCCTGGTCAGCAACTTCTGGTACGCCCTCGGCGATGGCGCCCGCGAACAATTGGACAGTTACCTCGGCAGGTATCTCAATTTCATGGGGCCCGGAGCATCGGAAGTGCTGGCCCCCATGGTCAAAACGGACTCGGTCCAGGCTTTGAAAGACGCTATCTCGATGCACGAGGATCTCGGTGCCGACGAGTTGCTACTGGTGCCCACGACCGCCGACCCCGACGAGGTAAACCGCGTCGCCGATATTATCGCTTAGGCGAGTGGGCCAAAGTACATTGGGCGCTTCGCCTACACTTGATTAATGAAATCTTTGTTGCGAACCTCTATCGCTCACAATCCCGGCCCATACTCATTCACCCGCTGCGCTGGCTCGCGCACTCACGGCCATCGACGGTGTGTCACTACGCCTGCGGACCTCAGCGCTGCGCTTGGGCCGGTCTCACCGGCGCGTGCGACTCTCGCGACGAGGCTTCGCTAACAATGCAGGAATGCAGGTTAGCGGGCGGATCTTCGAAGGATACTGAAAGTTAGACAACCCCGGTCGGCCGCGCTACTGTGATGCGTTGCGTCGGGCGGCCTCTCGGCCTTCCGGCGAGCATGAAAGATGCCCGATACCAAGTCCAGTTTTCCTCTGATCGAGTCGATCGACAGTCCCGATCAACTAAAGGACATGGACCGCGAACAACTCGTTGCCCTGGCTGCCGAGATTCGCGGCTTCATCATCAAGTCGGTCACTCATACCGGCGGCCATCTAGGCGCCGGCCTTGGGGTGGTAGAACTTACCCTGGCTCTGCTGGCCGAGTTCAATTTCAATGAACGGGACAAGTTGATCTGGGACGTCGGCCATCAGTGCTACCCCTACAAAGTTTTGAGCGGACGTGCCGGTGGGTTTGCATCGCTTCGGCAGTGGGGTGGGATGTCGGGGTTTCCCGACCCTGCGGAGTCGCCCTACGACACCGTAAAAACCGGGCATGGTGGCACCAGCATTTCCACCGCTATGGGCTTCGCTCTGGCCTGGCACGGACGCAGTGAAGACGAAGGCCGCAAGGCCGTGGCCGTGATTGGCGACGGCTCGCTGCAGGAAGGACAGGCCTTCGAGGCGCTGAACCACGGCGGGACCTTCAAGGATCTCAACTTCGTCGTGGTGCTGAACGACAACAACATGGGCATCAGCCCCAGCGTGGGTGCGATGAGCGCCCACCTGTCACGCGCTCGCAGTTCGACCTGGCTCAACCAGCGCTTGCGCAGCCTGCAACGCGCCATCAAACGCATCCCCCGCGTGGGCGAAGAAGTCGAGGATGTGTTGCAACGCTGGTACCACTCCTTGCAGGGGATCATCCCGCAGCATGCAATGGGAATCGTCTTCGAGGAACTCGGCTTCTTCTACTACGGGCCCATCGACGGCCACGATATCGACGCCTTGCGCGCGGCCTTCCGTGCGACGCAGTGGATGAAGCGTCCGGTACTCATCCACGTGGTCACACAGAAAGGCCGCGGCTATAAAGACGACATCCCGGAAACGACCTGTTACCACGCGGCGCCACCGAGCAAGGCTTTGAAAGCGGTTACGCGCAAAGCTTATCCCGAGCAGGGCGGCCCGAGCTTTACTTCGGTTTTTGCCGAACACGCAGAGACCCTGGCGGAAAGGGACGATCGTGTGGTGGTCGTTACTGCAGCGATGCTCGAGGGAACAGGTCTAGCCGCCATGCAGCAGCGCAGGCCGCAGCAGTGCCTGGACGTGGGTATGGCCGAGCAGCACGCGGTAGGACTGGCGACCGGGATGGCGCTGGCGGGTAGGAAACCGATCTGCGCAATCTACTCGACCTTCCTACAGCGTGCTTACGATCAGATGTTTCAGGAGGCAGCGCTGCAAAACGCGCCGGTGATGTTCTGCCTCGACCGCGGTGGCCTGGTAGGTGCCGACGGTGCTACTCACAACGGCGTGTTCGACATCTCGTTCCTGCGTTGCTTGCCGAACTTCTCGTTGATGGCTCCGCGCGACACCGGTGAACTGGTACAGATGATGGACATGGCCCATGAACACGCGGGGCCGGTAGCCATTCGTTTCCCAAGGGGTTCCGGCGCTAGACCGGAGGAGCAACTCGCCCATCGTGATTTTTCCTGGGGACAAGCCGAAGTGGCCGCCGAGGGCGGCGACGCGTGCATCATCGCCTATGGGCCGATGACCTACACGGCCCTGCATGTAAGGCGCAGGATCGAAGAGCAAAACGGCCTCAAGCTCTCGGTTATCAACGCGAGATTCGCGAAGCCCTTGGATGAGGAAACAATACTGGAGGCTCTCTCACGACACGCGGTGGTATTTACCTTGGAAGACCATGCCGCCGCGGGAGGCTTCGGATCTGCTGTGGCCGAACTGGCCTCGCGACACCCCGGATCGCTCAGAGAAAACAGGCATCTGGAGATCCTCGCGATACCGGATCGCTTCATCGATCACGGCGACACCGGCCTGCAATTGGCCAGCATCGGCTTGGACACAGATGCCATATTTGCAAGAGTCGCCGAGATTCTCGAGACCGTCCATCGCTCCGGAACATCAGCACCGGTAGTAGCCGTTGCCGGACGAAGCGCAAGCTGAGAGTCTGAGCCGCGTAATTGGAGAGATCCCGGCGGGGACGCAAACCGCGAAACATCGCAGTTCTGCTGTAGCGAAGCGCCACAACAAACCCCGTAACGCCGTAGTTCTGCTGTAGCGAAGCGCCGCGACAAACCCGTAATGCAGTGGTACTGCCGTAGAGAAGCGTCGTAACAAACTCGCACCGCAGTGGTACCGCCGCAGCGCCGCGCCGCAGCAAATCCCTCACACCGCAGTACTGCCGTAGCGAAGCGCCGCAGCAACCTCGTAACGCACTGGTTCCGCAGCAGCGAAGCGACGGGTCAGCGAGGTGTCGAGTCGGGCAGGCCGCCGTCTACCGGCAAGGTAGCGCCGGTGGTAGGGGTAAGTCGCGAGAGAAAGAACAACACCGCTTCGGCCACGTGCTCCGCGCTTATCCCAACCTTCAACAGATTGCGATTGCGGTAGTATTCTTCGAGACCTTCGGGGTCTAAACCACGCGCTCTCATGCGCTCCGGCCCCACCTCTGCCCACAATCCCGAGGCCCGCTTGCCGTGTGAGAAGACAGCGTCCGGTGCCACCATGTTTACGCGGACATCGTCGGCCGCAAACTCCTGGCTGGCAATGCGCGCAAGCTGATGGGCCGCGGCTTTGGTCGCACTGTAGGCACCGAAACCGGGGCCGGGCGCAAACACGTTCTTGGTCGAAACCAACACTATATCGCCACCGCTGCGCTGGCGGCGAAAGTGGCGGCCGGCTTCGCGCAGTAAGAGTAAGGTGCCCTCGGTGTTCACGCGCTGTAGGCGCTGAAACTCCCCGATCTCCATCTCGGCGAGAGAAGACACGTGTGCTAGTCCGGCGTTTATGATCACGAAATCTACACCGCCCCAGATCGCGGCTACCGTATCAAAACCTTGCGCAACCGATTGTTGATCGCCGACATCGAGAGGAAGCGAAACGATCTTGCCCGGGAAGCGCCGCTCGAGAACCTCGACGAGATCATCGAGCGCCGGGCCGGGGAGATCACTTGCAGCCACGTTTATCCCGGCGCCCAACAGGCGCTCGCAAATCCCTGAACCGATGGCCCCGGCCGCGCCGCTAATCAAAGCAACCTCTGCTGAAAACTCGACCGCAGACGCGGGCGGCAACGCGAGCTTGGCGTGCTGCTCGACACGGTACTCCATATCGAACAGTTCAGCCCCACCCACCGTGCGATAGGAAGCGCCACAAGACGCAACCGCCAAGCGAACCGCCAAGGCATGCTCGCTAATGTCGCGGGCGATTCGCGCCGACGATGGATCATCGCCACAGCACAAGGCACCCAAGCCCGGCATGAATACGACTTTAGGCTTGGCAGCAAAGGGGGCCACGCCTTCGGGCATACGATGAGAATGACGCGCTAGATAAGCAGTGTAGCTCTGGGCGTAGGCCGCCAGCGCGGCGTCGATGGCAGCACGTAGCTTGTCTTCGTCTTCGTAGTCCGGCCGCTCGACCCACGCCGGCAGAATTCCGACCCGAATGAGATGGTCGCCGGTCAGTGGTGCAGCGACGCACAAGTCGCGCCCCTGCTCACACTCGATGACCCGCAAAGCTTCGGGGCTACGCAGACATTCGAGAACTACCCGGCGATATCGCCGATCCGGCGATCCACTGGGCGTCGCGAGCATTCCGCGTACGATCGGCGCGACTAGGGCCGCACGGCGCTCGAGCGTCTCAGTCGAAGGCAGCGGCGGCATCGCTATGTGTACGCGAGCAGCGGACTCGAGTTCGCGCTCGGCACGAGAGACCAGGGAGATGGTTAGCTCGTAAGATTCCCGTGCGCTGTCGCCCCAAGTGATCAAACCGTGGTGCATCAACACCATGGCCCTAGCCCGGGGATTGTCGCGACAAGCGTGCGCAACCGCAGCAGCAAGAGAGAACCCCGGCTCGAAGTAGCCGATTACGATAAGCTCGCCGTCCAGTTCCGCTGCCAAGGCCGCACGTACGCAACTCAGGCCATCCTCGCGATTGGTCAGCGCCAACACTGCGTCGGCGTGGGTGTGATCCACATAAGCACCGGGAAGCACCGCGTGAACCGGCGCTTCAATAGACGGCGCGCCGGCCTCGGGATCAAAGCACAACCTGCGCATGGCAGCGCGAAGCCGCAGCTCAAACGCTGCCCTGGACGCCGGGGACTCCGCCGAGAGGCAAGACTCCATCGAGGTGGAAGACTCGGCGGGCCGCAAAGACGCCGATGAGCCCACCGAGCGCGAAGACTCTAACGACGGCAAAGACCCGGCCGACCCGGGGAAGCCGGGGGACTCCGCCAGCACGGTGCCGCTTTCGGCTAACCGTTCCGTCCTTGCCACCGTTGACCCGGCGAAGCCGGGAGACTCTGCCGCCGCGGTGCCGGCAGACGAGACGGCCTGCTCTTGCGCTTCTACGATTCGCCGTAACGCTTCGAGTTCAATGGCGACATGGTCGCCGGGCTGCACATGAGCGAGATCTTTCCCCGAAGCCTTTACCAGCAAGGCCGGGATTTTCCGCCCCGACCAGTCACGCGCGCCGGACTTCAACGAGGTATTGCCGCCACCGTGAAGCACCAGCGAAGGGTCGGCCCCTAGCAAGCGGCTCGTGTAGGTTCTAAGCGCCAGCGCTTCACCGTATGCCTCGCCGTATGTAGAGACGAAAGACTCGGCATCGGCCTGCGACCAGCGACTCTTCATACACAAGCCCTGGTCTAGTTGGCGCCGCTGTCCGCGCCTTGCCGCAGGTAGAACTCGTAGGCCTCGGCGGGTTCTATCCCTCCGTGCACGACCTTGCGCACCGCCTGAATCATCGCCGAAGGATGGCCGGCCTGGAAGATGTTGCGGCCCATATCTACGCCGGCAGCCCCCTCGGCTACGGCTCGCGCGGCAAGCCCGAGCGCGTCGCGTTCGGGAATCTTCTTGCCTCCGGCGATGACGATGGGAACCGGACATCCGGCAGCGACCGTATCGAAGTCGTCCTCGACGTAGTAAGTCTTTACATAAGTCGCACCCAACTCGGCGCAGATACGTGTGGCCAAACGCATGTACTTGGCGTCGCGTGCCATGTCACGCCCCACCGCCGTAACCGCAAGCGTAGCGATGCCGTAGCGGTTAGCCTGGTCGACCAGGCGCGTGAGGTTGTGCACGGATTTAGTCTCGTGCTCGCCGCCGATGAAAACCTGTACGGCCATCGCCGCAGCATTCAGCCTGATCGCGTCCTCGACACCCAGGGCGATTTCTTCGTCGGACAGTTCCTTGAGAATGCTCGGGCCACCGCTAGCGCGCAGTACTATGCCGCCGGTGTAGCTGGGCGGAATCGAACTGCGTAACATCCCACGCGTAAGCATAAGCGTGTCCGCGTAGCGGGCCAGCGGCACTATGTCGAGATCGACCCGCTCCAAACCACTGGTCGGCCCCATGAAATACCCGTGATCGAAAGCCAGCATCACGGTACGCCCCGAATCGGGGTTGAAGATGTTCGCGAGCCTGTTTTTCAAGCCCCAATCGAGATTGTTCGAGCCTTTGAGGAAGTAAGCCTCATTGGGCGCGGGAATTTCGCTACGGTAATTCTTACCGGCAGCGCTATCGGCATCAGCCATCGTGGTTGCCACCTCCGGCCGTCGTCAACG
The DNA here is from genome assembly GCA_024276575.1 of Candidatus Binatota bacterium. Taxonomy (GTDB): domain Bacteria; phylum Desulfobacterota; class Binatia; order UBA1149; family CAITLU01; genus JAJRWY01. The sequence continues at coordinate 9,116 of JAJRWY010000182.1, forward strand.
GCCATTTCACAAATCATACGGACGGCGACGTCCGTGCCCGCGGTCTTCAACCCGGAAGTCTTGCAGGCAAAGTACGGCGATAGTATCCGCGCTCTCGATCGCAGTAAAGAAGACTGGCCGCTTCCTTCTCGCGCGCCGCGTGTTTCGACACCTCCGCGATCGGAAAGTCCACCTCGGCCAGGCGCTTGCACTCCTTGGGGATCACTCGATCTCTCCTTCGGGCAACGCGGCTCGTCGCTCTTCGAGCAAGGCCCGTGTGCGCTCGATCTCGGCGCTCAGCTCCTGCTCATCGGGCAGGGCCGTGCGGTACTCCGCGGCCAGGACCTCGTTGGGCAGCCCCTCGAGGGCGTAGTGTGCCACGGCGGCGTCCTTCTCCGCACAAAGAATCAAGCCCACCGGCGGGTTTTCGTCCGCATGGGTCCAGTGCTCGCGGGCGTAGTTGAGGTAGAGGTGCATCTGCCCGGCATCGGCAGCGGTGAACGCGCCGATCTTGAAGTCGATGACCACTAGGCAGCGCAGCCGCCGGTGGAAGAAGATCAGGTCAACGCGATACCAGGCATCGCCCACCCGCAGGCGCTTCTGGCGGCCGATGAAGCAGAAGTCGCCGCCCAACTCCAGCAGGAAGGTCTCCAGATGCTGGATCAGGGCGGCTTCGAGATCGCTCTCGGAATACTCGTCCTTGAGATCGAGGAATTCCAGGACGAAGGGATCCTTGATCGCTTCCCGGGGGCTGACGGCATCCCCGGGCAGAGCCTCTTGCCCCTTTTCCAGCATGGCCGCTTTGTTCTTCGACATGGCGGTGCGCTCGTAGAACTGCGTCGATCTGGCGGCGGAGCTGGCGCACCGACCAGCCGCCGCGCAGAGCCTCGGTCTCGTAGAAACGGCGGGCGCTCTCGTTCTTGACCGAGAGCAGGCGCACGTAGGCGGACCAGGGCAGGAGGAAACGCTGGCCCTTTCCCGTGGGTACCCATTCTGCATACACTGTCTGCAGAATGTTCCCCGGCCCGGATTCCGCTGACGGTGTCTGCGGAATCTCGTGTTCCGGAGCCTCCGGCCAGGTCAGATAGAAAGCCTTCATGTGCCACAGGTTGCGGACCGAGAATCCCCGCCCATAGCGTGCCGACAAATCGGCAGAGAGCCGCTCGACCAGCTCTTCCCCATAGCCGGCACGTACCTTGCCGCTTTGCTCCGATTCCACGATGCGCCGGCCGATCAGCCAGTAGAGGGTCGTCATCGTGGTATTGACAGTGCGTGCGACCGATTGGCGGGCGTCGTCGATCAGGCCGGCGACCTCGGTCAGGATGGCATCGTAGCCGATCAGACTCTGGTCACCGCGCGGGGTCTGGTCCTTCTTCATGTGTCACCCCCTCCGTAGGGCGCCTCATCTTCGCGCACCTGCATCGGCCGGGTCGCCCCTTCGCTTGTTGCAGATACTCGATCCTCCAGTGTTGCGAGGTGCGTACGCGACCGCCGTGTGCATGCGCCTAGCCCGCATTATTCATGAAACCTCTGCTACGAGCCTCAATCGCCCGCAATCTCGGCCCGTGCTCGCTTTTCGGCCCTCGACGTACTGTTAGTACGCCTGCGGGCCTCATCGCTGCGCTTGGGCCGATCTCACGGGCG
>JAJRWY010000183.1 GCA_024276575.1 Candidatus Binatota bacterium
CTTGGCGCCGGCCGCAAGTCTCGCGGTGATGGGCTGGCGGCGCAGCTTGCTGCCTTGCTGATGTTCTTGGGCGTGTGGGCCGCCTTCGCTTTCCCCGTCGTGACTGCCGATAGTGCGGTTCACATACTTCCGGCCCTGCTGATCAGTGTGATGGCTGCGTTTACCCCACGAGAAAGCGCGAGCACGGGCGGTAGCGCTACTCGTGCCATCCCCGCTTTGCTGGTGCTGGGGCTGTCTTTCACGCTGCCTACACTGTTGTGGGTACTGCCCTTGCTCGCCAAACTCGGTGCCGCCGGTTTTGCGCGCGACGTGTTGTTCATCGGATCGGGTGCAGCGCAGCTTTACTACCAGCCTTACCCCGCAGCCGAACCCTATGCGCTGCTTGTGCTGGCCGGGTTGGCGGCCGCCGCAGGCGCGATTTATGTGGTCGACAGGGGCAAGATCGCGCCTTTGCTCCCGCTGGCCGGTGCTGTTTGTTGTGCGGCCGCAGGGCTGTACTTGCTTTCGGCCTTCGCGTTGATGCCCGAAGGCTTCTCCCGGTCTACGCTGTTGCAGTTGGAGAACGCAGCCGCATGGGTCGTGCCTTTCTTGCATTATGCCGCTTTGTACCTACTCTGGCGCGGGCTGCGTGGAAGGGGCGGGAACAACCGCGTGTACGGGGAGGCCCGGGACCCCGGATACAGTGCCGGATACACCGCCGGATACAGTGGTGGCACCGGAATTCCGAGAGAAGCAAGAGGCACCGAAGTCTCGACAGAAGCAAGGAGCGCCGGAGGGCATCGTGTTCCGTTTAGCGCGCTCGTAGTCTTATCGCCCTTTGCGGTGGCGATGTATCTTCAGATGTATCCCCGCAACGACTTCATGCACGTGGTCCTGTCGGCTCCGCTTTCGGCAGTGTTGGGAGCCGCCTTGTTGGCGCATGCGGGCAATCTCTACAGCAGGGCCGCCTGGCCGCCGTGGATCGATGCCAAGGCGCTGCTCGGCGCTCTCACTGCGCTAAGCTTCGGTTTCGTGCTGGCGATGAAGTTGAGCCTGTCGCTCGCCGGTCCCCTGGCCGCGTGGGGAGAGCAGCAAGATCTGGTATCTTCCCCCGCGGTGGATGTTTTTCTCGAGCCGGCGGCGGCCGACGACATGCGAGACTTCGGCGCCGCCGCGGATTTCTTGCGCGAAAGGACCCAAGCCGGCGACGCCGCACTGGGTTTCCCGGCTTGTTCGGGGATCTTGTTTGCGGCCGGATTGCGCAATCCACTACCGCACGATTACTGGCATCCGGGCCGCCCCGGCCATGAAGATGAAACCGCGATGATCGAGACTTTGAAGGCCGCCCCTCCTCGCTATGTAGTGGCCATGAACGATCCTACGGATTTCTTCCCGGGTGCGCCTGCTTACTATCGTGATCTGCGCGACTTCGTGCGCGCCCACTACCGGCTGGCCGCGCGCTTCGGACGTTTCGACGTACTCGTTCGCCACGTTGAGTCCGCAGGCAACGCTGCGACCACCGCTTCTGCGGCCGCCGGCCATGCTGCCGCCACCGTTACGGCCGTCTCTTCCCGGCGGCGTCGCGGTCCGCTTGAGCATGTGATCAACCCCGATCTTGCCCTGCGCCGCCAAGCAGCTAGGCGCTGGATGCAGTCTTTGACACCGGGGCGGACGGAGCTTGCTTCGCTTCCTGCCGATCTGCCCAGCGCGCTGTTGTTGATCCGGGGTATTCGCGACGGTGGCGACTTGCGCGCTACGCCCTGGCTGTTGGCCGGTATCGACAGTGTGTCGGAGCGCGTCAGGCGCGAGACACTACAGGCCATGCGCAAGGTGGCGCAGCGCTTCACGGCGGCCCGCAATTGCTGGGCGGGGCCTTCGCAGGCCTTGTCCTACGGCCCTTTTGTCGTGCCCTTCGTCGATCGTGTGCCGGCCTTGCTCGCAAGAGCGGAAACCGAGGCCTTCGGGCATGCGTTGGCGGTGGCATCGGGGGGCGCGGCGCGAAGCCGCTGAATCTACGGTGGCGGCCGCCTCGATGGGACAGCGTTTGAGTCGCGGGGCCTTCTACGGCTTGGCGGCTCAACTCGTAGACAAAGTCCTCCCCATACTCATCCTGCTGTATCTGGCGCGCAGCTTGGCCGCCGACGAGTTCGGCGTCTACGCTTTCTTGATCGCCTATCTGTCGTTTTTCCAGATCGCCTGCGACTATAGCATCGATACGGTCTTGGTCAGGGAGATGAGCGTTGCCGGCTGTGACCGCGAAGCCTTGCTACGCGCCGGCCTGGGCCTGAAGTTACTCCTCGGCTGCGCTCTGGCCTTGGCCGCTTGCGTACTGGTAGGACCGCTCTCGTCGGGGCAGGTGCCTACCGCTTTGATGGCAGTCGCGGCTTTGGCACTGCCGAGTGCGCTCGGGGGTGCTTACCGTGCCTATTTCCGGGCGGCAATCGACATCCGCGCGGTGTTTGCACTGGCGCTGGGGCGCTTGGTCCTGCTCGCCTCGGGTGTGGTTGTCGCGGTTGTATCGGCGGCCGGTTTGCCGGGAATCTTCGCCGCGGTGGTAATTGCCAACCTAGTGAGTACAGCCGCGGTGGGATGGTTGTTGCGTGACCGCGTCAGTCCGCTTCCTACCTTCAACGCTGAGGCCTGGGTGTTGTTGTTGCGTGCGGCTGCGCCTCTGCTCGGTACCGCGCTGGCCATCACGGTGAGCTTGCGTGCCGGGCAGATGCTGCTGATGAATATGCGCGGCCCGGTCGAGGTCGGCTTGTATGGGGCGGCTTCACGTATCGCCGAAGCGTTCACGCTGCTTCCCGAGGCCTTGATGATCGCCGTACTTCCGCTGATGGCGAGCCTTCACAGCCAGGATGCCGTTGCCGCGCAGCGCACGGCGGCCCGTGCCGTACGCTACCTGCTGGCGGCCATCGGAGCGGCGGTGTTGCTATGTGTCGTGGAGGGCAGAGCCATAATGGAGCTACTGTTCGGCCCCTCCTTCGCGCCGGCCGCTGCGGTGCTGGGGGTGTTGGCGTTCACTGCTTTGTTTGCCGCGGCGGGTACGGTGATGCTCAACCTCTTGGTGGCCGCCGGCCGCGTGCAAACCCTGTATCGAAACACAGCCTGTTTCGCTGTTTTCAACGTAATTCTCGCGTGGCTGCTGATCGGTCCGTACGGAGAGTTGGGCGCCGCGGTTGCGGTGCTGGCCGGCAGTGCGGCTTCGCAGTTTTCGCTGGCGATGTTGCCGCGTACGCGTTCTTATGTCAGACCCTTACTCGCGCCGGTGCTAAAAACCCTTGCGGCTTTGGCTCCGGCGCTCGCCGTCGGCCACTACTTCGAGTTCGGTACTATCGCGGGCACTTGTGCCTCGCTGGCTCTCTACCTCGCTGCGGTTGCCGCATTGCGCATCGTCAACCGGAGTGACTTGGAATATCTACGCGACGTAGTGAGTAAGCAGAGCCGAGACATTGAGTAACCCCAATTGCAAGATCTGCGGTTGCGACCGCACCCGTGTATATCACAACCAAGGCCGCCGAAAGCTTTACCGCTGCACGGCCTGCCATATCGTGTTCGCCGACCCGCTGCCCACGCACGAGGAGAAGGCCGAGATCGAGCGGCTGGCCTACCAGGGCGACCTGTTGCCGGAGGTGGCCGAGTTCTTCGCCAATTGCCACCACGATTTCACCGAGGACGCAGTCATCCACGGTTTCAGAAAGGGCATGCGCTGGATCGGGCAGCACCGGCCTCCGGGATCATTGCTCGATGTGGGTCCGGGAACCGGAATATTTCTTTACCTGGCCGCCGAGGCGGGCTGGCAGCCTTTCGGTATCGATATCTGCGAGGAAAGTGCGCAGAAGGCCGATCAGGAATTCGGGTTGTCGGTGGACGTGGGAGAGTTCGAGACTCACGACTACGCACTAGGCAGCTTCGATTGCATCACCATGCTCGACGTACTCGAGCACATGCTCGACCCGTTGGCCGCGATTGCCCGGGCCCACGAACTGCTGGCCCCCGGTGGCGTTCTCTACATTGCGGTTCCCAACCAGCACTGCCTGCTGACCGTAATCTTCGACCGCTACATCCGCATGCACGGGCCCTGGCGCCACTATTTCATGGACCGCCTTTATGTGGATCCGCATGTGTTCTTCTTCAACCCCGAAGCCTTGAGTGCCGCTTTGCAAAGAGCCGGGTTCGAGATTGTCGGCTTGCGCGCTGGCAACGTTTATCTGGGCCGTTACCGCCTGCCGTTGTGGATGAGGGTCCCGCTGGAGATCGTGCTCAAGGCCGGCAGCTTTCTGGGCATGAGCGCCAAAATCCTGATTATCGCTCGCAAGCCCGGCTGAGCCGCCGGCCGACTTACGAGCCGTAACCAGGGCGTGCCTTGACGCACATGGAACGCATTGGAATCCGATCTTTGCAACAGCATGCCAGTGCGGTGCTTCGCAAGGTGCGCAGAGGCGAATCCTTCGAGGTTACCGACTGCGGTCGGCCCGTGGCGTTGATGATTCCCGCAACGCAGGATGGGGTTCTGACGACGCTCGAAGCGTGCGGGCGTTTGCGGCGTGCGAATAAACGTCTGTCCGACCTCGATCCTCCGCTTCGATCCAAGCGCGGGGTACGCAGTGGATCGGCCGAACTGGCCCGTATGCGACAAGATGAGCGCCGCACGGGCGTCAGCCGTCGTTGCGTTCCAGGATGAACACCGAGGCTTTCGACGGCGGTAGCCACCTGTCGTAGGGCATTTCGTATTTGACCCGGTAGCCGTCGAGTTTGCGGAAGGCGGCGATGAAGCGGTCGTCGTATACCCACCACCAACTTTTTCGCGAAGCGGGTTGTCCGGGGCGCGCCTCTTCATCGGAAGGCCAGTGCCCGAAATCGGCCGCCGAGTGCCAGCCGTTGTATTCCATGCCCCCGTCGATTTCGCGGGCGGATACACCTTCGGCTTCCAGTAGTGCCAGGCCTTCGAAGCGGGCGCGGTTCCAGGCCATGTAGTCGTGGGTGCCGGCGATGGAGTAGGCCGCGATCAGGGCCGTGAGCAGGTAGCAGAGCTTGTTTATGCGGAGCCGCGGTTCGGCGGCGAAGGCGGCGGCCAGGGCGAAGGGCAGCATCGGGATCAGATAGCGGTCGAAGTAGTAGTGGGCCTGCAGCAGCGACCCCAGGAACAGCAGCGAGAAAGCGAGTACGCAAAAGGTACGGCCGATGCGGTGCCAGTGCCTTAGTCCCGCGAACCAGGGACCGGCCAGCAAGGCCCATCCCAGCGAAGCGATGCCGGTCAGGATCACGGCGGCGATGGGTCCGGCTTGCGGCTCGTAGGGGAAGCCCAAAAAGTGCACGTCGCGCAAGCTGATCGCACCGAGCGAGAAGAAATCCATGATGTTGGTCAGATAGAACATCAAAGCGCCTTCGCGCTGGTACAGGAAGCTGCACAATGAGAGGGCCACGGTGAAAGTCGCCAAACCCATCAGGCGCCGGTTGGATCCGGCCGGGTGCGACAAGGCCCAGGCTGCCGGAAACAGCATCAGGCCCAGATAGAGCAGCCCCCGGAAAGCCGCGTTGCCGACCGCCCAGGGATCGGCGCTCAAGGCCTCGCTGATCTTGTTTTCCATGCCCGAGGGCAGTCCGTGGACCTTGATCAGCCACATCTGGAAGGCGGCCAGAGCCGCCAGCGGCAGCGCGGAGCAAATAAGCGCATCGACGATACGTGTGCGGAAAGGTTTTTGCGCCAGCAAAGCCGTGAGCGATGCGGCTCCGGCAAGGAAGACTCCGTGCTGGCGCACCAAGGCTGCCGCGGCGGCGAACAAGGCACCGGCGACCAGCAATATACGGCGGTCTTCGCTGAGGCCGCGCACATAGTGGTAGCCGGCCCATATCGCCAGCACGGTGAAGGGCACGTCGCTCATGTAAGTGAACGACAAGTTCAGATAGATGGGGTTGAGTCCCAGTAGTGCGGCTCCGGCCACCGCTCCACTTTGGCGGATGTTGAGCCGGCGCAGCATCAGGTAGAAGCCGACCACGCCGAACACCGCCAGCGCGAAAGTCGATATTCGAAGTGCCGTGAAGGAGAACCCGAAGATCTTGCAGAGCAAGGCGCCGTACCAGACCTGAAAGATCAGACTGGCCCCGGTCCAGGGCAAAAAGTGCAGCTCTCCCTGCTCGCATAGTCCACGGGCGGCGTACGCATAGGCCCAGTCGTCGCTGAGCGGGAAGTCTCCGCGCAGGCCGATGATCGCGGCGATTGCGGCAGCCGCGGCGATCATCGCGGCGATGGTGGCCAGCGTGGTTATCGTTGTGCGTGTTCTAGCCTGCATTATTCAGTGTGCCGTCGCGAGAGTCGCAAGTGTCTAGCGGATCGGCCCAAGCTGAGCGCTGAGGCCCGCAGGCGTACTAAGACTACGTCGGGGGCCGTGAGTCCGCGAGCCGGCGCAGCGGGCCAACGAGTACGGGCCGGTACGTCGGGAGATTGCGGCTCGCGGCAGAGCTTTTGTGAATAATGCCGGTTGGCGGTGTTCGTAGCCATCGTCGAGCTTTGCAGGCCTGCCCTGCGGGTTGCGGATGTTTCCGTGTTTTGCGGTTCTGCCCTGGCTGTGCGGCCTTGAACGGAAACCAAGAGTATTCCAAGCGTCCCCCACCGACATATTAGCCTGTCGGGGAAGTAAACTGTATAGGAGAGGGAACGCGGGTTTCACCGCAGGCCATGGGAAAGCTCGAATCTCATAAGCACGGCGGCGAAAGCGCGTATCACGCCGGTGAGGCGCGGCCGCGGCTCGCCGTGTTCGATATACTTCGCGGCTTCGCCATCTGTGCGGTGGCTACCCTGCACGGCAGCTATGTTTACATGCGCGTGGCGCCGATGGACCGTTTCGGTGGCGCGTTTTCCGCGTGCTTGCACCTTCTGGCAGGTTTCGGTGTTCCCTTGTTCCTCATCGTATCGGCTGCGGTGCTGGCGCTTCGCTACCCCGACGGTATCGGCTCTTGGCGAGGATACCTGCTCTTTATGCGGCGGCGCTGCGTGCGCTTGCTGCCGGCCTATGTGGTCTGGAGCCTAGTCAGCGCCTACCGTGAGAATGCAGACTTGCTGTGGCCTCCGGGTGATCTCGTTCACATGCTCGTGACCGGGTCCGCCGACTCTCAGTTCTATTTCGTTCCCTTGATCTTCGAGGTCTATTTGTTGTGGCCGTTGCTGGGACGCTTGGCGCCGCTTTCGCGCAAGAGCACGGCGTTGGGATGGCTTGCCGTCGTCGTGAGTGCGGCCGCGTCGGTACTGTTTTGGCGTTCCCAGGAGTTGCGTCTGGCGCTACCCTTACTGCCTCGCATCCTGCTTTTCTGGATGCTTTATACGGTTGCGGGCTTGGCCGCGGCTCCGCATCTTTCGCGTTTTGCCGAATTCGCCCGCGATCGCCGGGTCTTGCCCCTTGCCGCTGCGGCCGCGTTGCTCGCTGCCGTCTACATGGGCGCCGACTTCTTTTCGCGTGTCAGTCCGCCTTACCACTACCGGCAGCTCACGCTCGCGGCGATGGTCTTCTTGCCCAGTCATTTGCCTTACTACTACGCTGCGATGCTGGCCTTGCTGTTCTTCGCATTGCGCTTCGAGCGCTCGTGGCCGGGCCGCGCCATGGCAAGCCTGGGCCGCCATTACTTCGGCGTGTTTCTGATTCATCTGCTGATAATGCGCAGTCTATTCTTCAAGCGTCTGGTTGGAATGCCGTCTGCCGGGGAGTTTTCTTCACCGGAGTGGGTGTTGGGCAGCGTGTTGATACCGGCCGCCACCTTGCTCGTAAGCTACTGTGTGGTTGCCGCCATGGCGAAGGTGCCGGTGTTGAAGACCATAGTCGGCGAAGGTTGAAGGGTATTCACCGTTGGCCGCAACTGGCCTCAACACTGCGTTAGGAACGGTCGCGCGGGCGACGTTCCAGATTCGCAAAAAAGTGCTCCGTGAACCGGCTATTCGACATAGCCCAAGGCTTTGAGTTTGTCTTCGGTGGACCGGTCAACCTCTATAGGTACCGAGGTCAGGCTGCCTTCGGCCAGTGATTCCCGGAAGCGTGCTACCACCTGCGCATAATCCGCGAGGAGATGGGCGGGAGCTTCGGCGGCCAGATTGTGAAGTTCCTGAGGATCGAGCTTGGTGTCGTAGAGTTCCTCGTCGCCGCTGACTTCGGCGCGGATGTAGGTATGGGTGTCGTCGCGCAGAGCCACCCCGTCGTAGGGGCAGGTCTTGAAATCTCCGACCTTCCAGTGCTTGCACGAACCCCTCGAGGCGTTTAGTTGGCTAAACACCCGCCTTTCGCCCCGGTTCGCGCCGGTCATCAGCGGCAGTAGGCTGCGCGCCGGCCGCTGTTTCATGGGGGAGTCGATGCCGCTCAGTTCCGCCAGTGTCGGTGCCAGGTCGATCAGCCCGACCCTGCTGCCCACTTTCATGCCCGCCGCCACCGAACCCGGCAGCCGCATTATCATGGGAACATGGAGCGCCTGGGCGTGCAGGGTTTCGCCGTGCCCCAGAAACCGGTGCTCGCTGAACTCTTCACCATGGTCGGAGACGATCACCACGAGAGTCGAATCGAGTATGCCAAGGCGTTCGAGCAGATTGCGGAAGCGGCCGACTTCCTCGTCGAGTTTCATTACCTCGGCGTCGTATAGGTACGAAATCTGCTGCAGGTCCTCGTACGTAAGCTTTAGGCGCCCGCGGTTGTAGGAAAGCTCGAACAACGACTCGAACTTGAACTTGAATTTGCCGCCGTAGTTGAAGCCCGCACGTTGCTGCACGACCTTGATACGCCCCCTGTCGGGCAGGTATGGCGCATGCACTTCGTAGGTGTGCAGGAACATGAAGAAGGGGGTGTCGGGTCTTTCACGCAGCCATTTGGATGCGCGTGCGAAAGTCTCGGCGGCATGGCCGGGGAACTGTTCTTTGGCGTTGGTCTCCGGCCCGTCGTGGAACTGGTCGAAGCCCGCGCCGAAACCGAAACTGCTTCCAACATATGCATCTTCCGTGTAGGCCACCGTGCGGTAGCCGTTGTCGGCAAAGATGCGCGCCAGTGTCAGCTCATCGGCCGAGATCCCGGCGATGGTACCGGGTAGCAGGCCATGTTGGGTCGGGTAATAGCCGGTAAACATCGTGGCGTGCGAGGCCAAAGTGTTGGGGAATTGAGCGTAGCCGTGTTCGAACACCGTACCCTCACGGGCGAGCTTGTCGATGTTGGGGGTCAGACCAAGGGTGTTGCCGTAGGATCCGAGCCTATCGGCGCGTAGCGTATCCAGACAGATCAGTAGCACATTGTTGGGCTTAATCTTGTCGCGGCCGACCGGGCAGTACAGTAGCGGCCTGCTCCATCTCGGTTTGGCCACAGCGTTACCGGGCGGGCCGTTTCGCGTGATCTTAACTTCGAGCCGAAGACTTTCGAGTTTGCTTTGCGGCAATTTTATGCGCCTGTAGTTCCAGGTTCCGCCCGCCACTTTCTCCGATAGCAAGTCCAGGATGTCACCGTCTTTGCTACGCGCAGCCGCGTGCACCTCGTATTTTCCCGATCCTGTTGATCCGTAGCCCAGTTCGAGAACGCAGCCTGCGGCGTCCGGCACGTCGATTTCGTGGATGGCCTTGGATTCGAGCACATGGCGCGACTCGCGGTCTACCAGCACGTTCTCCGTGGCTTGGCCGAGCCGGCGGACAAGGTGGAAGCTTTCATCATGAGGTTGCGGCGTACAGCCGTAAAGCAGCAGCGACAGCAGCATGAGCCGTAAAATGAATGATAGCGGCAGCCTCGGAGGTGGCGTTTCATCGAGCATCTGCATCGATTATCGCCGTCGGAGCTCAGAGAGGCAATTGAAGCGTTTTCGTGTAGGGGCTTTCCATGACGGTTTCATGTGATGGTTCCGTACCGTTCGTCTTGCATAGCGACCCCGCATGGCCGCATTGTGCGACGGCTCGAAACTTCCGTACGCCAGTGCCGGCGAGGAGAAAGGCCGGATCGAGGAATGGTTCCAGACGAAGTTCTATCGACGCTGTATCCCCTTGGGCGCCGCCACGCTGGCTATTGGCTGTTAGCATTGACAGGGCCGGACGCTCGGTTAGGCTCGGCTCGACTTCCGGCAGCCTCGCGGTATTGGGCGTGGTGGCGCAAGCGATGGGTCTTTGCTGCTTGAGCCGGGGCGGTCGAGTAATGCTGATATGGCCAAGTCGCAGAGAATCCACGGACTTTCATCCCGCGCTGCGATTGCCGCCGTCGCGGCCTCGGCATGCCTAGGTCTTGTTGCTTGCGCTCCTGTAGGCGGGGGAGCACACGTCCCCGTTTATCGTTTTGCCGACATCCGCGCTCCTGCAGCCGAAGCCTTGGGCTTCCGTTTGTTTGATAAGGCGGCTCGCCGCTTGGGAAGCGCGCGAACGCTCGGTTTGACGGGCCAGCCTACAGCTACGATCAGCGATGATACCCGCTATGTTCTGCCCGGTGCGCACAGTGTGTACTGGGTACGCGATTTTACGGTTGCTTCGCCGACGGGCGGCACCGTGCGCGTCAGCGGAGCCATACGCGGAGATTTCGATCCGCCGGGCCTGCTGCTGCTCACTTCCCGCTACCGCTCGGGAAATCGATGGACAGATATGCCACGCCGTAGCGTCGCGGATCTCGACTTTGAGAAGGGCAGGCTGGGATTCTCCGCTGTCTTGCCCGCGCCTCCTGCCGGCGCCGAACTTCAGTTGCTGGCCCGCTGGGTTCCGAACCGGGGGGCGTCGGAGTTCGAGTCGAAGCCCCTGCGTGTTCCGGCCGGCGCCTACTTGGACTTTGCCGTTGGATTGCTCGAGGGAGTGGAACTCGGGCGCGGCGCGGTTTTTAGAATAGAGGCTTGTGAACAGGAGAACTGCCGCGAGCTTTATAGCGAGCGACTTGACCCGGCTCAGGCGGCCGCGCAGGGCTGGCTGGAACGCCGCGTTGATCTTGCCTCGCTCGGCGGCATCCGCAGGGTTTTTCGGTTTAGTGCGGTCGCTTCACAAGAAGGGTTTAGCCTTCCGGCCTGGGCCAATCCCACCATGTTCGCTCCAGCGCGCTCCGGTACGGGCGGTTACAACATCATATTGCTTTCGGTCGATACCCTACGTGCTGATCATCTGAACTCCTATGGCTATAGAAGGAACACGTCTCCGGTTATCGACCGCGAGTTTGCGCAGCAAGGCACCGTCTTCGACAATTATGTCGCTGCCGCCACTTCCACCACTCCGGCGCATATGACGATGTTTACTTCCGTGCAGCCCTGCGTGCACGGAGTTCACTCGGGTCTTACTTCGCTGCCGCCGGCTTTCGTAACTCTGGCTGAAACCTTGCGCGCCGTCGGATTCGAAACCGCGGCGGTTACTGAAGACGGATGGCTGGGTATAGAGTTTGGATTCGGGCGCGGCTTCAACGTTTATGTGGAGAACAAGAGTCCGCTGATTTCCGCACCGACCGGGCAGGTAGACCGGACCTTTGCGCGGGCCAAACGTTGGCTTCGGGATAATTCGGACAAGCACTTTTTCCTGTTCTTGCATACCTTTCAAGTGCATGACCCTTACGTGCCTCCAGGTCGCTATGCGGCGGAGCTTCCCGCCGACGAGGCCTTTAGCGTCGGCTGGAGCGCGGCCAAAGACGCCTTGGCCTACGACCGCGAGATCCGCTACGTAGACGACGAGATCGCGTCCTTGCTAGAAGAACTCGACCGGCTTTCGCTCAGTGAACGAACTGTCTTCATACTAACTTCCGACCACGGTGAGGAATTTGGCGAGCACGGCTACATCGGCCATGGCGCGCACCTGCACGATGAGGTCGTCCACGTCCCGCTTATGGTACGCGGCCCCGGTATTGCGCGGGGGCGGCGTGTCAAGGATGTGGTCTCGCAGCGCGATCTGATGCCTACGATCTTGGACTTGGCCGCCGTTCCTGAACTCTCTCAACTACGCGGGCGAAGCTTTGCGCAGGCGCTCACCGCCTTAGATCCACGTTCGGCCGGTGATTCCGTAGTCTACGCCGAGGCCTGGGCACCGCGGGCGAAACGCGCGCCCAAGGACTTCGTGCCGTTTGTATCGCCAGGGCTGATGCTCCGTTACGGTGATCTGAAGTTGCACCGCTACATAGACGGGCAATCCTTTCGCTATGAGCTTTACGACTTGTCGCAAGATCCTGTGGAGAAGCATGACCTGGCGGCCGGTGGCCATGCGCGCTTGGGGGAGTTGACTGCGATGCTTTCGCGCTATGCCGCTGAGTGCGGACTCTCCGATTCGGGCGGCGAGGGTGGTGGTAGCGAGCGGGTGAAAGATCGAGGATTGCTTCTTGATCCCGCTCGGGAAGAAAAGCTGCGTGCGTTGGGATACATTGATTAGCTGCGGGTGATGCTTCAGGCCCGTACGGATCGAGCTTGGTTTGTGAAATTACGAATACTTCGGATGAGCCTCTAGCTGCAGTGAGTAACAGACACTTTATGACCAAGCGGGACGAGTGTCCGCTGATGTCGGCGTCGACGCTCTATGCGTGGATGTTGCTAACGTCCGCTTCGATAGCGTTGTTGTGGCCGATAGTGGCATGTCTAGGGGGATGTTTCGTAGACCACCAAGCCCTCTATCCTCCGACTTCAGCTCACGGGCATCTCAATCTGTTTGATACGCGTTTGAACTCTTGGATCCTTGCTTGGGTGCAACACGCGATTCTCAACTCCGGAGAATCACTCTTCGACGCAAACATCTTCTATCCTGCGGCGAATACTCTAGCAGGATCGGAACATATGATTGGTGTCGCCGTGCCTTTGCTACCCCTACGGTTGATAGGCGCTAGTGCGGTGGCTCTTCACCAATCGGTCATAGTGCTCTCTAGCATCTTGGCCGGGATTACGACTTTTACGCTGGTACGGTGGGCGACACGTAATTGGTGCTTGTCTCTTGTGGCCGGTCTATGTGCGATAGGAATGCCTTGGCATTTTCGAGAATTTAGCCACATACAGTTGCTCAATGCGCAGTGGTTCCCCCTGATTTGGCTCTTATGCGCCCAGCAGTTTGAAGCCGACAGGCCAAAATATGGGTTGCTTGCGCTGTCATTTGTCCTGACTCTTCAAGCGCTGAGTTCGTTTTACCTGGGTTACTTTGTCTTCTTCTCTATCGGGGTACTATTGCCTGTGTTTGTCGTGGTCTCAGGACTTCCTAGACCGAAGACTATTCTGGCCTTGATACTAGCTGTGGTCGTACCGGCGCTTTGCGTCGCGGTTACTGCGATTCCCTATCTCAATGTGGACGCGCAGGGTGTTTTGCAGCCGACGGTTCCGGCGGCAAATGCGCCGGGGTTTATCTTCGCTTTCACGACACTGTTTGGCAGTGGATCTCAACCGCCGGGACTTGAGGTCCCCGCCGGGTACATTTCGTACGCACTCATACCATTCGCGTTGCTTGCACTCGTTTCCTTCCGCAGCGGCGAAGGCTCGGTCGAAGATCTCTTCCTGCCGCGGAAACGAATGATCGGGCTAGGCCTGTGGTTCTTGGTCATACTTACCTACGTAATGATGGCAGGCAGTTATGTGCGGGTCGGCGATTCTACGATTCTCCTGCCCTACGGTTGGGCTTCAAGGTTGATTCCTGGATTCTCTCATCTCCGTGGTGCGACTCGTTGGGGAATCATTGCGGCTATGGCAATGCCCGTTCTTGCTGCACTGGGCGCCAGCGAAATGTGGAACTATATCCGCGGCCGTTTCCCGGATAGGAAACAACTGACGGCGCGTTTAGCGGTTGCCGGTATGTTTGCGCTCGCGGTCGTCGCAACTGGGCATTGGGCATGGCCGCCGATGAAAGCTGCGTTGGCAGATCCGCCAATGAACGCATATGCGAAACTTGCTGCTTTACCGAGGGCGGCCACCGTGGAATTGCCATGGCCGTTGCCGCCGAGCGGTAATCTTCGTACTGATAGCCGCTACACGCTCGGGAGTACGTATCATTGGCAGCCCCTGTTGAACGGGTACACTGGATATGCACCACCGAGCTACTATTTTCTCGTCGAGACGGCACGTGGGCTGCCTCAACCTTCGTCGTTGTCGCTATTGAGCAAACTCAGCGGTTTGCGCTGGTTGTTGTTGCACAAAAAAGAGATTTCGCCCGCTCGCATGGAGGCCTGGGATGAGGCCGCGAAGAACGGATCTCTGAAGGTCGTTTTCGAAGATTCGACAGCAATACTATACGAGAACTTATTAAGACAGGAATCCGAGGAGTGGCTTCCGTTGTTGCGTGATCCGAGTCCTCGAACAACGACCTTCGCTGGAAATTCCAGGGCGCCGCTCGATATGAGCAGGGTGTCCGGCCGTATCGAGGTAGATATGCCGAGGACCTTCCGATACGCCTTCGGCTTTGCCTTGCGTGGGGAAGTGAAGGTTAGATTGTCCAATCTCGGTTCGGAGACTTGGCCCGCCTTTGACGTGCAGGACGAAGGCCTTGTCAAGTTGCGCTTTCGCTTCGTCCCGCGAGGAGAGAAGCGCATCGTCCATCGAGTCCTGAGCCGTTTTGGTGCGGACGTGTCTCCAGGTGCGTCGCTCAGCGACTCTGTACTAATCCGTCCTCCTGCGAAACCCGGAGCATATCGGGTTACCGTGGACTTGGTGCAGCTGCAGAACGGGCAACTCGTGCCTTTGCCGATTGAGCCTATCAATGTGAGCATTTCGGTTGTCGGCTGATATTACCGCACCGCTTATTCAATATAGCCCAGGGAACGTAGGTGGTCACGCGTCTCGTCGTCGACCGCCGGAGCAGAAGCCTCACCCGCACGTATTATCTTTGCGTTCAGTCGCAACGCCTCCAGCAGCCGGCCATCCATCCTTTTCGACGTGTCTCGGGCCGCACGCGACCAACGCTGAGGTTTGTCGATGGGCAGCCACTCTCCGTCGCTCTTTTCGTCGAGTTGTGCAGTCGTGAAATATCTCGCTTTGCTCGCGTTAAGCCAACGAATGATCTTCCCTTCGTTGTCAACAAAGGCCTGCTGCCGTATTCCGAACTGTGCGGTGGTTAGTTCGGCGAGTGCAGTTCCACGAGACGGACGGCTATCGACCAGGAGCGGTAGCAAGGATTGCCCCGAACCCACTGGGCATTGGATATCGAGCAAGTCGCAGACAGTGGGAAAAACATCGACCAAGCTGACAACTTTACCCACGCGCTTGTGGCCCAGACTCTGTCCTGAAACGTTCAGTATCATAGGAACGTGAAGGACTTCCTCGAACAAGGTTAGGCGGTGCCCCTTTCTTCCGTGTTCCAGGAACTCATCGCCGTGGTCAGCCACGATAAACACGGCCGAATTGTTCAACAGGCCGGCGTCTTCAAGGCGATCCAGAATGGTCCCTAGGGTTTCGTCCGTATAACGTATCTCGGCATCATACAGGGCCAGGAGATGTTGTAGGTCTCGCGGATTCATTCCTGGCTTTATGGCCTTGTTGTTCTGGAAGTCGCGCCCGTTCAGTGTCCCCGCGTATTCGCTATCGAACATGTCTACATAATGTTGAGGTGCCACAAAGTCGTAATGAACGTCCCACATGTGAAGGAATATGAAATTGCGTTTCGCCGGACTACGGGTGGAAAGCCATTTGTCTACTGCGGTCAGCAGGATCGGATTGGTTACGTCTGCGTGGGACATGTGGTGGGGCAATGGCTTCTTGAGAGCCACTTGTTTTGTCGCGGCGTAACTAGTGCAGTTAATGTATGAATCGAATCCTCTTCCAAAACCGAACACGGGGTGCAAGTAGGGTCCTGAGAAGAAACCTGTGGTAGCCAATCCTGCATTTTGTGCGGCCTGCGCTAGGGTCTCGATGCCTGGAGCCATGCCGATGCCGTCGTCGATGACTCCGTGAGCCTGATTGTCAAGGCCGGTCAGTAGCGCCGCATGAGCGGGAAGAGTCCACGATGTAGTGCTGTAGGCACGCTCGAACAGCACGCCCTTGCTGGCTAGCCGGTCGATGGTCGGGCTCGTATTTGCGGTATAACCATAGCTTCCCAAGTGGTCTGCCCTTAGGCTGTCAATACTGACGAGTATCACATTGTTTACGGGTCCAAGGGTCGCGGTGCTCGGCGAAGTGCATGCGCTTGTCGCTATGGCAAGAACCACGGCGATCCAGACGGCAGCAGAGTGTCTCCGGTTCCGGCGGCACGGCTTGAGAGCAAAAATCATGGCTTACCAATAGCAGTTAAATTCGTGTTGCGCACGGCGAGGAAAGGGACTTCCCAGCTTCAATAGCGGGCGGGTTTTGTTATATAAACTCGGCCCGTCTTTGCACCTGCTGGCGAAGCGGTCTACTGATCGCTACCCTATAAAGCTGGACCCCCCGGATGATCTTCAATACTTGGGTATTCGCGGTCTTCTTGATCGTGACCGTCACTGCCTATTGGCTCTCGAGTTCGCGGCTGCGTCCGTGGATACTGAGCCTCTTCGGCTTTTTTTTCTACTGGTGGTACTACCCGCCGCACCTTCCGTTGATCTTGGGGCTGACGGGTTTTGTTTACTGGGGAGCCAAGCTGATTGATGCCCGCCGCCAGCGTGGCGGCGGCGATCGGGCCTTGTTCGTGGTTTTCGGCGGTGGGGCACTGGCGGTTCTAGCCTACTACAAGTACATGGGTTTTATCTGGAACTCGCTGGCCACCTGGGCAGCCTGGGCGGGTTTGCAGATCGACATTCCCGATCTCGATATTCGCGCGCCCTTGGCGATCTCCTTCTTTACTTTCGAATTTGTCCACTACCTGATCGAAGTGCATCGCGGTACCATTCGCCCCGATTCTTTCCGCAAGTTTCTGCTCTTCATCATGTTTTTTCCCACCTTGGTATGTGGCCCCATCAAGAGGTACGGGGATTTTGAAGGACAGGTCGACACTGCGCGTTTCAATGCCGGAGACGCGTTCGAGGGTATCCGGCGAATAGTCATCGGTCTCGGGAAGAAATTCTTGGTGGCTGACGCATTGGGTCCTTTCTGCCTAGCGGTGCTTGGGGATCCCGATTCCTACTCCGTTGCGGAACTATGGTTGGGCGCCTACGCGTATTCACTGCACATCCTGTTCGATTTCTCGGGATACTCCGACATCGCTATCGGTAGCGCGATGCTGCTCGGCTTTCATGTCCCTGAGAATTTCAACTACCCCTATCTGCAACGCAACATTCGCGACTTCTGGCGCTCTTGGCACATGTCGCTTACTTCGTGGATCACCGACTACGTATACATTTCCATGGGCGGGAGCCGCAGAGGACGGTTGCGAACCTACTGGAACCGATTCGCGGCTATGACCTTATGCGGATTGTGGCACGGAGCGGGTTTTCACTTCGTGGTTTGGGGCGCGCTGCATGGCGTTGCTCTGAATGTGCACGCGTATTCCAATGAATTGAGAACTGCAAAGGGTTGGCGAAGTCCGGCCCCCGCCCTTGTCGGCAGGGTTTTATCCACGCTGCTCACATATCATTTCGTGTGCTTGTGTTGGATCTACTTCGTGGTTGACGTTCCCGAGGCAACGTCTATGGTTTTGCGCATGCTGGGTCTGTGATGAGGCGGCAAGATGGATGAAAAGGAAGAACTTGAACGATCCGGCAGTGGCCTTGCTTGGGATATAGGCAAGTCCTTCGCCTGGGGCGTCCTGCTCGGGATCATAATCATCCTGTGTGTGATCTTCGCTCCGGAAGAGGCACGTGAGTTTATCTACACAGAATTCTAGCGTCTCAACTCCCGACGATAGAAGACCTTTCGTGAGAACCGTTAAGAGTCTGTTGCCGGGATCATTTCACGGGGCGCTGCGGTGTTTGCCTGCCGCAATAAGTAAGTAGCTAGTCTACGTAGCCAAGCGCCTCTAGCCGTTTGACCTGCTCGGGGGTTAGCACTACCGAGCCGGAGTCCGGCGGGAACGCCCTGCCTGCGTCGGCCGCGTCCTTCTTCATCGCTTTCAGTTGTTCTTGAAGTTGCAGACTTCTCTGTTCGTGGAGGTAGCTTAAGTCGTGAAGCTCACGCTCGTCTCGCTCCAGATCGTACAGTGATAATTCCCCTGTCTTGTGGTTTGCTATGAGCTTCCATGGTGGCACTCGTAGGCTAGAAAGAGGCGTGTACGGCCATTCCGACAGTGCCGGTGCTTCGGCCATCACTTGTCCTTTGATCCATGGAAGTAGAGAAACTCCCTGCAGTCCTTTTGGGGCCACGACCCCCAACAGATCTGTTACGGTCGGGAATACGTCGATAAGGCGTACTTGCTGAGCTACGACGCTGCCCGGAGCGGCTACTTCTGTAGATCGAATGATGAGAGGAACACGGATCTGTTCCTCGAAAAGAGTGAACCCATGGGTAAACCCTCCGTGGTCACGGAATTCTTCCCCATGATCAGAAGTGAGGATCACTACGGTGTCATGTTCATGTTCCTCGGCGGCTAGGGCGGCGAGGACCTGCCCAACTCCATCATCAACAAAGCTTATCTCGGCATCGTATCGTGCCATCCGTCGAGATACCTCTGGGCCGTGGTGATAGGACTCTTCAGGAAATTCGGTGAGATAGCGTTCCGGCGGCTCGTACGGGTCGTGAGGATCGAGATAGTGAAGGTACAAGAAGAAAGGCTGGTCACGATGGTAGTTTCGTAGCCACCGTAAAGCGTGTTCGGTTACATAGGGTGTTGTGTCGTTTTTCCAACTTTTACCGAAACGCCATTTCGGATCGTCACCTGCCCGCCGAGAAGAGACGTCGAAGTAGCTGGCGAAACCTTGTGCAAAGCCGAACACCGGATCGACGTTGATGTTCGCCACTATTCCGGCAGTAGCGTATCCGGCTGCAGCTAGAGTCTCGGCGATCGTCGTTACACTCTGCGGCAACTTGTCACAGTCGGTCTTGGGAACGTGAAAGTTCTTGCACGTAAGGCCAACAGTCGACGGGTACAGGCCCGACATTAGGGCCGCCATCGACGGTCGTGTCCAAGCGCTCTGGGCGATGGCGGCGTTGAAGGAGATATGACCGAAAGTTGTGGATTGGATGAGTGAGAAGGGCGGCGTATCCTACCTTGTAATCACAAATGCAAGGACCTCGGTTGTAGCCGAGGCAAGGAGTACGCCACCCATGTTGAGAATAGTCGAAGAAGCTTCCCA
>JAJRWY010000184.1 GCA_024276575.1 Candidatus Binatota bacterium
ATCGCCCGCAATCTCGGCCCGTGCTCGCGTTTCGGCCCTCGACGTAGTGTCACTACGCCTGCGGGCCTCAACGCTGCGCTTGGGCCGATCTCACGGACGCTTGCGACTCTCGCGACGAGGTTTCATGCATAATGCGGGTTAAGACCTTCCCGGAGATTGGGCACCGGTACTTCGCGACTACTCGCAACGTACGGATCCTGCTCTACGGTCACTACCGAATCGCCTATCTCCTCCGGGCGGATGGCAACATCGATATTCTCGGAGTCTTTCACGGTGCGCTCGATATTGAGCGGCTCAATCTCTGACATGCCGCACCGAACAGCATGCAGCGGTCGGCGCTGCGCGCCGCCGCTGATGCTCAACGTGTGTGCCGAGAATGATGGATCCAGCCAGACACTGGCGCCTTTACGGAGAGAGGTGCTGCAACGAGAGGGTTTTTCTACAGGCTCGTTATCCCGGTCAGGATCGGCGTTTTGACATGTGTTACCGCCAGGGGTAACACATGTCTTAATGTTGAAGATACGCCGTGGCGGCTACATCTTCATCATATGGGTCGGTGACCACTCCCCGCGGCACGTCCACGTATATCGGGACGGTAGATTGGTAGTGAAATGGGATTTGGACAACAAGAAGCCGATGATTGGTAACGCCACACGGCAGATCCTTGGCCTAATCGCAGAACTTGAGTCCGAGGGCCTGATATGAAGATCCGTTCGGTGAAGCCCAATAACCGGAAAAAGGCGTTCGAGGTCGTGACCTACTCGAAGAGCCTTCCTTTTCCCTACGCGAAGGCTAATCCCAGGCCGACCAGCGATGATCCCGTCGTACGGGCTGTCGTAGACAAGGAACTGGCGCGGGAGGGGTTTGTCTTTACCCTCAAGTCGGGCTGCGAAGGTACGGTGCACATTGAGCAAGTCCTTGAGTACAACCAGGATCCAGCCTACTTGCGCGATCTACTCCTCTACAAGCTCACGATCGAAGCCCAGAACAGAGTGGAGGCGAGCGCGTTGTCCAAGCGCGAGATCATTCGACGGATGGGCACATCAGCCACGCAGTTCTATCGTCTCCTGGATCAGACCAACTATCGAAAGTCGGTTGATCAAGTGTTGACTCTACTGCATGTTCTCGAATGCGAGGTCGATCTCGTCGTCCGCGCAAGTAGTGCGTGAGACAAGAGACCGTATAACTACGCCATGAAGCGGCCGGATCCATGTCACGTCGCTTGCCATAAGCCGCGCGCCATGGCCCGCAGCTTATGGCAAGCGTTGAGGCTGTAGAAAAACTCCGCGGTCCCATGTAAAGATGCGTGAGGTCGCCAGCGAACTTGGCTTGAAGGTGGTTCTGCTCGATTAGAGGTGCACATGAAGAAACGTGATTTTGATCCGATTAACCCTGGCGAGATACTTCTCGAAGAGTTCCTGCGTGCCATGGAGATTTCCCAGTACAGGCTTGCCAAGAGCCTAAGCGTGCCACAGCCCCGTATCGGAGAGATAGTTCATGGCAAGCGTAGCATCACTGCTGATACGGCGTTACGGCTCGGCCGCTTCTTTGGTATGGAGGCGCAGTTTTGGCTTAATCCGCAGGCGCGTTACAATCTCCTCAGCGCCGAGTCCAGACTCCACGATCGTCTCGGCAAGGAAGTCGTCCCTCATGTGGCGGCCTGACAAGGCGATACAGGCCGACGGCGCTTCGCGCCGCAACTGCATGCCGAAGCCGTTCGGCGGCTACACGTTCCCGGTTGCGGTATAGCTACTGACGGGGCAGGATATTCCTCGCTGGAGGCTGAGACATGAAATTGGCGATACCGCTGGACGAGATGACGACTGTGGAGAAGTTGCAGGCAATCGAGGAGATCTGGGCTGATCTTCAGCGTGTGTCTAATGAAATCCCTTCTCCCGGGTGGCATGCGGATGTGTTGGCAGCCCGCGAGAATCGGGTCCGTGAAGGCAAGTCGCAGTTCTCCGATTGGGGCGCGGCAAAGTCGAGGATTCGCGAGAAAGCATAATGCGGGTCGAGATCCTCGATGAAGCCGAGCAGGATCTCGTCGACGGCGCTCGCTTCTACGAGGCGCAAGACCCGGGCTTGGGCGAATACTTCCTGGACTCACTTTTCTCCGACGTTGATTCGCTCCAACTCTATGCGGGGATCCACGCCGTACAGTTTGGCTGTCATCGACTCCTGTCTAAGCGCTTCCCATATGCCGTCTACTACCGAGTCGAAGGCGGCGTTGCACGGGTATGGGCGGTGCTCGACTGTCGGCAGGATCCGGAGAAGATCGAGAAGAGGCTGACGTGAGACCGATCGTGACGGCACGTTCCTTCACCCTGGGGCCGAACAATTGGATAGAGCCGAGCACCGAGAAGGATGGATCGAGCCAGACATTGGCGCCTCTACGGGGAGAGGTGCTGCCGCAAGGTAGTTTTTCTACAGGCTCGTTACGATCTTCTCAGCGCCGAGTCCAGACTCCACGATCGTCTCGACAAGGAAGTCGTCCCTCATGTGGCGGCCTGACAAGGCGATACAGGCGGACGGCGCTACCCGCCGCCGATAATACCTACGCGGCGGTTTCCGTCGCTACATCCCAGCCCGGGAAGACGAGCACGGCCGGGTGGCACCGTAACGCTCTGGCCAACACTTTGGCCCGTTCGAGCCCGAGATTCACACGGTCATTCTCAATCGCCGAAATAGTGGACTGAGGGATTCCGGTGAGACCGGCGAGTTCACCTTGATCGGACAATAATTCACGAGCGAAAACGCGCTGGAGTGCGTCAGCCGTGGCCGAGCGGAGCGTTCGCCGAGCGGAGCGTACCCAACCGTACGTGAGCATCGGCGGGCGCGAGTACGGCCGCGGATGGCGTGCTCC
>JAJRWY010000185.1 GCA_024276575.1 Candidatus Binatota bacterium
GCGCTGTTCGTACCCGCCGGCAGTTCGACCTGTACGAGAACCGCGGCCCCGGCCGTGGGGGGCAGCTTCAAGCCGGCCCGCTCGATGACACCATCCTCGCGTAAGAGTCGAAGACAGCCCGCGTCCATATACTCCATCGCGGCAACGTCGAGACCCGTAGTGCCGAAGCCAGTGGTCTCGAGACCGGTAGCGCCGAGACCAGTGGCGCCGAGGCCGGTAGCACTGGGGACCGTGGCAAGGTCGACGCCGGCGGCAACGTCCGAAGCCGAAGCGACGGGACGGCCTGAAACGCCGGAACCGCTCGCCGCCACATGCCGTGCAGCGCGGGCGGCACGCACCACGCTCGTCGCACGAACGCCGGGGGTAGCACGGGCGGCGGCAGTTCGGGTAGCTTGGGCTGCCCGGGTGGCGTAGGAAATCTCTCGCAGTTCACTTACCAGTGCGAAGGCCTCGGAGTCGCCACCGACGGTAAGTAGCGCGGTAAACCAAGCCGGGCGCTCGGGAACCAATCGCAGCTTCACTTCGGTAATTATGCCGAGACTGCCCTCGGCGCCGATGAACAGGTCGATCAAGTCCATTCCCGGCCGCGAGTAGTATCCGCAGGAGATCTTGGGAACCTCCGGCATACGCAGGCGCGGCAGCGAAAAGCGAGTGACGGCGCCCGAGCCGTGTTCGATCTCGAAAACCCCCTGCCGCGAGGCGATCACCGAGCCGCGCTCTAGATCGAGAACCTCGCCGCAGGCCAGAACCACGGTGAGACCGGCCACCCAATCCCTGGTAGTGCCGTACTTGAAGGTCGCCGCGCCGGCGGCGTTGGTTGCCACTGTGCCGCCGACGCTGGCGCCGTCGAAGGTCGGAACCGGGGGGTAATACAGGCCGCGCCGCTGCAGCTCAGTGTTCAGTTCGGAGAGCAACAAACCCGGGCCAACGCGTACGTAGTCATCGCCGCACTCGATCAAAGAGGCCATGCGCGCAGTCGATATCACCGTGTCGCCGCGCGGCGTGGCCCCGCCGGTAAGCGAGGACTGCGCGCCCACCGCCAGCACCGTTTTCGACCCCACCCGGGCCTCGGCGAGTATTTGCGCTACTTCGGCTTCGTTGGCAGGGAAACACACGGCGCTGCTATAGCCACCCGGATAGTGCGCAGCATCGTCAAGGTAGGGCTCGACATCTTCGGGCGTGCTCAAACGGCGAAACTCGCCCACGCGGCCGCGTGGCAGCCGGGTTCGCGCCCAGTTCGAAACGGCCGTCCCCGAGTTATCGTCCATGGCGTCATCGTCCATGGGAGCCGGGGCCTCCTGTCACTGCAAAGCAGAGTTTTTGCCTAGCATTCATCACCGTACAACCTAACCTGCATCATTCATGAAAGCTCGTTGCGAAGACCGGCGTCATCAGGGAAGCATACTCCGGCCCTAACCTCGCTTCTTGAGCTTGCGAACGAGGCCCGCAAGCGGCGGAGCGGGCTGCTTGCGCAAAAACTTCGTGACACCGTCGATCAGGTCTTCGCGCAGGCGGCAAATGCGATGGTGAATATCCTTGGCCGAAACCGAGTTGTCGAGCGAAAATTCACACGCTTCCCGGCGCAACGCCGCCCCACCCAGGCTCGCTAGGATCGATTCCGGGTCGACCCCCAGGTCGATCTCCCGGCCCAGCCTCAGCAGGTCGGCAACATCGAGCATGGGAAAGCGCTCGAGAAGCCAGAGCAGGTCGTAAAGGTCCTTCTCGCTGCAGCGGCTTACGAGCGTCGCGGCTTTCATCCCCAGAAGAGTCTTCAGGTCGGCAACCGAAACGCCACCGGCAAGCCGGACGAACGAGCCGACACGAAACAGATTCCCATCCTCGACAACGTCGATGGTGAAACGGTGTCCCTGTAGTTCGCACAGAACGTGAAAGTACTGCTGTGAGCGTGTCACGGCCGTGAGCAAGGCGCCCACGCGCTCCAGACTCTTAACGGCCAGCACGCCCGCGCGCATGCTGGCCGGGTCGCGGGCAAACAGGTCAATATCGTCCGAGCGCCTGTGCCCGGCATAAAAACCCGCCAATGCCGTACCGCCCACGAGGCCGCAGTTTTCCAGTCTTTGGGCGAAGACGTGTTTCAGCGCCACGAATAACGGCGGCGGCAAGACACGCTCGGCTAGTTCGATGCTCGGTTGTAGACCGTCTTCCATACCGTGTCGTATTTTGTGCGCAGCGTCGGCGGAATCAGACGCCGGTAGTGCTGAAAATCGCGCCACACCCGTTTGCCGAGTATCCTTTCCGCGCCGAACAGACCGTAGGCCTGAACCAAACGAGCCAGCGCCGGCGCTTCGCCCTCGAGCAACGCAGCGGCGAAAGTCGGGAGGTCAGGATAGATACGGTCCCATAGCAGCGCCGTTTCAGCCTCGGCCCGCGCATGCTCATCGTCGAGCAGAGGCAAGGGCTTGGCAAGATCGTCGAGGGAGACGCCAAGAGCCGTCGCGAGCCGCCGCAAGTGCTTGAACTGTACGTTTACCTCGCCCGCTTGGCACCACCACAGACACACGGCCTGCCGGCTCACGCCAGCCAGCCGTGCCACGTCCGACTGCTTCAACCCGCGCGCCCGCGCGATCGTCTTGAGGGTCTCGACATTCATCGCAGGAGGTATCTCTCAGCCCTGGGATAGTGTCAAGTTTACTTGACAAATTACCGCGGAACAAGGGAGGGATTCTCACCAACAGGAAGCGATTCTCGCTGCGCTAGCCGCGCTATAATCCCTGGAACAACCTGCCTTATTAATGACAGCGCTACTACGAACCGCCGCCGGGTGGCTAACGAGGGGGAGCAGCGGGCCGCAGTTGCAGGCAAATATTGCCGGCATCGGCGACCACGGCGCCGCGCAGCGCCGGCTTCGCCTCGTCCACGGACGCGGAGGGGGCAGGGCCAGCCCCGCCGGCCATGCCCGGTCCCGCCGCAAGAAGATCCACAGCCCAAGCCGCGGCCGCGGATCGATCGGTGAAGATCGAGATCCCCAAAACCCCGGCCAACGAGGGTTGCAGGCCGCGGCTGAGCAGGCCGACATGGACACCGCGGGTGTCGGTAAGAGCGCGCAACCGCACCGCCTTGTGATCGCCGAGCCGGTAGCCGCGCGATGCCACCACTGCCAGCGCGGCTTCATGGCTCGGCGCCCGGCGTAGCAACTCCACGAAATGATCTATGCCCACACCGCCCTCACAGCTTGCCTCGACAATGATGACACCACCGTCACGCACCGCCGCTTCGCAGTTCTTGATACCTTTGTCGGCCTGGTAAAAGTCGCGATCGAGCGGTGGCTCGACCTGTGCCACCACAAGGTCCAGAGGCTGCGGCAAGGCCACCGAGCAGCACGCGTGTAGCAGCGGGAGGCCGCGTTCCAAGGCCTCGAGCGGAGCACCGGCCGTGCAGGCTCTGACTTGCTCGTCGACGATGACTTGGTTCAGGGCCAACAACTTGGCGCCCGACAGTTCCAACTCGCCAAGGGCCGCAACTATGGACTCGTAGACCGGATTCCCCTGCAAACGCAGGCCCGAGGCCTCAGGCGCCATCGCCTGCGCGTGATTGGCCTGCAGATCCTCCATCGACATCAAGCCCACGGTCAGGGTCTTGTGCGCGCCGGTCACACCGGCAAAATAGTGGGGCTCCATACTGCCGCAGGCTAAGTAGAAACCACCTTCGCTCATCCAACGATGCAGGCGAAGCGAACCGACCGCGGCTAGGCAAGCCGGGTCGCGAGCATCATGCCAGGCCAACTCCGCAATGCGGCCGCGCCAGCGGCCAATCTTCGCTTGCTCATGTTCGCGGCGCTCATCCACACTCGAAATGTGGCTGCCGGCCGCAACCAAAACCCGCAAGTGCGGCTGTTCGCAGCGAGCCAACTCGGAGTCGAGCACCGCGAAGAACGCTGCGAGGAAAGATGCGGTATCGGTGAACCTGTGCGTGTCGTTAATGAGCAGGGTGAGGGGAGCTGCCGCCGCAGCGGCCGCGCGCGCAAAGCCTACGAGCCCGGCCTCGCGGAGGCTACGGGCGCAAAGATCGGCAGGGGGAGAGGTGGTGGTGGCATCGGCGGCCCCGGCATCCCGCTCCGGGGCGGCGCCGGGCAAGCGCGCCTGCTTAGGGGCCACGTGTGGCGCTATCGAACGAAGCTCAAAGCCCGGCAAGAGTTGCGACCACTTCTGTAACGATGAAATTCCCATAAATCCTATGAAGCACCGGAACGGAGCGGAGCACATCCCCACCGATTCGATTCCAACAAAGCCGCAACGAAACCAGCTCCGGACACTACGCTACCAACAGTAACGAAAAACGCACCCCCACGCACGAAGCGACCCTGGGCGGACCTGTTGGGCGACCTTGGCCCCGGCATGATAAAGTCCTATGCTGTGTGGCCGCCGTCGTGCATGCCGGGGCCGAGCCCTTGTTCTTCCAGCAGATATGCCTAGTAGTCCGCTAAAAACGTCCATCGTCGCACTGCTGGTTTTCCTCTGCAGCCTAGCCTTTTTCAGCTCTTTTGCGGATTACGGAATCAATTTCGAGGACGAAGGCACCCTGCTCTACCAAGCCGAGAGAGTAGCGGACGGCCAGACTCCATACGTCGACTTTCACATCGGCTACACCCCAGCCGTCTACTACCTGCACGCAGCCCTGCTCAAATGGGGTGGCTACAGCGTCATTCCGGGACGCCTGCTGCTAGCGGCGGTCAACAGTTGCTCGGCGGCCCTGCTGACCTTGATTGCTGCGCGTTTCGCGCCTCTGTGGATAAGTTGGCTGCCGGCTCTCCTCTATGTGAGCTTGATCCCCAACTACGCCGGGAGCTTCGCCTCTTTCAACATCCCCTATCCGGTTTGGTACAATGTGTTTTTCTTCCTCGCCGGCCTGTTCTCGCTGCTAAAGTTCAGCGACCGGGGGGCCAAGCGCTGGATCATCGTTGCAGGCCTGTTCGCCGGCATCGATTTCATGTTCAAGCCCAACGTGGGCCTGCTGCACCTTGCCACGGCCTCTTTCGTAGTGCTGGCCGCGATACCGTGGCGCGCTGTTGCCGTCCGCAAGGACAAAGCCGGGGCGACAGGTTCCGTCGCCGCCGGCAGCCGCGGCAACACCACGGGCAACACCTTGGCGAATACCGGAAACGGTAGCGGCAACCACGAAGAAGCGGGTAAAGGCACGGCGGGCGGCGAGCATGGAGCCGGCACCAGCCGAAGATGGGACGGCGCTTGGTGGTGGCTGATGTGGACAGCGACTCTCGCCGGTGTCTGGGTGCTGTTCTCGGGCAAAGCCGGGGTTCGCGAACTCATTGTCTTCCTCGCTCCGGCTACTACCGTGGCGGCTATCGTCGCAGTGTCGTCTTCCCGAGCCCAGCCCCTAGAGCTACAGCCACGCATCGTAGGATCGAGCCTCCTGCTGGCTGCCGCCTTCTTCGCGATAAACATCCCGTGGATGGCAGCGGTCATGAAGCTTCTGGGGCTTCAGCGTTTCCTGGTCGACGTATTGTTCATCGGCGCGGATTTCGAAAAGTTCTATTACATCGGGCATCCGCCGGTGCTCATGGCCGCCGCGGCAGGCGCCCTGTTCCTGGCTTTGGCCGCCGCCGCACCGCCGGTGCTAAGGCGCTTGAAACTGAGCCCCGAAATCGTCGCCGCTGCCGGCGTCGCATTGGCAACGGTCGCGCTCTGGCTGCTCGCATCACATTCGTTGATGCCTGAAGGCTTCGCCAGGGCCGTAGCCAACGAATTCGAAGCTGCAGTGTTCCCCTTGGCTTTCGTCATTTTTGCAACTGCAATGCCGGTATGGCTACTCGCGGTTTTCTCCGAGGCCCGCAGCCAAAGCGCAACCGGAACGGCGGCGCCGGTTGCGGACAATCCCCTGCAATTCGGTATCCTAGTCAGTGGCGCGCTCTTGATGTACCTGCAGATCTATCCGCGCAGCGACTACATGCACTGGGTCGGCGGTGCACCGCTACTATTGGTACTCGCAATCGTGCTGCTGGCCAAACTGGTGGAGCGCTGGAATCCTTCACCGAACAAACTACTCGCAATATGTGTCCGGACGGCCTGGCTTACGCCTCTTGTCGCAATCGCATGCTTGCGGATGTGGGAGCCCATGGCTTCCTTGCAGCATACGACATGGGGCGCGGGCGCTCCCGCGGCACGACTCGACAACGCGCGGGCGCCGGTGCGCATAAATCAAGGCAAAGCCATTCGCTACAGCGAGCTCGCGGAAACCGCACGCTTCCTGCACGAGCACACCCGGGAAGGCGAAAAAGTCTTCACCTTCCCGATGCTGGATCTGATCTCCTTCTTATCCGACCGCGACAATCCCACACGCCACGGGTACTTCTATCCTTACTGGCCCGGGCGTGAGGTGGAGGCAGAAGTAGTTGCAGCCTTGCGTAGCAACCCGCCCCCACTGGCCGTGGTCTACCACGACCACGCCATGTTCTTCGTGCAAGCACCGATGTATTACTACGGAATCGGTGCTTTCTTGCGCGACAATTACAGTCCGCTGGCGCGCATAGGGCGTTACACCGTACTGGCTCACAACGGCCGCACCCCCGTCCGCGAAGAAACGATTCGGTTACCGGAGCTGCGCGACTACCTGCACGACAGCGGCGCGCTCGCATGGATCACGCAAGGACTGTCCTCCGCCGATCCCGCCCGGCGAACCCGAACCCTAGCAGAGGTTTCGAAGCTCTTCCTCGAAGGCGATCTGGCAGAAGTCATCGCCGCGCTTTCAGACCCCGTCCAAGAAGTCCGCAACAGTGCGGTTTGGGCACTACGCCATAGCCACGGGGGAAAAACCGTCCACGCGCTAGCCCGCGCCGTCGAAAAACGGACGCTGGCTCCACGCGAGACCATCGCAGCAATCCGCACGCTCGGATCCTCAGCCGACAGCAGCTTGATTCCCGATTTGCTACCGCTACTCGACGGCTACGGCGACAGGGTCAGGGCCGAGGTCTCCGCGGTACTCGATCATACTTCCAGCAAGGATCTGGCCCGCAGCTTCTGGGTACACGCGCCCGCAGTGGCAAACGCCAAACTGTTGCCGCAGCGCAAGAAGCTTCGCCGCAGGATGTTGGCGATGGCGTTCGATCCCTTCATCGATCCACGGCTTCGTGCAGTGGCACTGTGGGCATGCGACAACTTTGCCGACGAAGTACTCGCTCCGATTCTGTGGCGGGCTCTAGAAGCGAACGATTTGCGAGTCAAGATCCGCGCCATACTGGGGTTGCTCGAGCGTGGATACGGCAAGCAGGTGAGCGCCGACATCAGGGGCCTACTGGCCTACGATGACATGATCGCGCCGCGCCTACTGCTCATGGCGGGTGAGTCCCGCACGACGGACAAGCTCATACTCACTGCCTTACACAGCGACAAGCGCCCGGCAAGAGTGACCGCCGCTTGGCTCGCCTCCCTGGCCGGCGGCAAGCGTCTGAACGCAGCCCTGGCGCGCTTGCTCGACGACCCGGACCCGGAGTTGCGTAAAGCCGCTTTGTGGGGCTTGCAATCGCGGAGAGCGAACAAGTATTTGGATACCGTCAAGGCGCTGCGCCTTGACCCGGATTATGGCGTGCGCGATTTTGCCGCACGGGCGGCCCGCGCGCTGGCCGCCCTGGAGAACTGATGGAATCCACTACATTCACCGGCGAGCGCCCGGCTTGGGGCGAAGGCTTCGACTATGACGAGTCGAGACATCTGGCCGCCTACATCTACGCCGCCGAACTAGTTCGCGGCAAGAAAGCGCTGGATGCCGGGTGCGGAGAAGGCTTTGGAACCCAAACCCTGGCGGACTGTGCAGTAGCGGTCACCGGCGTGGACTACTCGGCGGACGCGGTGGCCTTTTGCAAGAGCAGATGGAAGAAAGACAACCTCGACTTCGTACAACTCGACCTGACCCGTCCGGGCAACTTCACGGAGACCTACGACGTGGTTCTCAACTTCCAAGTGCTCGAACACATAGAAGATGAGCTAGCGTTTCTCGAAGGGCTTAAACGACGAATCGCCCCCCAAGGCCGGCTGATGCTGACTACACCCAACCGCCTGAAGTCCTTCTCGGAAAATCCCTACCATGTGCGCGAATACACCGCCGAGGAATTGAGGGTCCTGCTAAGCCGCGTTTTCTCACAGGTGCAGATTAGCGGCATGCACGGCAACCAGAAGGTTTCGGACTTCGACCGTGGGCGCGAAGCCGCAGTCAAGCGCATACTAGCGCTGGATCCGCTGGGCATACGTAATCTGTTACCCACCTTCGTGGTCAACTTCGCCTTCGCCAAACTCTCGACCGTAGTGCGTCGTTCGGCTCGCAAGAGCACGGACGAAGTCAAGATTACACCGGAAGATTTCTATGTCAGTGCCGACGGCGTAGACGAGGCCTTAGATCTCGTCGCGATCTGTTCAGCCTAAGTGAGGATACCAATAAATAGCGTAGCGGCTCGCTGTCAGCAGCGGGCCCGGCCGACGATTCCGGCCCAAGTGAGACAACGACTTGAACAATGAACTGACACTCTCGGTGGTAATACCCGTCTACAATGAACGAGCAACGCTCAGAGACCTATTGAAACTGGTCCTCGCCACTCCCTACAAGAAGGAAATCATAGTAGTCGATGACGGTTCGACCGACGGTACTCGCGAGATAATTCAAAGTCTCGGCCACGACTGGCAAAGCGAACTGGACGTGAAAGCCGGCAGCCTGCCCGCCACCACCACGCTCAAAGCCGTGTTGCATCCTCAGAATGCGGGGAAGGGCGCCGCTTTGGCCCGCGGCTTCGAAGAAGTTTCCGGCGATATCGTGGTCATACAAGACGCCGACTTCGAGTACGATCCCAACGACTACTCGCGCTTGATAAAGCAGATTCTCGACGGCAAAGCCGACGTGGTCTACGGGTCCCGCTTCACCGGCGAAGAGCGCCGTGTGCTGTTCTTCTGGCACATGCTCGGCAACAAGCTGCTGACCACACTGTCGAACATGATGACCAACCTCAACCTGACCGA
>JAJRWY010000186.1 GCA_024276575.1 Candidatus Binatota bacterium
ACAGGTGCGCAACTACAAGCGGCTACGCAAACTCATCGATGCCTGGATCGATCTGGCGACCGAACTCTCAGATCTACGCCTTCGCGCCAAGGCCACCGAGCGATGACCTCCATCTAGGACCGAGAACTACGCACTCTCCAGGTTTCATATGGTCCGTCGTAATTTTGTGACCTGCCATCGTAACCTCCCGACCCTTGTCGCCTAGTTGGACAGCCTGAAGAATGACTTCCACGAATCACCCTCGACCTTGACAACCGCCACGTCTTCGTGTGCATACGTTTCAGAGTGGGTTATCGGAATACCCTCCCAGCCACTAGAGCCAGATGCGAACATCGCCACGACGGTCTCACCGTCGAAGTCTTGGGCCACGTGGGCTGCGATAAGTCCGAAGCCACGATTGCCAATGAGGAATCCAGTACCAAGGAAACGTATGAACGCCAGTCCGTTCGCATTCCTGGCGACGTTCGCTATGGGGAACACGTAGTCGCGTATGGCATCCGATTGCTTGATCATCGGAGTTCTATTCTTGCCGTACGCCCGTCATGAGCGGCCGGCGCAACGCGCTCGCCGTCATCGCGACCGATCATGCCGGTCCGCTCCACGCGTTAGGCCACCTTGAGTGGCCGGATTCTCTTGACCTGGCGCTTTATCGCTTGGGATGCATCCCACAGGTCCACGGCACGCTGCGCGTTGAGCCAGAACTCCGGTGTGTTACGGAACAGCCGTGCCAACCGTAGCGCCATCTCTGGGCTCACAGCGCGACGTTCACGCAGCAGTTCGTTGATCGTCTGCCTCGATACGCCGATTGCCTCGGCCATGGTGGAAACGCTAAGACCGTAATCAGGCAGAAAATCCTCCCTCAGCATTTCGCCAGGATGGGTAGGCCGTATCTCGCGCTCGATATTGTTTGAAATGCTCACGTCACACCTCGCTCTAATGGTAGTCTGCGATCTCGACGTCATACGCGTCACCGTCTACGAATCGGAAGCACACCCGCCACTGATCGTTGATGCGGATAGCGTGCTGCCCTTTGCGGTCCCGTTCGAGAGTGTGCAAACGATTGCCCGGAGGAACCTTCAGGTCGTCGAGACACGTGGCTAGATCGACATACTCAAGCTTGCGTCGCGCTCGCTTGGCCACATCCGCCGGAAATCGCTTCGACTTGCCAGCCGAGTACACCTCCTGTGTTCTCTTGTCACCAAACGTCTTAATCACGCATTAAAAAATAATGCGTCACGTGACACCTGTCAATCCCTCCCTCCAACAGGTGTGCGCCTTGGCCCAACATCTGATTAGACAGAAAATCTGTCGGTTTCTTGGGTATGCGGCGCTGTATAACATCGCTGCGTTTTCCCCGGCGCTGTGGGCGGCGCTAGGCGTGCGAGACGGAGGGCCGTGCGAATATCCGCTGCTTCCCCGCTCCGACATCAACGTCTTCGTCGACTACGACGCTATTTATAACTTCGACGACTTCTACGACTTTGCCGACTTGAACGGCTCAGCCTGGCGCCAAGCACTCCAGCACGCCCTGCTCGTATTCGCGAGGACCGACGAACACAGCCTCCTGGGCCTGCGGAAAGCTCTCGTAGAACTCCGCCAACGCTCGCTGGTGACGCTCCAAAGGCTGCCCCCAACTCACCTGGACGGGCACGATGCCGGCGCGCGTGTTCACGACGAAATCCACTTCGGTCCTGCCTCGCCAGTACGATGGACGCAGCCCCCGGCGGCGAAGCTCGAGATGTACCGCACATTCGAGCAGTTTGCCGCGGTCAGCGCCCGCGCGAGTGGCGACCATACGCCTCAAGCCTGTATCTACGGGGTAGTATTTCTTGTTACGTGCGGCCCGCTTGCGCTCGGAGAACGCGAAATACGGCACTGCAAACAACAGATAGGCCGACTCGCTAGCGGCGAGATAGTTCGCCGCCGTTTCCACCGCAATACCGGCCGCCGCCGATAGACGCCGTAAACTCAGCTCCGAGCCGAGCGACTCGAACGCCATCAGAACGATCTGTTTCACGGCCGCCGCACTGCGGGCCTTCAGCCTTTCGCGAATGTCCCGTTCAACGATGTCCAGAAAGTATTGCTGCCGAAGCCGGTCGCCTTCATCCAGGAAAAGAGGCTCGGGAAAACCGCCCGCCTCGAGATACTCCTCTATCGTCCCGCGCCGCCTGACCCGCCGGAATTCGCTCAGGTCGAAAGGGAACAACTCCACCACTTGGTGCCGCCCGGTCAACAGACTCGCTAGTTCCCCCGAAAGCAGTTCCGAATTGGAGCCGGTGAGAATGAAGTGGTTACCTCGCGGACGTTCCAATTGCGCACGTAGCCACCTTTGCCAACCTGTTACGGCCTGGATCTCGTCGAGGAAAAAGTAGGCCCTCTTGAGCCTGGGGTGGGCCTTACGGAACGCAGCCACCCAGGCGTCAAGCAGCCCGTGGTCGAGCCTCTGCCCCAAACGAGGGTCTTCGAAATTGAGAAAGGCACAGTGCTTGGGGTTGAGTCGGTAGCGCCGCACGAGCTGCGTGAGCAGCGTCGACTTTCCACAGCGCCGGACCCCTTGCACCACCAAAGCCAGAGACTCGCGCAACGAGGACGGCAGATCGACGTCGCGCTCTATCGCCGCGGGGAGTTCACCGCCCCAAAAGCTCCAGTACGCGGAAATATCCAGCAAGCGCTTGTCGTCCATACGTGTAGAGTATACTCGACAATACTACTTCTGTCGAGTGTACTCTACACGTACATAACGTCTCGAACATAATCGACGCTATGATAAAGACCCGATGCAGCGCAACAATGGACACTAGCTTCCACACGGTGCTAGCCTTGATCGGACAATAATTCACGGCGTAAATCGCCTCTGGCTCACGCTGGAGCACGCCATCCGCGGCCGTACTCGCGCCCGCCGATGCTCACGTACGGTTGGGTACGCTCCGCTCGGCGAACGCTCCGCTCGGCCA
>JAJRWY010000187.1 GCA_024276575.1 Candidatus Binatota bacterium
ATGTAGGCCGCCGACGCGAGGCGTCGAAACGACTTTGCGTTTCGAATCGCCTTGGTTGTTGACTGGGCGTTTCGCTGGCGTGTCCTTGTCCAGGGCGATGTGACACCGATCGTCGTGATAGTAGGCGATGTAACTTTCTAGGAGCCGAGCGAGTTGTCGTTCGCCGAGAATGATCACGTGGTCGAAGAGTTCTCGACGACAGATTCCGACCCATCGTTCCGCGACACCATTGGTCCAAGCTGTCAACTGCACCCGATGGTGACGATCCGCAGCGACGTTTCCGCATCACGCACCCCTTCCACCCGCTGTTGGGGCGAGAGTTCGAGCTGGTTACCTACCGGCACAACTGGGGCGAGGATCGTGTCTACTACCATGACGACAGTGGTGATCTGAAGTCACTGCCGGCGCGGTGGACAAGTGTAGAAGCGCCGGATCCGTTCGTTGTGGTCTCCGCTGGCCGCTCGCGCTTCCGGGTTGCGGATCTGTGTGAGCTGGCCGACATGATCCGCAGGTTGCGGTCGTGACTCAGCGGTGGGCTGGAGGCAGGGGGATGATCCGGCAGTGTAAAGGCAATTGCGCCGCTAGCGTAAGAGCAATTATGTCGGGGCCGACCCAGGTGCGTACTCTCTGTTGGGGCGAAAGTCGTATTAATTTCGAGGATTGCAAGAGTTATACAGCAGTGGGGCTTGACCTCCTCGGTGCAGGCGGCATAATTAAGCTTACGTACCGTCCTTGCTCCCGAGGTGACTGCTATGGCCAAACGCAAGCCCCCCGACCCCAAGCTCGACGCCCTGCGCCGGCAAGGCTGCCTGCACCCCCATCCCGAGACAGTGCGCGACGAGCACTTCGTCTCCAGCGATTTCTTCGATGCCCGCGATCTCGTCCAGGTCAAGTACGAGATGCTGCGGCGCGTGCGTATCGACGGACAGACGATCAGCCGCACGGCTGCCGCTTTCGGTGTCTCACGCCCGACGCTGTACCAGGCACAGGCAGCCTTCGGCGACGGTGGCCTGGCGGCGCTGGTACCGAAGAAGCCGGGCCCTCGACGGGCACACAAGCTTGGGGAAGCACAGATGGACTTTCTCCAGCAAGCGCTGGCCGAGAACCCCACGCTCGGTGCGACCGAGCTGGCACGTCGTCTCGAGCAGCGTTTCGGTCTCTCGATTCACCGGCGCAGTGTGGAGCGAGCCTTGAGGCGGCGGAAAAAAAAACGGCTATGAACATGCAGCAAGCACTCGATGCCACGAATACAAGCGACGATCTCGCAACTCATTACGAAGAGCTACGCAGCCGGGCTCTCGAAGGTGGGCTTTTGGGCGCTCGCCTTGGACTGGCGTTGCTGTTGCAGCAGGGATTGGCGGCGTGGATGCACGTGTGGCGCACCCGCGTGATTGTGCAGGCACCTACGCCTGCAGTGCACGAGCGGTGCACGAGCAAACATGCCTTGGTCCACGGCTCAGAGGCTGAGGTCGTGCATGTACTCGCAAACATGGCGCTGGGTTGCTTGCAGGGGGTGAGTCCATGAGATCCGAAGCCCACCAGAAGGTCACTGCGCAGCACCTCAAACGCGATGCCTACCTGTACGTGCGCCAGTCAACGGTTCGCCAGGTATTTGAAAACACCGAGAGCACCAAGCGCCAGTATGCGCTTCGTGAGCGTGCCGTGGCTCTGGGTTGGCCCTTGGAGCAGATCACGGTGATCGACAGCGACCAAGGGAAATCAGGTGCCCATGCCGATGACCGAGAGGGGTTCCGACGACTTGTGGCCGAGGTGGGCATGGGACGTGCCGGCATTGTCCTTGGACTGTAGGTCTCGCGCCTGGCACGCAACTCGGCCGACTGGCACCGACTTCTCGAGATCTGCGCGCTTTCGGACACCCTGATCCTGGATGAAGACGGTCTCTATAACCCTTGCGACTTCAACGACCGGCTACTTCTGGGGCTCAAGGGAACCATGAGCGAAGCAGAGCTGCACATACTGCGAGCGCGGCTTCGTGGCGGCATCTTGAACAAGGCTCGCCGGGGCGAGCTCAAGTTGCCCCTGCCTGTGGGCTTGCTCTACGACACCGACGAGCGTGTGGTGCTCGATCCCGACAAGCAAGTCCAGCGCAGTATTCACCACCTCTTCGAAACGTTTCGCCGTACCGGATCGGCCCGAGCAAGTGTCAAGGCGTTCACGCAGCACAGCCTACCCTTTCCCCGCCGACTGCACCGGGGTGCGCACAAGGGCGAGCTGGTATGGGGAGCACTGACCCACTGGCGGGTCTTACAAGTGCTCCACAATCCACGATACGCCGGAGCCTTTGTCTTCGGGCGCTTTCGCACGCGCCGACGAAGTGACGGCAGTACCACCGTAGTAGGCGTGCCCCGGGACCAGTGGGAGGTTTTGCTACCCGAGATTCACCCGGGCTACATCTCGTGGGAACACTACGAAGAGAATCAGCAGCGGCTCGCACAGTGCGCTCAAGCTCACGGGCACGATCGTCGCAAGAGCCCGCCGCGTGAAGGACCTGCTCTGTTGCAGGGGCTGGTGATGTGCGGTGTGTGCGGAATGCGTATGACTGTGCGCTATCACACGCGCCGCGACAAGCAGCTACCCGACTACGTCTGCCAGCAGGTGCGCATCCAGAGAGCTGGACCGACTTGCCAACACATCCCCGGCGCCGGCATCGACAAGGCCATTGGTAAGCTCCTCGTCGAGATGGTGACGCCGGCGGCCTTGGAGGTGGCACTGCGAGTTGAGCAAGAGCTCGATCTGCGTAGACAAGAGGCTGATGATCTGCGCCATCAGCGAGTTGATCGAGCCCGTTACGAGGCTGATATGGCCCGGCGTCGCTATATGCACGTCGATCCCGATAACCGATTGGTGGCTGATCAACTCGAAGCCGAGTGGAACGACAAACTGCGCACGCTCGACGAGGTGCAGCAGGAGTATGAAAAGCAACGCGCGGCTGACCACCGCGACCTCGATGACGAGCAACGACTACAGATCATGGCCCTGGCCACTGACTTCCCCAAGCTCTGGTGTGACGCGCGCACGCCGGATCGAGAACGCAAGCGTATGGTGCGATTGCTCATCGAGGACGTAACGCTGATTAAGGGGAGTGAGGTCACGGCACATGTGCGCTTCAAGGGCGGCGCGACCGAGACTCTCTCACTGCCGCTTATGGCTCCTGCGTGGAAGCTTCGCCAGACCTCGCCCGCCGTAGTCGCCGAGATCGACAAACTGCTTGATCACCACAGCGAGGACGAGATCGCCGAACTGCTCAACCAGCGCGGCTTCGTCTCCGGCACGGGCGAGGCGTTTCACTGCTCCATGGTTCGGCGCATTCGCAGCAACTACAAACTGACGACTCGCTATGAACGCTTGCGCCTAACCGGCATGCTTACCCTCGAAGAGATCGCCAACTTGCTCAACGTAACACCCGGCACTATCAAACACTGGCGCGATCACGGTCTACTGTTGGCTCAGCGCTACAATTACAAGGGCGAGTGCCTCTACGAGCCGCTCGATAATGACTCACCAACCAAGATGCAAGGCACAAAGCTCTGTGAACGAAGGCGTTTTCCCGAGGTCCCGTCGAACCGTCCTGAGGAGGTGCAGTGTGAAGCGTAGCCCTTTTGCCAAGGGCTGTGAAACGACGTTCTCTTTGTTGTGACGCCGAAGCTTTTAAGCGATTCGGTCACTGCGTCGGAGAACGTCGAATCGTTGTCCATGATCAAATAGCGCGGAGCGCTGTCGTAAGGGAAGGCTTCGCGCATCTGCTGTATGACCCAGTCGGTCGTGTGGTTCTTCGTGACTGCAAAGTGAATGATCCGACGGCGAAGGTGTTGGATGATGAACAACACGTAAATGTTCTTGAACGTTGCGGTTGGGACGGTGAAGAAATCGGTGGCCATGATTTGGTGACGATGATTCTCGAGAAAAGTCTTCCAGTTTGCGCCCGTGTCCGGGCGAGTTATGAACGAACGAAGGTATCGAGAAACAGTTCGTTCTGAGACGGAAAATCCGAGCTTAAGTAGTTCGCCGTGAATCCTCGGTGCCCTCCATCCGGCGTTTTCTTTGGCCATACGGGCGATGAGTTCTCGGATTTGCGGATCTATCGGTGGTCTCCCTTTCGGTTTGGATATGTGTCGCCAATAAAGCCGAAAAGCTTTTCGATGCCACGCAACGACCGTGTCGGGTTTTACGAAGATGAGGGATTCTTTCCATCCGGTCCAGCTTCGGCGAAGCGCGATCCAGAACAAACGCTCGTGGTTATAAATGATTGGTCGTCGGGTTGTTCGATGCATGGACGCGAGTTGTTGACGTAGCGCAAGATTTTCGAGCGTGAGTTCGGCCTTGGATTTCCCGAACGCTCGGAAGGCGAGGACGAGCGTCGTCAAAATGAAGCTGAAAGCGTGAAACATTCACTGATGATTTCCAGGATTCGATCGGATCGCAAGGGTTGCGCCTGGGTGGAAAAGTGCAATGATTTCGGACCGAATGGAGTTTTGGCGAGTGACAGGGAGCGGCGACCGGCAGACACGGTTCAGTATCTGGCGGGTATGGGAATGAAGCAGTGGGGCAGTCAGCATCGGTCAGCGGTGGGGGTTCAAATTATGCTACAGGGTACGGCAGTTCCGTCGCTGGAGGGTTTTCTAATTTCGGTAGCGGCTTTCTTGCGACCGTGGGTGGTGGGGAGTTTAACTCCGCTTCAGGCGCGCACGCCTCCGTTACCGGCGGCAAGGAGAACATCGCGAGCGGCAGGCGATCTGCTGTAAGCGGAGGGCTAGGCCGAACCGCGAGTGAAGACTACAACTGGCGGGCCGGGCAGCTCTTGCAGGAAAGGTGACACGGGGGTGCCTCTTGGACTATTGGTGAATTTGGCTCCCCATTCGGTCGGCTGGGCGAACCGATTCTCGACTGAGAACAAAAGACTCGAACTCGCTTTCAGCCTGAGAACACTTTTAGAACATGAGGTTACGGCTCCGGCGCCTTTTCGCTTCAATAATGGGACCCCATTCGTAACCTGTACCTTCGCCGGCAAGCCTGTCGAGAATCCGGCTGGTACAAAAGCCCTCCACATATTGGGTAATGATGGTATTATGTCTCCGCCATGAGCGATAACATCACAGACGCGTCGAGGGTGTTCCGCCGTAGTGGCGGGATCCTGAGGATGTCGGAGGCGCTTCGGCGGGGTGTAAGCCGCAAGACGCTGTACGCTATGCGCGACGAGGGCGTTGTCGAGCAGCTCAGCCGCGGGCTCTATCGCCTTGCCGTGGGCGGCGGACTCGAGGCGCCCGACCTAGTCACGGTCGCATCGCGCATTCCGAACGGCGTGATCTGTCTGATCTCGGCGCTCGCCTACCACGAACTCACTACTCAGGTGCCGCATGCTGTCGATGTCGCTGTAGCACGCGGGGCGGAGAAGCCGCGTCTCGATCACCCGCCGATCAACGTGTATTGGTTCTCCGGTCCGGCGTTTGCGGAGGGAGTCGAGACGCCCAAGATTGACGGGGTGAAAATTCGCATCTACGGGCCGGAGAAGTCCGTCGCCGACGCGTTCAAGTATCGCAACAAGATCGGCACGGATGTTGCCATTGAGGCCCTGCGTGGCTGGAGGCAAAGGCGCGGAGCTAAGGTGGAGAACCTGCTCGCCCATGCCAGGGTCTGTCGGGTCGAGCGGATCATCCGCCCTTATCTGGAGGCGATCGCGTGACCAAGAACGTCGCGGCATCCGTTCGTGCAAGACTAGCGCAGCGAGCGAAGGCCGATGGCCGACCGTTCCAAGAGCTCCTGCAGTACTATGGACTGGAACGCTTCCTCTACCGGTTTGCCGAATCCGAATACCGTGACCAGTTCGTCCTGAAGGGCGCTTTGCTGCTGCGTGTGTGGGACTTGCCCCTTTCGCGTCCGACGCGCGACATCGACTTCCTGGGCCGTACCGACAATTCCATCGAGAACTTGGAGGACATCGTTCGGGCGGTGTGCTCAGCCGAGGTCGAAGACGATGGCCTGAGCTTCGATCCCGAGACGGTCACCGGGCACAAGATAAAGGAAGATGCCGACTACGAAGGCGGGCGGGTGAGATTAGAAGGTCGTCTCGACAACGCACGTGTACCGATGCAACTCGACATCGCGTTTGGCGACATCGTGCACCCGCCTGCGACGATGGCCGTGTATCCTACGTTGCTGGATTCCCCAGCGCCGAGTCTACGCGTGTATCCGCGAGAAACGGTTGTTGCCGAGAAGTTTCAGGCCATGGTTTATCTCGGCACCGTGAACAGCCGCATGAAGGACTTCTACGACATCTGGCTGCTGTCGCGGCAGTTCGACTTCAAGGGCAGGACGTTGTCGGAAGCCGTTTTGAAGACGTTTGCCAACCGAGCGACGGAGATCGATGTGGAGCCTGTCGCGTTGACTCCGGTCTTTGCAGACTCCGAGGGGCCGGAGCGGCAGTGGAAAGCCTTTGTTACGAAGAGTCGTCTCGTCGGGGCTCCCGCGACACTGGGAGAGACGGTGGATCAGCTGCGAGCATTCCTGCTTCCGGTGGCCAGAGCACTGGGGGAGGGGCGGCTGTTTGCAGAGCGGTGGATGGCGCCCGGACCTTGGCGTTGAGAACCCGTTGCCGTCGCGCTAGGCACGGCCACATTGCCCGCTATGGCCGAGCGAGAACACCGTCAACACGTCTATGACCACCGACTCCGTGAACTGGTTCGCCGGACAGGTCCCTTGGTGCACAACTCCGGTAGAGGCCGAGGGTTCGCTTGAACTCGACTCTCCTCATCGGATCATCTCACCATCAGGCATCCCGAGCGCCGCCGTGGTGTCCAAGATCTTGCACCCGATCCTTGCCTCGACTCTCTGTGCCGCCAACCCTCTCGCCTTCATCGCTGAGCCC
This sequence comes from Candidatus Binatota bacterium, assembly GCA_024276575.1. GTDB lineage: Bacteria > Desulfobacterota > Binatia > UBA1149 > CAITLU01 > JAJRWY01. Next base: position 6,884 of record JAJRWY010000187.1, read on the forward strand.
ACGATGACCTTGTAGCGATGGAACGTCGTCTCGACTTTGCTCCGTTTGCTGTAGCCCGATTCGATGTGCCACGCGCGCTTCCCGATGCGAGATCGCGCTCGAATGTTGCAATTACGCTCTCGTGTAGTCGCTGACTCCGACGCAAGCTGGGCGCCCTTTCGCGGCGGTATCAGGACCCTCGGCGAGCGATGAGTACGGTGATTCTCGATCGCTTCATAGACGCCAGCGGCATCGTATGCGGCGTCGGCTCGCATGGACGAAATGGGACGGTCGATCTGCGCAACAAGCGAGGCGACGCGCGATGAATCACGGGCACTCTTGCTCGTCAGTTCGCAGGCGATGACGTCACCTGTTTGCTCGTTGACACACAGGTGCAGCTTGCGGTAATCCCTGCTCTTCGGTGGTCTGCGAAGCTGGCCAACATGAACTGCAAGACCACTGCTGTCGATCAAGATGTGGACCGGCACCTTGTATTCATGCTCATAGAAGATGACTTTGCCGAGCTTCGCCTTGCGCCTCGATATCGTGGTGTGGTCGGGCACCTCGTTGTCTAGATTCAGCAGATCCAGCAGCGATCGCACAAAGCCCTCCGCCTGCCTGGACGCCAGACCAAACACCTGGCCCAGAGTGACAGCCGTCTCGATCGCATGATTCGAGTACTTGCGTTGACGGCCGGGCTTTCTCGTCTTCGACCTGGGCGCATCCCCATTCGCAAGCTTACCGTCGGTGAGCGAGATCCAGACGGTCAGGTATCGTAGGGGTGTGGCGTCTGCGATTCATGCTGCGCGCAAGCGTGTAAGCGAAGCAAAAAGGTGGTGTCTCCGTACCCCGTCGGCAATTCTCGAGTTGGCTGATCGACAACCGCTAACAAGAGGAGACACCGATGGACAAATATATCGGATTGGACGCCCATGCAGCCAGCTGCACGCTGGCGATTATCTCAGCGACCGGAAAACACCTTCGCGACTTCCCAGTGGAGACCAACGGAGCAGCACTGATCGAAGCGATCCAGGGTGTACCGCGTCGCCGGCACCTGATCTTCGAAGAGGGGACGCAAAGCGTGTGGCTTTACGAGATGCTTGCTCGTCATGTAGACGAGATCGTAGTGACCGGCGTGCTACGCTCTCGCGGTGCGAAGAACGACCGGGTCGATGCGTATGCTCTGGCGGAGAAGCTGCGCATCGGAGCGGTGGATCAGCCGGTGTTCAAAGCTCCGTCGAAGTTCACGAAGCTTCGCGAGCTCGCACGCGTACACAGCATGTTCGTTCGCGACGTTGTGCGTGTGCAGGCGCGGCTCAAATACA
>JAJRWY010000188.1 GCA_024276575.1 Candidatus Binatota bacterium
ACAGGTGCGCAACTACAAGCGGCTACGCAAACTCATCGATGCCTGGATCGATCTGGCGACCGAACTCTCAGATCTACGCCTTCGCGCCAAGGCCACCGAGCGATGACCTCCATCTAGGACCGAGAACTACGCACTCTCCAGATATAAGGAAGAGAAGGGAGATACATCATGGCCGAAAAGAAATCGTTCCCCATGCTGCCGGGCACTCACTGGTGGGCACTCCGTGACAAATTCAAACAGAGCATGCCCGGTGTTGTTACCGACAGCTATCTTGCTGCCGCCCTCAACATGTCGGCGCGTTCAGCCAGAGCCAATATCCTGCCCTACCTGAAAGACGTCGGTCTGATTGACGAGGAGGGAAAGACTCTGGACCTGGCAAAAGCGTGGCGTGACAATCATCAATACGCAGATGTCTGCAAGCAGATTCGTGAGGCGATATACCCCGATGACTTGCTCGCCGCTGCGCCAGACCCAGCAAGCGATCGCGCCGCCGTTGAACGTTGGTTCGCGAACCACACGGGGGCTGGAGCTACCGCTGCCCGCCGGATGACGCAATTCTACATGATCCTCGTCGATGCAGACGTGGCCAATAGGAAAGAAAGAAAAGCAAAGGGGACAGGAAAGAAGTCTGCAACATCTTCCAAGAAGGCAGAGGCCAAGCCTGTTGTGAAGAAATCTGTCAGGGCGACTCCTGCGACACCCCCTTCGGCACCTCCAGCACCTCCAGCGCCTCCGCCCCAAGGCATGCCCGGCGTGAGCATCAACTTGGAGATTCATATTTCTGCCTATGCTAGTCCGGACCAGATAGACAAAATATTCGAGAGCATGGCAAGACACATATACACGAAGTAGTGACCTATGAAGTCATTACCACGCCATGCACTCAGCATCGCCAAGGGGATCCAAGCTGACGCCCCCTCTCGGTACGTTCCACCATCTGCTGGCACACGGCCTCAAAGCCAGAGTGTACTTGCGCACGCGATTGTGTCGACAACACGGGGATACATCGAGCGCGTTGCACACCAGATCAATGGAACCTACGAAAAGGGCTGGTTTGACGGCTGCGCCGTCATGATGCGCAGGCTTCTCGAAACACTCATAATTGAGTGTTTCGAGGCTCACGGAATAGCGGACAAGATCAAGGACCCCAAAACGGGAGATTTTATCTTCCTCGCGGACCTGATCGGGTGCCTCCTGAAGGAGTCGAGCTGGAATCTAGGGAGGAACACGAAAAGAGCACTGCCGCGCCTCAAGACTCTCGGGGACCAATCTGCGCATAGCCGACGCTACAATGCTCACCGAGAAGATATAGACAAACTGATTCCGGATTTCCGGATCACGTGCCAGGAACTCGTATATCTGGCAGAACTCAAATAGATGTCGAACAAGAGCATCGACTCGTACGTTTCAAACCGTGCCGCTTCGCGTCCCGGTCTGAAACGACGGTCATGCTGATCGTTAGGCCGTCACGCACACAAGAGAGGAATCGTCAATGCCCGAATCTACAGACTGGGTAGAACTCGTAAAGCAACTCGGTCCTGTCCTGGGCGTGCTTGAGGATAAGGCGAACAAGCGGGTACCCGGATCTAGATCCATGTCCATGTCCAGCGTCTGAGCGACACCATGGACCCGGCCACCACCATGGGACCCTTGGTAAGCGCCGCGCAGTTGGAGACTGTCGAGAAGTACGTCGCGCTCGGCCACGAAGCCGGCGCCGAGTGCGTGGCCGGCGGAAAGCGGCCTGACGGTTTCGACAAAGGCTACTACTACGAGCCGACCATCTTTGACGGCGTGGACAACAGCATGCGCATCGCCCAGGAAGAGATTTTCGGGCCGGTTGTGTGTGTGATCACTTACAAGGACGAGGAGGATGCCATCTGCATCGCCAACGACAGCATGTACGGCTTGGGCGGAGCAGTGTGGTCGAAGAACGAGGAGCGCGCGATCGCGGTGGCCAGGCGCTTGGAAACCGGCACCGTGTGGATCAACGACTACCACCTGCTCAACGTGCGTTTCCCCTTCGGCGGCTACAAGCAAAGCGGAGTGGGCCGCGAGCTGGGGCCTGGGGGCTGGAGGAGTATCAGCAGCTAAAGCATATTCATGTGGGACAATCCTCATCGCCGGACGAGAAGTTTTACTTCCAGATGCTGTTTAATTAAGGGTGCGGCGCTGGTGCGGCGGTGTGGGAGTGGCAGAGCGGGTGCGGCCACCGTGCGGTGCTGTAGCACGGCGGTGGACGGGTGCGATGCGCCGCCGGAGTATTGCGTTGCGTTGCGCGGGTGCAATGCGGGCCCCGGGGTATTGCGTTGCGCGCTCGGCGCCGGCGCCTGGCTCAGTAAGGAGACTGTGGAGTAGCGACACGGCGTTGCGGGAGTGCCCTGTGGCGTTGCCCTCGAGCAAGTGAAAGTAAGAGTTACCCAAGAGGCTGCGGAAGTAATCGAGCGGGCCCGGCGCGAGTCGTCCGGACCGCTCAGTTTCTCGATCGACGGCGGTTGCTGCGAAGGCAGCGCGCCCCATTTGTTCGAGAACTACTTCGTTCCGGCCGGCACTTCTGCGGCGGCCGAGGCCGCCGCAGTCCCGGTGTACCTGCCCCCCGGCATGGACGAGATCTACAAGGACGCCGAGGTCGTAATCGACGTTGGCCCCGACGACAACTCCGACGCGATGTCGCTGGAGACGCGCTGGGGATTGCGCTTCGTGTTGCGGGAGGAGGCGGGTTCGTAGAGGTCTGCGGCGGGACGGTTCGCACACTGCTCGAGGAGCTCTCGCGCCATATCACCAAAATGGCTCGCTTCATCGGAGGCGCAAAGCAGGATGTTGGCATCCAACGAATAGCTCGCCAGCGCTTCCGATCGAGTATCGCATAGCGCGCTTCCCTGTGGGCGATACCGATCTTCGCCAGCATCAGACGTTCAACGACGATCGGGCTTGTTGCCGCGCCCCGTCGTGAGCGAGACGGGCCGGCTTCAACGGGGCCGGTTTTGTGTCGGCGCCGGCTCGGAGGCGCGTTGAATTTTTACTATAAGGAGGTAGCGTAGAGTTCGGCTAAGTTTTCGTACAGGGGGAGGTTGCGAACGGACCGAATTAGGACTATTTGAAGTACCAGAGGTTGTCCTATGCGTGCAGTTCGTATCTCCGAAAACTTCGTTCCGGTAAGCGAGTTCAAGGCTCAAGCGGCGGACTGGCTTCGCAAGCTTGCGGAGTCCGACGCTCCCCTGATCGTCACGCAGAACGGCAAGCCGGCGGGCGTGTTGTTGTCTCCGCAAGCGTTCGATGAACTCACCGAGCAGGGTCGCTTCGCCAGCGCGGTGGGCCAGGGCTTGGCCGATGCTGAAGCCGAGCGTGTCCACAAGCACGCCGACGTCGTTAAGCGAATGAAGGCGCGCTTGGCCGGCAAGGAGAAGTGACCGCGCGAAAGGCGCCGGCCCGAAAAGCGGCTCGCTCAGGGCGGACGCGGACGCGGAGGCGAGTCACCATTTACTGGACGGATCGCGCGCTATCCGATCTCGAGGCCATCGCCGACTACATCTCGCGAGACAACCCGCGCGCGGCAGAGCGCTGGGTCATGAAGCTAATCTCGGCGGCTGAGAGCGCAGCCGCAGCGCCGCGGGCCGGACGGCGAGTGCCCGAGCTCGCCCGCGCGGATGTGCGCGAGGTTCTCTTGCGAAGCTATCGGATAGTCTATCGCGCGGGGAGCAGACGCATAGAGATCCTTGCCGTCTTCGAGGGACACCGTCTCCTTCGCGGCGACGAGATTGCGCTGGAATCTGAAGAGTGACGGCGTCGTTCTACGGCGAACCTTCACCGCACAGCTGTCATTCCTCCAAGTCATGTCGCACTGGCGCGTTGTTGTCGAAGACGATCACGCGCTCCGCTCCGTCGAGGAGCAGAGGAGTTTTTTCACGATTGTAACCGATCGCGCGGTAGCCGCGCAGGCGCTTTTCCAACATCTTTGCCAGCATTGGTACGGCGCGGTCCACGTAGTCGTAAATGCGCACTTCGCTTTTGGCTGGGTGCAGGCGATGTAGGCGGCCGGTGTATTGGACGAGGGTTCCCTTCCACGAGATCGGGAGCGCCAGGAAAAGGGTGTCCAGGCGGGAGTCGTCGAAGCCTTCACCTATGTATCTTCCGGTTGCGATGAGAAGTCGCTCCTCACCATAGGGTATCGAAGCGAGTTGCTCTACCACGGCGCGTCTCTCCTTCGGCTTCATCCCGCCGTGCAGTACGACTAGGTACCGGGTGAAGTGAGGATAAGGCGAACAAGCGGGTACCCGGATCTAGATCCATGTCCATGTCCAGCGTCTGATAAGTTACAAACTGTAAACTAGAGGCGTATCGCCCCCGCGCCTGCAGCCACACCGGCCCACCACGCCCCGGAACAGCCGTGATCCAAACAAGCGGCATCGTCCGTACACTTACCGCTCGCAACTCACAACAACCTACTCGAACCGAAGTCCAAGCTTTAGCGGGATCAAGGTCGGGCCTCCGCTATTTGGTGTCGGGACACTGCACCTTGTGTGCAGTAGGCAGAAACATCGTCATGAACTGGGTGTATTGCGCATAGTAGTCGTCCCAATCAGCGTCCAAAAAATCCTCTTCGTTCTTCTGCACCTCGTGACCGACCGCGCGTTGACACACCGCTTCCGCGACGATCTCCGCGACAATCACACGGAAGTGTTTTTCATCCTGGCCCGGGAACTCCGGAGGAGGCCCTAGATATCGGGACAGCGCCGGGTGCTTAGTCGCAATCTCGAGTACATTCCCCCTCCAGCTGTATCTCTGGTCACCGTGGTCGACGTTTTCAATCTTGATACTCAGCCCTGGGCTCTGATCCGTGATCGCCTCCAGTTGAACTTCCGCCACGTGGTCACCGACTTTGGCTACGAGCTTTCCCGTTGCCTCCTTTTTAACCGCCTTGATCCCGACGTCAGCCATCGCGATTCGGAGATTCGGCTTAGGTACAAGCTGAGGCGAGCCTACGAGTCGAAATCCCCGAGGAACCGTAATGTCCACCGGGGTCGCCTCCAGAATAAACGCCAATGGAGCCAACAGTCGAAGCTTCTTATGAGCTTGCTCGAGGCGAACACGGTAGCGCTTGCGCTTGAACATCAGTTTGTCGATGTCGGCGTAAAGATCCGCCTCACTGTTGATAACTTCGATCACAGCTTCAGCCGTCACAGGGCCCACACTGCAACGAACACCGGTGGTTGGTGTAACCGCTCGCGCTGTAACGTTCCAGACGGCCTGCAAGACCTCAGGTCGGTCCGGAACAGCTTCCAAGCCTACATAACCGTGGTCGGCAACAACTTCGTCGGTATCACACACAACCTGAACGACATCGCCTGTGGAGACCTCGGGGAACGCCTTTTGGTTAGACCGTATGGAGCAATGAGGCGACCGGCTCCGTTTCGCGATATTGGGGATATTCAAAAAACCCCCCGTCCGTGAAGCCGGAATGTCCGCGGGTTGCCCCGAGGGGGCAGAGCCGCATGCGAAAGGAGCCGGTCA
>JAJRWY010000189.1 GCA_024276575.1 Candidatus Binatota bacterium
CGCCCGCAATCTCGGCCCGTGCTCGCTTTTCGGCCCTCGACGTACTGTTAGTACGCCTGCGGGCCTCATCGCTGCGCTTGGGCCGATCTCACGGGCGCTTGCGACTCTCGCGACGAGGTTTCATGAATAATGCGGGCTAGGGTGCCCCGGCAATATTTTTCAGCTAATTAGCGAGCAGAAATCAAATGGCTCGCTAATTGCAAAATGTTTACTCGTCTGGGGTTCGAGTATCCGCAGGGGCTGCGGTCTTAACATCTTCGAAGTCGCGTGTCTTGTGGACGACTAAGAGCCGGACAGACGGAGTCCTGTGGACAAAGAACCGCCGAACGGACGGATTTGTCATGGAAACGAGAAAAACTGAGCGAAGTGCTGTTGCTCCCCGGTGAAGACAGCGAGAAACTGATGGGGATCGTTCTCGGCCCCTCCCTAGACCCGGCGCCATACACCGCCGGAAGGCTGCACGAACAGCCTAGGCTTACAGTAATGTACACCCAATTTGCACGAACCCTAACGCTTTCGTTGGCTCTCCTCATCGGCGTCTGCGCCAACGCGCTTGCAGTAGAGACCATTTCGGGAACCATCAGCGCAGCCGGCAGCGGCCTGCCACTGTCGGGCATCGATCTGGACGCCTTCGACGCAGCCACAGGCGCCAGCGTGGCCATCACCGGCGGCAAGAGCGTCGCCGGCGGCAGCTACACTTTCACCCTTCCCGGCCCCGGCACCTACATTGTTCGAGCCGATCCCAACGCGTTACAGGGCTACGCCGCCCAATATTACAATGGTTCCTTCCTCAAGAGCACAGCCCAACCCATAGTCGTCGGGCCGGGCGCTGCGATTGCGGGAATCAACTTCTCCTTGGGCACCGGCGTTTCAATCACCGGAACGATAACTTCGGGCGGCCTTCCCCTCGACGCCATGGACATCGACGTCTACGCCGCCAATGGAGAATTTCTGGGAGCTTACCCCGGCAAGACCATCGCCGACGGCAGCTATGAGGTCGGGGCACTGCCTCCCGGCACCTACTACCTTCGCGCCGATCCCAACATCCTACTCGACACGCAGTTATACGTACGCGCTTACTTCGGCGGCGGCCCCGACCGGCTCACTTCCACCCCGATCGTAGTCGGCAGCCTGCCGGTCACCGGCATCAACATAGACTTGACCGCCGGCGGCACCATCCGTGGAACCGTCACCGATGCTAGCACCGGCGCCCCGCTGTCCGGCTTTGATCTCGATGTGTTCGACTTGCTCGGCAATCGCGTAAAGCTGCCCGGGAAGACCGACATCAACGGTGCGTTCGAACTCGGCGCCGTCGCTCCGGGAACTTACCTAGTGCGTGTCGATCCCTCTTTGCTGCAAGGCTACGAGCGCATGTATTACCCGGGCGTGGCCGCAGAAGCGGACGCCGCGCCAGTAGGCGTCGCCACCGGCGCACGGACCCTCAACGTTGATTTCGCGATCGGCTTAGGGGGCACCATTAGCGGCACCATAGTTGAAGCCGCCGGAGGCACTCCGCTTCTCGCGATCGACCTCGACCTCTATTCCAGCACGCTGAAGTTCATGGCGACCTATACTGCCAAGTCGGACCTCACCGGCGCCTACCAACTCGGCCCGCTGGCGCCCGGCACTTACTACGTGCGTGCGGACCCCTCGGCACTGCAGGGATACGCCCAGCAGTACCACGCGGGACGAGTCGACATCAATCTAGCCGATCCCATCGTGGTAACCGCGGGGGCCGACACCCCGGGAATCAATTTTGCGCTGATACCGGCCTCATCGATAAGCGGAACTATCACAGCCTCGCTGGCAACCCCGTTGGCCGGCATCGACCTCGATTTGCTCGACGCTACCGGACTGCGCCTGCGCAAGGGCGCAACCACGGCGATTGACGGAAGCTACACCATCGACTCCTTGTCGGCGGGCAGCTACATCGTACGCGCCGATCCGAGCGTAGCGCAGGGTTTAGCCCGCGTTTATTACAACGGCAAGGTCACCTCGACCAACGCCGATGTGCTCGCGATCACCGCAGGCGTCAACACCGTGGGCATCGATTTCGTGCTACCGGCAGCGGCCTCGATCTCGGGGACGGTTCGCACGGGTGACGGTGCTCCACTGCCGCAGGTCGCGATAGAACTCTACCATGTGCAAGGACTCACACAGAGTTTGGTCGATAAAGGTGCAACCACGGACCTCAACGGCACGTTCACCGTCGAGTCCTTGCCGCCGGCCGACTACATAGTACATGCCGTGCCCGACCCGCTACTGTCGGCGCCGCTGTATCACGGCGATACTGTGGATCCGCTACTAGCAACGGTAGTCACGGTGGCAGCCGGGCAGAACGCGAGCGGTGCAGACGTTTCCTTCGCCGACATCGTCTCGACACCGCAGAGCCGCGACCAGCAGGCCTGCATCAACGGCCTCAACCGCGACTTCGCCAAAGTCTCCAAAGCGCAAAGCAAGCAAGTTGCGGGTTGTATCAAATCGGCAACCACCGGACGCCTGACCGGCACGGTCGATGCCTGCATGAACAGCGACCCACGATCAAAAGTCGCCCGCGCGTCGGCCAAGACCGTTTCCAACGAACTCAGGAATTGTATTGTACAGCTTCCCGACTTCGGCCCCACCGATTCGGCGACGGTCAATCAGGCCGCGATCCTGGGCGAAACCGCTTTGATCCACGACATCTTCGGAATCGGCGTTGACGCTGCAATTTTTCCCTCCTCTGTGAGCACCCGAGTGCTGGGACGCTGCCAGAGCAGCGTGGTAAAGCAGTTACAGAAATGCCGGCTGTCGTTGGTCGGCGGCTTCAACGCGTGCAAGAAAGAAGGCCTCGACAACGGTTCACTGACAGTGGCGGGAAGCCTCCAAGCTTGCCTCGGCGCCGATCCGCGCGGCAAGGCGGCCAAGGCCTGCAGCGCCACCGTTGGCAAACTAGGCAAGACCATCAACGGTCCGCGCTGTGCCATCTCCGGCCCAGACATCGCCGCCGCTTTCCCGGCCTGCAACAGCGCAACCATCGCAGATCTCGGCATCTGCCTGGAGGCCAAGGCTCGCTGCAATGTCTGCAGAGCATTGAACAGCGCCGACGCCATGGCCGGTGACTGCGATATCGTCGACGACGGAGTAGCCAACGCAAGCTGCCCCTGAGCCGGCACCGATTCCACTTTACCGCTTCTCGCAACAACGGCGGGGCCTGCCCCTATCAACGGGCAAGCCCCGCCGCGCGCAGGGGGCACCCGGGGTCGGACCCTGCAATCTCACCGTACTCCGTTGTTTTCTAAGGGGTTACTCCTACCGGCAACACCGTTTCGCCTCTTAGACCTAACATTTCAGGGCAAAATCGAGGACTCCAAGAATAGCTCCATCCAGATCCCGACGATTGATACGAGGCCGGACCGGCGAGCTACGGCCGAACCCAGTTCGCGTCACTCGAGACCGGCACGGACCCGCAATGTCAGCTCCCGGCCATGAACGGGTAGCGGTAGTCGGTGGCAGGCACATAGGTTTCCTTGATGCTACGCGGAGAAACCCAGCGCTCTAGATTGAGCCGGCTTCCGGCTTTGTCGTTGGTACCCGAAGCCCGTGAGCCTCCGAACGGCTGCTGTCCGACCACGGCCCCCGTGGGCTTGTCGTTGATGTAGAAGTTACCGGCGGCATTGCGCAAGGCCTTCGTGGCCTGAACGATCGCGTAGCGGTCTTGAGCAAAGATCGCGCCTGTGAGCCCGTAAGGACTCGTCGTGTTGCAGACCTCCATGGTCTCGGTGAACTTGCCCTCGGGATAAACGTGTATGGTGAGCACCGGGCCGAATATCTCCTCGCTCATGAGCTTGGAACGTGGATCCCTACTCTCCACCACGGTCGGCTCGATGAAGTAGCCACGGCTATCGTCGTAGCCGCCACCGCAAAGGATCTCCATGTTCGGATCTTTTCTCGCGAACTCGATGTACTCGCTAATGGTTTTGAAAGCCGCGGCGTCGATCACAGCGTTCATAAAGTTCTCAAACTCGCAGACGTGGCCGACTTGTACAGTAGCAACCTCGTCGAGCAGCTGCTGCCTCACTTCAGGCCAGAGGGAGTCGGGGATGTAGGCGCGGCTGGCCGCCGAGCACTTCTGCCCTTGATACTCGAAAGCCCCGCGCAGTAGCGCCGTCACCAACACCTCGGCCTCGGCCGAAGCATGCGCGAAGATAAAGTCCTTGCCACCGGTCTCACCGACGATACGAGGATAGGACTGGTATTTGCGGATGTCGGATCCGATGGTCAGCCATATGCTCGAGAAAACATAAGTGGAGCCGGTGAAATGCACTCCGCCGAGGTCTGTGTGGTTCAGCACCGGCGGTCCAATCGTCGGTCCGGGACCCGGTACGAAGTTGATCACACCCGCAGGCATGCCCGCTTCTTCGAGCACTTTCATGATGTAGTAAGCGGGCAGCACCGCCGAAGAGGCCGGCTTCCAAACCACCGCATTGCCCATCAGTGCCGGCGCAGTCGGCAGATTTCCGGCTATCGACGTGAAATTGAAAGGCGAGATTGCGAACACGAATCCCTCGAGCGGACGGTGCTCCATGTAGTTCAACACTTCAGCCGTAGAGATTGGTTGGTCGTCGTAAACCTCGGTCATGAAGTAGGGATTGAAGCGCCAGAAGTCTATCAACTCGCACGCGGAGTCGACCTCTGCCTGATGACAGGTCTTGCTCATGTTGAGCATCGTGGCGGCATTGATCTGATAGCGGTACTTGCCGGCCAACAGTTCAGCGGCTTTCAACAACACGGTCGCACGCGATGACCACTGCATCTCACTCCAGGCGTGCTTGGCTTGGTTGGCCGCTGCGATCGCAAGTTCCGCCTGCTCAGCACCCGCACGATGGTAGCGGCCTAGCGGCCGGCCGAGATCATGAGGCTGTTGGATATCCATGAGATCGCCACTGCGGACTTCTTTGCCGGCGATGATGCATGGCAGTTCCACCGGGTTGTCGAGCATGTCTTGCAGCGCCGCCGCGAGTTCGGCACGTTCCGGGGAGCCCGGCCGGTAGGCAAGAACAGGCTCGTTCTTGGGCTCGCGAATCTGGAACAGACCGTTGAACATGACTGTCACTCCTTGTAGCGGGCAGCGGGAAACGGCGACACGGTTGGTTAATCACAAGGCCACGGGTGTCGGAAGCCCAGTCCAACGGCTTCGGCCTAGGAGTGTGCGCCGTAGAAACTTCGGCCACACACACTCGGCACCCCGAGTCACCATCTATCGGAGATCCAGCCCCTGCTTCGACTTCGAGCGGACGCGCTAGCGAGAAGCCCCCTCTGCTATGCATTCCGTTTACCCGCTCACGTCAACGGCCCCTTCCCCTTCCACTTCCACTTCCCCGACTGGCGAAACCGCATGGGGAAAAGCAAACGCACCGCGTCATTTCATTCGCATTGGAAGCTTGAAGCGCCTATTTTGAGACATTCGTTGATCCGAAATCGAGGGGTGGGTACGTGCCTGGGGTGGTGCCATGTTGATATCGAAACCGAGTCGAGACCACCGGCTGTCAAACGCAAAGCGTAAGGGAAAAACACGGCGGCGTTCATCCAGACTGCCGGTATTAATGGTCCTTCAGATCCTTGGCCTGCAACTGCTGCTAGCAACGAACGGAAATACTCAAAGTCCTATCGCTACCCAATCCTCGGCCGAGGCCGAGGCAAGTTACGAACTACTACGACAGTTGCTGGGCTTGCCGGAGGAGCAGCAGGCTCTACAGCCCCAAAACAAGCCCGAAATAGAGGCTAGAGAGACGAAATCCGCGACTGTTAGAAAGGCTAAAATGGCGACTGAATCCAGTGCCAAGCCGATGGTGGCCACGACCAAGGCTACGGCGAAAGTCGCGCAAAAGGCGACGATCGAAGCCAACGCGAAAGTCGCGCCAAAGGCCACGGCAAAAGCCAATGCGCAGGTTACACCGAAGGCCGGGCCGAAGGTCACGCCGAAAGTCGCACCGAAGACCACGGCTAAGACCAACGCGAAAGTCACGCCGAAGACCACGCCAAAAGCCAACGCGAAAGTCGCAGCTAAAGTAGAAGCCCAGCCGCCGAGTCCCGCGGCAGTCGATCAAGCCGCAGCCCTCGCCATAGCCGTCGTGCCAACGGTCGGAAACACCGCGAAGGAAGAGTCTGAGCCCTTGGCTTTAGCCTCCAGAACAAGGGCCGAGCTAACCACCAAGGCCGGTGCAGCAGCGTCCAAGCCCGCGTCGAAAGCGGCGCACGAGCCCTCCCTGCCCGCCAGAGGAACCCCACGGCAAGCCAGCGCCGCGCCTCATAGCCCGGCTGATAGCAAGCAGCCTTCACAGACACGGCCGGCCCTTCGCAAGCCGTCTCTACCACGCAGGCCGGTACCGGTGCCCACCGAGGCCTTGCCTTTACGAGCCCCCCGGCCCGTCGTCGTTTCGAAGCCGCCGGCGCCCAATCCGGTCCCGTCCAAAGCGAAGCCGAAACCTGCGCCTTTGACACCCGCCATCCACAAACCGAAGCTTCGTCCCGTACGGCCGTCGCCCTTGGCCGCGCTCCCCAAAAGAGCACAACCCACAACACCTACGGTTCAGAACCCGGAGCCGACAGTAACCGAGCGGAAAAAGAGCAAGAGCCCAGCGTTGCCCAAATTGTTTGCACCCGGCAAACGGTAGCGGAGGACACGGAGATATTCCCCCGCCACTCGTCCAATGAACAGTTCGAGCCCTTGATCGACGGCAGGTAGCGGAAGACACGGAGGTATGCCCCGGCCACTCGGCAGCCGCTCCGGCTCCCCAATAGCCCGGCCCCTCGGCAACTTAGCCACGGCATGGGCACCCCCGCGCCTTGGCTACTGCATGAACGGCCCCGGCAGCCAAGCCGCACCATCGGAACGGCCTCAGTAGCCTAGCCACCCCACCCATCGGAGAAGCCCCTGCAGCCAGCAGGCCGCACCTTAGGAGCGGCTTCCAGCCAGGCCGCACCAACGGAGCAGCCTCAGCAGCGCTCCAGGATGGTTGCGATGCCCATGCCGCCGCCTATGCACATGGTGATCAAGGCGGTGTTCAGGTCAGCGCGTTCCATCTCGTCGATGGCGGTCCCTATCAGCATAGCGCCGGTGGCACCGAGCGGATGGCCCATAGCGATGGCTCCACCGTTCACGTTGACCTTGCCACGGTCCACCCCGCTTTCTTTGAGGAACTTCAAGACCACTGCCGCAAAGGCTTCGTTGACCTCGAACAAATCGATGTCGTCCCAGGTCATACCGGCTTTTTTCAAAGCCGCCTGCGAAGCTGGCGCGGGCGCGGTCAGCATGATGACGGGCTCGTCGCCCATGGTAGCCATCGAAATCACCTTGGCGCGAGGCTTGGCTCCATGGCTCTTCACATAGGACTCGGATGCGAGCAACACCACGGCAGCGCCGTCGACGATGCCGCTGCTGTTGCCACCGGTATGCACGTGGTTGATTTCGCTCAGTTCGGGATAAACCTTCATGGCCTTGCCATCGAAACTAAGTTCATCGCCTTGCTGCACGTAACCACCCATGTCGGCGAAAGACGGCTTGAGGGTGGCTAGGCTCTCCACCGTGGTCCCGGGACGCGGATGTTCATCGCGGTCGAGCACCACATTTCCTTCGAGGTCGCGAACCGGAATCAAGCTCTTGTCGAAGCGGCCCTCGGCCACCGCAGCCTCACAGCGAGCTTGGCTACTTGCCGCGAACTCATCCACGTCATGGCGCGTAAAACTCTCGCGAGTAGCGATCAAATCGGCGGAGATGCCTTGCGGAACCAAGGGATGCAACTCACGCAAGTGGCGGTTGTGCCCGTCGAGCCCGGACTTGTCCGAACCCATCGGAACCCGTGACATGTGTTCGACGCCGCCGGCAACCACTAGGTCCTGAAAACCAGAGGCACAGCCCATCAAGCCGAAGTTCACGGCCTGTTGCCCCGAGCCACAGTAGCGACTCAATTGCACACCGGTTACCTCTTGCGGCCAACCCGCGTCGAGAACCGCATGGCGCGTTATCACCCCGCCCTGCTCGTTTACCGGGATGACACAACCCATGACTACGTCTTCGACTTCCTTGGGATCGAAGCCGCTACGTTCCGGCAAAGCTTGCAAGCACTGGGCGGCAAGCTGATGAGGATGGATCTCGTGCAAGGCCCCGGTGGCCTTTCCCTTGCCCCGTGGGGTGCGAACCGCGTCAAGAATGTATGCGTCTGCCATTGTTCTCTCCTTGTCGACTAGCTTCGTCAGTCTTTAGTGTTATTACCGGCCTGCCGTGCCTTCGCCGGCTTTCCCTGCCTTCGGCAGCTTGCCGTGTTTTAGCCAGCCTTATGTGCCTTCGCCGGCTTTCCGCGTTTTCATCAGCCTTACGTAATCTTCATCACTCATCTGAACTGCAGCCACGCCCGCTAAACATCGTGCGGCAGGCCGAGTATTCGCTCCGCGATGACGTTTTTCTGGATATTGGGCGTGCCGCCGCCGATTACATACGAAGGCCACGACAGCATCTGCCTAGCCCAACGCCCGCCGGCCACGGCTCCAGACGACCCCCTTCTCAACTGTCCGTAGGAGCCGAGGATATCGTTAGCCAGCCTTCCAGTCTCGATTCCCAACTGCGCGCGCAGCAGTTTGTTGATCGAAGTCTCGGCCCCGACCGGCTCCCCACGTAATTGTTTGGTCAAGAAGCGCAGTCCCGAAAGCCGCATCGCCTCGATGGTCGACTGCATGTAAGCCAGGCGCCGGCGAATCTCGGGATCCTCGATCGCCAGCCTACCGCCGCGACGGCGCCGGCGGGCAAGCTCGATCAAATCCTCGAGATCTTGCACGAGCGCGGTTACTTCGGCGATGGAACTGCGCTCGTTGGCCAGCGCATGTTTGGTCACTTCCCAGCCTTGCCCCTCAGCGCCCAGCCGCTGTGAGACCGGCACGCGAACACCGTCGAAGAACACCTCGGCAAAGGGGGTCTCGCCGTTCATGGTCTTGATCGGCCGCACTTCAAGCCCGGGCGAATCCATGGGTACCAACAGGCAGGTGATACCCTTGTGCTTGGGGGCCTCGGAGTCGGTGCGCACCAGCAGGATCATCCACTGCGCCCACTGGGCCAGGGAAGTCCACGTCTTTTGCCCGTCCACTATGTACTCGTCGCCATCACGCACCGCCTTGCATTGCAGCGAGGCTAGGTCCGAGCCCGAACCCGGTTCCGAGTACCCGGTACACCAGTGTTCTTCGGCTTTGAGTATCGGGGGAATGAAACGCTTCTTTTGCTCTTCACTGCCGTAGCGGATGATTCCCGGGCCCACCCAAGCCAGCCCCATGTAGGAAAGTCCCAGCATGGGCGCACGCGCCTTGCCTACTTCCTCCTTCAGTATCATCTGCTCGACAAGCCCACCGCCGCCGCCACCGACTTCTTCAGGCCAGCTAAATCCTACCCAGCCGCGCTCATACAATGCCTGGTTCCAAGCCATCAGTTTGGGCAAGCGGTTCATCGCCCGCTCGATGTCGCCGCCCTCTTCTTCGTCCCCGCTCTGCCCGGGAAGCTCGGCGTTGGGGTTGGCCTCGGCGAGAAACGCACGCACCTCGGCACGAAACGCTTCTTCTTGTTCCGAAAACGAAAAATCCATTGAAGTCTCCTGATCCGAGGACTCGGCGGCGCGCACGACGGGCGCGGCTAGATGCCCTGCAAGGTGAGCAAACGCTCGTGATGATACTCGGGAGAGCCGAGCAGGTTGCGGCAATAGCGGCCCCGCTTGTGATAAAGCTGTGCATCGCATTCCCAGGTGAAACCAATCGCGCCGTGAATCTGCACACCGTCTTCTCCGGCTTCGTCCAACGCACGCGACGCGTAGGCCTTGGCCATCGAAACATGGACAGCCGCATCGGGAACGTTATCCACCGCCCAGGAGGCGTAATAGACCAGCGAGCGTGCGGACTCGACAGCAACGAGAATCTCCGCAAGGCAGTGCTTCACGCCCTGGAAACGCCCGATCGCTTGTCCGAATTGTTTGCGCACCTTGGCGTACCCGGCGGCCAACTCCAGGGCCGCGCTAGCGGCGCCAACCATCTCGGCCGACAAGGCCACGGTCGCCGCATCGACGACTTTCGACAGTTCCGCCCATACCGAAGCAGGCTCGCCCATATGATCGGCCGGTCCTACGCTGACCGCCTCGAAACTCACTTCAGCCGAGGCCTGAGTATCGTCGATCAAAACCAAAGGCGTAACGGTAAGCCCGGGAGCGTCCGCAGGCACTGCGAACAAGCTGACACCGCCGGCCTCACGCGCCGCCACCAACAACAAATCCGCGACCTGCCCGTAGGGGACAAACATCTTACGGCCACTCAAGATCATGTCGTCGCCGGAAGGCTCGGCCAGCAACTGCACACCGTGCTCGGATAGATCGTCGCTGTCTTCAAGCAAGGCAATCGTCGCGATCAACTCGCCCTCTGCAATCGCTGGAAGCCAGCGCCGCTTTTGCGCCTCCGAACCAATCTCGGCAATTGCCCGAGCCGCCGCCGCATTGGCAAGAAACGGTGACGGGTACAGGTTTTTACCCAACTCTTCGGCTATCACCACCAAGTCTTCCCAAGCCAAGCCCAGGCCCCCGTGTTCGGCGGGCACGGTAAGCGCATGCCAGCCGAGCCCTGCCATCTTGGCCCACAGAGCGCGGTCGAAGACTTCGCCGCTTTCACAGATGCGCCTGACACGTTCGAGCGGACACTCACTGTCAAGGAAACGCCGCAGTTGCGTGCGGAGCTGTTCTTGCTCGTCGCTGAATCCGAAATCCATGACCGCCGATTGTGCATGCACCTTTACTTATTGCAAGAGCCTGCATATATAAGCGCGATCAAAACACCCGCAATTCTTTGGAGGATTATCTAATGTCGGATAACGATCTCGGCCTCAAAGGCCGTACTGCTGTCATCACCGGCGCCGGAGGCGGCCTCGGCCGTGCCCACGCGCTTTTGTTCGCCCAGCACGGAGCCAACGTAGTCGTCAACGACCTCGGGGGAAACTTCGATGGCACGGGCAAAGGTTCGGCCATGGCCGACCAAGTCGTCGACGAAATCAAAGCCGCAGGAGGAAATGCGGCGGCCAACTACGACTCGGTGTCCACCGAGGAAGGCGCCAACGGCATCATAAAGACTGCCGTCGACACCTTCGGAACCATCGACATACTTGTCAACAACGCAGGCATCTTGCGCGACAAGTCCTTCGCCAAAATGACCGAGGAAGACTGGGATCTGGTTCAAGCCGTTCACGTCAAAGGCGCCTACTACTGCACCAAAGCCGCCTGGCCGATCATGCGCGAGAACAAATACGGCCGTATCGTGCTCACCTCCTCGGCCTCGGGCATCTACGGGAACTTCGGGCAAACCAACTACTCGACCGCCAAGATGGGGCTGATCGGATTCGGACAGACCCTGGCTCTAGAGGGTGAGAAGAACAACATCCGCACCAACATCATCGCACCGGTCGCGGCCAGCCGCATGACCGAATCGCTGATGCCACCCAATGTCTTGGAGAAACTCAAACCCGAGTTCGTGGCGCCTTTGGTGGTGTACTTGTGCTCGGAAAATATCGACGTCAACGGCGAGATCTACGAAGTAGGCGCCGGTGCGGTAAGCCGAATCGAAACCTTGCGGTCGGTGGGCTGTGCACTCAACCCCGATGATGGGGTCAGTGTCGAGGACATTGCGGCGAACTGGGAGAAGATCAACGACATGACCGACGCGAAGATCCTTCGCTCGATCGCCGAATCGACCCAGGCTTCTCTGCAACACTGCATGTAGTAAACGCGGGCGGGATGCGGCGCACAGCCGCATCCCGCCGCAGCGCCGACAGTCCGGGTCGTAGCAGTAAACCCACGGCCTGGTACAAACCCGGCTTCCCGCAGCGCCGCGCTTGGCTATGCGATTGCACAACGCCGGCGGCACGGCGGGAGGGCCGCTTCGAGGAGTCACGAGATGCCAATAGATATTGATGCTGTAGTCGGCCAAGAACTCGATTCGATACCCTTTAGCTGGACTGAAAAAGACATAATTCTCTACGCGCTGGGACTCGGCGTCGGCTACAAGGAAGACGTGGTCAGCGACGCGGTCCTCGACTACACTTTCGAGCAACGACTGCGCGCGATCCCGACCTGGGGAACCATCCCGGCCTTCCCGGCCCTGGGAGGCCTGCTCGGCGCCAAGGGCTTCGACATCAACCCGATGATGATCCTGCACGGCGAACAACTTTTCGAAGTGCTCTGCGAGGAGATCCCGACCCAAGCCGACACCCTGACCAAGAGCAAAGTCCTGGCGGTCTACGACAAGGGCAAAGGCGCCCTACTACGCCTGGAAGCCGTCACTCGGACCACAGACGACAATCCTCTATTCCGTAATGAGTTTGGAATCTTCGTACGCGGAGAAGGCGGCTTCGGAGGCGAATCGGGCCCGCCTCCGGGCAACGAGAAGCCGGAGCGCGACCCCGACTGCTCAGTCGAATATCCGACCATGGAACACCAAGCCATCATCTACCGGCTCAGTGGCGACCTTAACCCACTGCACATAGACCCGCAGTTCGCGGCCATGGGCGGCTTCGACCGGCCCATACTCCACGGTATGTGCACCTACGGGAATATGGCCCGCGCGGTCATACAGGCGCAGTGCGGCGGTGATCCTGCCAAGCTCGAGTCCTTGAAGGCGCGTTTCGCTTCTCCGGTAATGCCGGGACAGACCATCGTGACCGACATGTGGAAGGAATCGGACACCGAGATACTTCTCGAAGCCCGGGTCAAGGAGACCGGGGCCACCGTGGTCAAGAACGCGAAAGCAACGATCAGGTAGTGAGCAAAACAACTGCACCGGCGGGGCGTGGCTCGAGCGAGCAGCGCCCCCGTCGGCGCGATCGCGAACAAACGATTGCCTCGATACTGGCGGCCGCCGAGGACCTGCTCGAACGCAAGGGCCCCGACGGCTTTGGACTGGCCGAACTCGGACGCGAGGCCGGCTTTTCCTTCGGCCTCATCCACCACTACTTCGGCGGCAAAGAAGGCCTGTTGCGCGCCGTGCTGCAGCGCAATTTGCGCGAGATGGGACGTGAAATACAGCGCGTTCAGCAACAAGGCGAATTCTGGAACCGTGACGCCCCGGCCGTGCAAGCAGTATGGGAAGCCTTCCAGCGCCATCCGGGTTTGGCCCGGCTGATGGCTTGGGGATTGCTCACCGGATTGCTCAGCGCCGAGGACGTAGCGAAACAATTCGCTGAAGACCGGCAAGCCGTCGAAAAGATGATCGAGAGCCTGCACCAGGAGATGCCGAGCGCCTCGCGCGAGAGCGCCGGGGCAACCGCCGCGTTGCTGTTCTCGGCAGTGCTGGGCTTCAACCTGCTCAGGCCCGTAATGGTCAAAGGCTACCGCTGGAACGAGGAAAGCGACGACCTGCTACATGAGCAACTCGTTCGGGCCATGGGAACCCTGGCCAAAGCGAAACGCGGATAGGCGATACATTTTTCAGCGTGAACAGGCTAAACCCCCCCTTCCATTCCAATGGGCTCCAGCCCCCGAAACCCGAGGGACTCGACGATGAATTCTCGCAGCAGCTTCTACATGGTCCTGGCCGCATCCTTGATGCTAAGCGCCGGGGCATGCAGCAAAGAGCAGGATAAGGCTCCAGTGGCCGCGCAGGTGACGGCTCCCGCACCCACACAACAGGCGCTCCGCGGACCGGTCCGGCCGGCCTTGCTTCTCACCCACGCCTGGTTCTGGAAAGACGAGAACGGCAGCCCGAAGCCGGGCCCGGCGCGGCTCGACATCTGGCGCCAGGGGCCCAAGGGATGGGACTATACACGCCTGGAGGACGACGACTCCAACGTTTTCCACAAAGCCCTGCCGTATCAAGACGGAATCCTGACCATCGGTGCCGAACGCGCAATGCTCAAGAAATGGACCTTCAGCGACGGTGCCTGGCATTTCGACACGTTGTGGGAACGCGACTGGGGCGGACAGTTCGACCGCCTTCGAGACGTCGAGATCGGCGACGTCAACGGCGACGGGCGTGACGATATTGTCATCGCGACCCACGATGCCGGTGTGGTCGCGGTCGTGGAGCCGTCGGCCGATGGCTCGCCCCCCAAAGTTACCGAAATGGACCGCAAGCCCGACACTTTCGTCCATGAGATCGAAATTGCGGACATCGACGGTGACGGCAAGCTGGAGTTCTTCGCGACACCCAGCGATAGAAA
Source organism: Candidatus Binatota bacterium (assembly GCA_024276575.1). GTDB lineage: Bacteria > Desulfobacterota > Binatia > UBA1149 > CAITLU01 > JAJRWY01. The sequence continues at coordinate 14,210 of JAJRWY010000189.1, forward strand.
CAAAGTCGGCCATTCGCAAGCCGGCGGCGTAGTCATGTACCGATGGGACGGCAACGCTTTCCGGCGGTCCTGGGTAGAGCACCAAGAAGGCACCCACGCCAAGGAAATCCTCGCATACGACATGGACGGAGATGGGCGAGCCGAACTGTTCTCCGTCCTCGAAGCGGAAGTCGACCCCGACGACCGGCGCAAGATCATCAAGCCCGTGGAAATACGCCAATACGATCCGCAGCCCGACGGAAGTTTCAAATATCATGTGGTAGCGACGATAAACGACCGCCAAACGCGCTTCCTGGTGCCCGGAGACTTCGACGGCGACGGGCGCATGGAACTGATAGCTGCGGCTTTCAAGACCGGCCTCTACCACCTCACACCCCCCTCCGATCCGGCAAGTAAGGAGCAATGGAAGATCGAAGTCATCGACTCCAACTCATCGGGTTTCGAGCACGCGGCCTATGCTACTGATCTCGATGGTGACGGAAAGATCGAACTGTACGTAGCCGCTGATGATCAGCGCCAACTCAAACGCTACGACCGCTTGAGCGACGGGCGCTTCAAAAAAACCTTACTGGGACGTCTGGAAGAGGGCGTACTGACCTGGAACATCACCGCCGGAAAGTTCTGACGCTCCGTCAGTCGTCGCCATGGCGGGACACCCGGGTCCGGCGGCGTTTTTTCTCTGCGACCGCACGCTTGCGAGCCAGCCGGCGCTCGCGAGCCGCGCGCCCGGGCCTACTCGGCTTGCGCACCTTGGGCGGACGGGCGACTTCGAGCAGCATGCTGCGGAGTTTGTCGATACAATCGTCCACGTTGCGGCGCTGTTCGCGAAATCGGTCGCTGCTGATCAGCAATTCGCCGTGCGAATCCATACGATTGGAAAACCTGGCCATGAAACGCGCGCGCACCCCTTCGGGAAGCGCCGACGAAGCAACGACGTCCCAACGCAGCACCGCCTTGCTGTTGACCTTGTTGACGTTTTGCCCGCCCGGCCCGCTACTGCGAACGAAATCGAAGCGCAGTTCACGCAGTGGGACGATGATGGTGTCCGTTCGCATCTTCATATCGATATCGCTGCGTCTCGCATTTTCGCCTCACCATGGCGACCATGGTGTCCACGAGCGGCTCGCTCCAGCCCCGGCATGGGCGCGGCGGAAATTCCGCTGCGCCTTGAACGCAGCGGAACCCGCACCTACTTTATGCGCGAAGCTCGCTGGCAACGAATTCCTATCTACCTTTCGGAAAGCAAATGCGACTGTCGGTTATTATAGTAAACTACAAGACCTGGGATGACCTAGCCGCCAATCTCGAGCCTTTGAGCGACGGATTCATCGCCGGCGGCAAGCACGAAGTAATCGTCGTGGACAATGCTTCCGGAGGCGACGGGCTCGAACGAATGCGCAAGAGTTTTTCCGGCGTCACTTTCGCCGAAAACCAGGGCAACTACGGTTTCGCCCACGCCTGCAACCTCGGCGCACGAATGGCCCGTGGAGAGATGCTGCTGTTCGTGAATCCCGATCTGCGCGCCGAACCCGAGCAGATCGAATCGCTGCTGGACGAAAAGCAGGCAAACGAGGACATCACTATACTGAGCGCCGCCCAAACCGACGGCTCCGGCCGCCCGCAAAAGGCCTTTGACGTGTTTCCAGGTCCTTTCACTTCAGTCAGATGGATCAGAGGCCTAGCCAAACTCTTCGATCCCGCCTCTTATCCCGACGCGCGTAAAGACCCGCGCTCACTTGCGTACTGCGACTGGGTTTCGGGATCGCTGCTGCTAATCAGCCGCCGGGATTTCCAACGCCTGGGAGGCTGGAACGCCGACTACTGGATGTACATGGAAGACGTGGACTTGTGCCGGCGGGCCCGTGACCTCGGTATGAAAGTGGCTTGCACCAAAGTCCGGACCTTCGTCCACCATCACGGCGCCGCAAGCCGCGCTAACGACGACATTGCCGCCGTGACCAAGAGCGAACGGACCATTTCCCAACACGTCTACGTGAACCGCCACTACCGCGGCATCGAGCGCGGCATCTACCATCTCGTAACCATCAGCAGAGTAATGCCGCCACTGGCGCTCTACAGCTTGGCCAACCTGCTCAGCTTGGGCCGCATCCGCTCCTTTCGCGTGAAAACCCGGGTTATGTGGCTACTATCCCGCTACTACATGCGAGCCCTGGGACGCGGTGAGTGGCGAAGCGATAGAATCGACCCTGAGCGCTTGGCTACGCAGTAACGAACCGCCGCCGGAGCCTCCGAACGCCGCATAACAGCAATGCCGGTTCCCGGGCCGCGCATCCACCTCGATACCAGCCGTGGAGGCCGTAGCGGCAGCATCGATTCCTAGCGCCACGCCAGCGCTGTATATGTATAGATGTCGTCGAGCCACGTGCGCTACCATCTCAAGATGTTGGTCCCAAGCTCGATAGAACGAGATCTTGCCGCCCGCGTCAGCGCAAGCGTGCCGCAGAAGGAGCCTCGGCCAGAACCACCCACTTGTCGGAAAAGAAGGTCGCAACCGGAATCACCTTCAGTATAGAGAGCCCGGCCGAACGAAATTCGAACTCCAGTTCGCGGCGATTGACGCGGTTGAGTAAAGGCTCGGCCTTCAGACCCAGCATTTTTCGCAAACGCCACAACCAATAGCGGTAACTGCGGCGATGGCGGTAGTCGACGATAATCCAGCGCCGCGACACCCGGCGCATCTCGCGTAGTATTCTCAAGCGCACTTTCAAATTCACATCGACCATGAAACGCACGGAAACCACGCAGTCGAAAGAACGATCGGCAAAGGGTAAACGCTCGGCCTCGGCTTGAACGTATCCCCGCGGAGGCGGGTATGAACTCTTCTTACGCTGAGCCAACCGGATCATCTCATAAGAGATGTCGGCACCCACGACCCGGTAGCCCCTGCCCACCAAGGGGCCGGTAAAACGTCCGGTCCCGCAAGGAAGATCCAATACCGTACGCACGCGCCCCGCCGAGGCTAGCGCGGCATCCAAAGCGCGCCACTTGGCTGCGGTCCGCCGCCTACCGGCTTCACTTTCGCACACCGAGGAGTGGTAGGAAGCCGCGTTCTCGGCACTGCGGTAATGCCGCCTTTTCGCCGCATACGCCCTGCTTCGTTCGCGCCGTCTGCGCCCCGTCCGGCGTACCTTGCGTACCTCTTGTACCATGAGTTTAGAGAACCGTCCCGAGCCCGACGCCCGTTAGAGCCGGCCAGCCTTCGCCAGCGAGCGATCCGGTTCGAGGGGCAAAGTAAAATCCCGAGAGGCTCGTGTCAATGGCAAGATGCCACTTGTAAGAGACTCTGCACCTCAACCCGCACTATCAACCTTGATCGGACAATAATTTATGAGCGAAAAACGCGCTGGAGTGCGTCGGCCGTGGCCGGGCGGAGCGTTCGCCGCGCGAAGCGTACCCCACCGTACGTGAGCATCGGCGGGCGCGAGTACGGTAAGCAAATGGCGTGCTCCGGCGCGACCCGCGTGCGATTGGCGCCGTGAATGATTGTCCGATCAAGGTTGATTCGTAAAATCTGGTCGCGAGGGCTGCGAGCCCCCAAGCCCGGCGCAGCCAGAAAGCCAGTGGTCAGTTCTCGTCCAGTCCCATCATGCGCGCCAGTATCAGCTTCATTACTTCGTTGGAGCCCGCGTAAATCGGCATCGCCCGGACATCCACGAAGTCGCGGGCAACGGGATACTCGGCCATGTAGCCGTAGCCGCCGTGTAACTGTACGGCCTCGTAGGCGACTCGGTTGGCGAGGTCGCTCATCCACCACTTGGCCATCGACACGCGCCGCGTAATGTCGTCTCCGGCCATGAACTCATCGATTATGGAGTCGAGAAAAGTCCGTCCCAACTCGATCTCGGTGGCCAGTTCAACCAGTTTGAAGGCGTTGTGTTGGAAACTTCCCACCGGACGGCCGAAAGCCTTGCGCTCTTTGACGTAAGGCAGGGTCTTGTCGAGAATCTGTTCGGCCGCGGTCTGCGCCGCCACCGAGATCATCAACCTCTCGCGCTGCAGGTTGGCCATCAGATAAGAGAAACCCCGGCCCTCGGCTCCGAGCAGATTGGCCGCCGGCACCCGGCAGTCTTCAAAGAACAACTCGCCGGTGTCCTGGCAGTGCTGGCCCATCTTCTCCAACTGCCGCGACTTCACATAGCCGGGCGTGGCGTCCTCGACCACTATCAAGCTTATGCCCTTGCTCGCGGGCACGGCTTCCGCATCGGTGCGAACCGCCAGTATGATGAGATCGCTCTCCAACCCATTGGAGATGAAGGTCTTCTGCCCGTTTATGATGTAGTCGTCACCGTCACGCAGCGCAGTGGTACGCAAAGCCGCTAGGTCCGACCCCACTCCCGGCTCGGTCATACCGATGGCGCAGACGATCTCCCCACTGGCGCATCCCGGCAACCAGCGCTGTTTCTGCTCCTCGTTTCCGAGCTCCGCTAAGTAGGGCACGGTAATATCGGAATGAACTGAGACGCCGGTTTGCAGGCCCATGAAGCCGGTCCGGCCCAATTCTTCACAAACCACCACTGAAAAACCGAAATCAGCTTCACTACCGCCGTAGCGCTCGGGCATCCATGGGCACAAATACCCCTGCGCGCCCATCGCCCGCCAGAAATCCCGTGGCACCCGGCGATCATGTTCCCATTGCTCCAAGCGCGGACTGACCTCGCTGGCCAGGAAGGCCCGGAACGCGTCGCGAAATGCCTCGACCTCTTCACTTCGATAAGCCGGCTTTGCCATCAGTCCTCAAACCTCGAGCTTGCCCCATAACCACGACTCATATTTCCAACTCCTCGCACAAAAACGCTATCTTGGTGGATTCTCTCTTGTAGCCTCTTGCGACAACGCAACAGATCGTCGACTCTAACATACCGTTGGAAAATCGGCTCCCGGTGCCTAGCTCGGTCCTGAGTTTTTCAACGCATTGTCAACCGGTAATGTTCGGAAAAGCCCGGACCTGCATTATTCGTGAAACCTCGTCGCGAGCCTCGCAAGCGCCCGTGAGACCGGGGCAAGCGCAGCGATGAGGCCCGCAGGCGTACTAATAGTACGTCGGGGGCCGAAAAGTGAGCACGGGCCGAGATTGCGGGCGATTGAGGCTCATAGCAGAGGTTTCATGAATTATGCAGGCTAAGGCAAAGTTTCGTAAATAATCACGGCAAACGCCAACCGGGGCGGGGAGGCCGACCATGAACGGAATTGGAGAACCAGTATACGTAGGCCGCCAGTTCGGCGGCAGAGAGATCCGTATCGAGGAAGAGCTAGTCAAGCGCTACACGGACGCGGTTCGCAACGTGCTGCCGTGCTACGCTCAAACCGCCCCCGCACTACTGCTGCATTCGGAGTGCTACAACGATCTCGATTGGTATCTCGCCAATATCTACGGGAACCTTCACGCTAGGCAGGAGTGGGAACTGTACCACCCGCTGGCGGTCGGCTCTACGGTCACAACCCGGTCGTTCATCCGCGACCGCTACCGAAAGCGTGGACGCGACTACGTGGTCAAAGAGACCTGGGTGCTAGACCCTGAGGGCCGTCTAGCCAATCGAGGCATCACTCATCAAAGTTTTCTGATCGACAAGGATCCCGCCGGTGGTGGTGCACCGGTCGTAGACAAGAAGAAGGCGGACTCGCGTGCGAACGACAAGCGCGCGAACAGCGCCGAGCGCACTGCCGGTGCCGGATCCGGCGACGGCCCCATGCTCGAGGCCCTCGAAAGAACCGTTGACGAGGACATGTGCATGGCCTTTTCAGGCCCCGGCGAAAACTATCACACCAACCGTGAAGCCGCCCGAGCGCTGGGCTTTCCCGATATCGTCGTGCAAGGAATGCTTTCGACTTGCTTCATATCCGAGCAACTCAGCGGAGAGTTCGGTGAGGGATGGCTGTGTGGCGGCAAGATGGACGTAAAACTGATCAATGTCCTATGGGCCGGAGAGTCGGTGCGCACTTGCGCTCAGATAAAAGAAGAAGTCCCCGAAGCCGGACGCACCCGCGTACACATGGACGTGTGGGTGGAAAAGAGCGACGGGACCAAAGTCACCGTCGGCAACGCCAGCGCCATACGCTGAGCCGGCGGAATCGTGCCGCGTAGAGGCTAAGCGTCTGTGCGGCCTCAGTGGGACCGCTTAGCCCGTCGCGAAGACTTAGCGCCGCTTGACCACAGCCGGATCGCCGGGAACGGGAACAAGTGGACTGCTCTCGAGTCCTCCCCTATATTCGGCACCGAGGTCGATCCACAGATGATCCGAGTTCGTCTATGCAAAGCGTGAAGGGAACCCGGGCGGACGGTTCGTTCGCCCAGGCACAAGCGGTTCCTGTCGAATCGCAACGCACAGTTGCGTTTCTTGCCGATGTAGAACGCATTACAGCCACGGATTGCACCGACTGCCGTAGACCGCTGTGTGGTCATGAGGCGGTAATTACGGTTCTGCTCGGATACAAGGAGTCTCCCTACTGCCTCTCCTGCGTCGCCCGTGCGCTTGGAGAAACACCCGCCCGGTTGCGCGCACGAGCCTGGCAGCACATCAGACGGCACGATTGTTTCATGCTCGGCTGGCGCCGTGCGAACCGGCTGGAGGGTATCGCAAATAGATCCCCGGACGACGGCGACCACGACGGCGATTCACGAGACGAGGGTGAGCCGGCCTGCCTAATGCGCCGGTACGGCGAAGAAATAGAAGAAGTAGAAGAAGTAAGCGACGGACGAGCAGTGGTGCGTGCATCCCGAACTGGTCATGCAACAACTGCCGGAACTGCGGCTTTGGACCGCGGTCACTGGGATGCCGGCGATATGGCCTGCGGCGACCTAGTTCTCGAACTCAGACGGCGGCTCGCCAAAATGGCGCCGGGGCAACTGCTCGAACTCACCGCGTACGACAGCGCTGCAGCAGAGGACATCCCCGCGTGGTGCGGCCTCACACGCCACATACTGCTTGCCGCCGAACCTCCTGTTTACCTGATCAAGCGAAAGGAGAATTAAAAGATGCCAGGAAAGTTTTGCGTTTCTTTGACCTCGGCGAAAAATGACACCGACAAGGCTACGGTTGCCTTTGTGGTGGCCAATGCCGCTCTAGGATCCGACCAGGAAACCATCGTGTTTCTGAGCACTGAAGCCGTCAACCTGGCGGTGGCCGGATATGCCGACGACATACACGAACAAGGATTCGCTCCTCTCGAGCAGCTCATGACCGATTTCGCCGAAGGCGGAGGCAGCATCTACGTATGCTCGCCTTGCTTCAAGAAACGCGGCCTGGACGAAGGCACGCTGGTCGCCGGAGCCAAGATCGTAGGTGGCGCGAAGCTCGTGGAGTTTCTCGTCGGCGGTACGCCCAGCGTCTCCTACTAAGCCGTGGCGGAAAGAGCGAAGCACGACTACGCGCCGGCGACGAGCTTCGACGGCGGTGAGTTGGATTGCGGGAACGGGCTACTGCTACTCATTCGCAAGCACATAGACCCGCTTGCGCGCGGACAGCTGTTGGAAATCGTCTCTCTGGAACCAACAGTGGAAGAGGAACTGCCGGCGTGGTGCCGACTTACGGGCAATGAGCTGATCTCGCTTGTAAAGCAAGGCCGGCGCATGAGCTTTCTGGTGAGCAAGGGGCCTTTCGTACCGGCGGCGACCGTGCATGAGGTGAAGCCGGGATCCGGCACCGCAGAAACCGATGCCGGCCCGGGATCGAGCAAGAGGCAGGCGCCGATAGTTCAGCCCATTGTCGAAGTAGAGATCCCCCTAAGCCTTCCGGAACCCGGGCCGGCACCCGTGATCGCGCCTCTGTCGGTCATGGGAATGGGAAGTTGGCCGCGTCCGCGCTGGATGCTACGCGCATTGCACGAACACCTCGAAGGCCGGATGAGCAGAGCAGAGTTCGAAGCAACCGCCGACGACGCCGTCAGGCTGGCGGCCGAAGCACAGCGACGCGCCGGTGTAGATGTACTGACCGACGGCGAGCAGCGTCGAGACAATTACTCAAGTTTCGTCGGCGGCTTGCTCGACAACTGCCAGCTCATTCCGATAACCGACCTATTGCCTTATGTGGACGACCCGGACGAGTTCGAGCGCGAGCTACGATCGCTCGATGTCCCCGCCGGCGAAATTCGCCACCCGGCCGTATTCGGGCGGCTCGGGCGTAGCCAAGCTCTGGCGCTGCATGAGTTCGAGTTCATGCGAAGTCTGGGCGACGAACCGGTAAAGATCGCTCTACCCGGGCCGTACTTGTTGACACGTACGATGTGGATGGAGTGCATCTCCGATCGCGCCTACTAGACCCGCGAGGATCTGGCAGTAGACGTGGTACGCGTCTTGCGCGAGGAGCTGCACTATCTGCTGGCGGCCGGCGTCTGCCTGGTTCAATTCGACGAACCGGTGCTGACCGAGGTCGTTCATGGATCATCCAGCACCGGCGGCGGCCGCACCTTCATGTGCGGAGCACTGGGAGAGAAACGTCCCGTAGCCGAAGAACTGGCCTTTGCCGGCGATCTACTCACCGGGTTGTTCTCGGGAATCCCGCGCGAGCGCATTGCGCTCCACGTATGCCGCGGCAACTGGACACCCGACGAAAGTGCCGCACTTGCGGGCGACTACCGGCCGCTGCTCGACTTGCTGCGCCGTGTCCCAGCCGGCGTTTTGTTTCTCGAACTGAGCACACCGCGCGCCGGCGATATCGAAGTTCTGGCCTCCTTGCCTGAAGACATGCGAGTCGGTGTGGGTGTAATCAACCAGAAAGAACAAAGAGTAGAGACCGTCGACGAAGTTGTAGCCAAAGCCGAACGTGCGATCTCTTTATTCGGTGCCGAGCGGGTACTTCTGAACCCGGACTGCGGCTTCGCCACCTTCGCCGACAACCCTATAGTCGCAGCGGAAATTGCCGAAGCCAAGTTGTCATCCATCACTGCTGCCGCCGATCTGCTCCGCCGGCGCTTGCGACTCTCGTAACGAGGTTTCACGAAGAGCACGGTTTAACCCGTAGCCGAGAAGCAAGCATCCAACCTGTCCCGCAGGCCGGTACCTGCTGCCGGAATGGGCTTTGCAACGGATTGCTAATCCGACGGGGTGCGCAACAGGATCTCCTGGGCTACCGAGCAGACCAACCGGCCGCTGTTGTCGTAGATCACTCCACGCGCCAGCCCGCGGGCACCGCAAGCAGCCGGGGAGTCTTCAACATAGAGCCACCAGTCGTCGACCTTGATATCGCGGTGCAGCCACATGCAATGATCGAGACTGGCGGTCATCACCCCTGCATCCGTCCAGTGGCGCCCGTGGGTACGCATCACCGTTTCGGTCAGGGTGTAATCGGAAGCGTAAACCAGCAGGCAGGTATGTATGAACGGATCGGCGGGAACCTTGCCGTCGGCCCGCAGCCACACCATCGCACGGGCGTCTTCATTCTCGTTGGGCTTCCAACCGGGCGGATCGCACCAACGCATGTCGACGGCGCGAGGCCGCACGGCTTCGGGTGGTAGGTCGCGGCCAAAGCCTTCGAGACGTTCTTTGAGCGTAGGCAGAGTCTCGGGATCGGGCGCCTCGGGCATTTGCAGACTGTGCTCGAGCCCCTGTTCTCCAACTTGGTAGGAGACCGACATGTTGAAAATTGCTTTGCCGTACTGGATCGCGACCACACGGCGCGTAGTAAAAGAACGGCCGTCGCGAATGCGGTCGACCTGGTAAAGAATAGGAGCGCGCACATCCCCGGAGCGCAAGAAGTAGGAATGCAGCGAATGCGGGCGGCGGTCTTCCGGCACCGTACGGGTGGCGGCAACCAAGGCCTGCGCCGCCACCTGTCCGCCGAACACACGCTTGCGCCGCTCCTGCAGACTGACTCCGCGAAAAATGTTTACTTCGAGTTCTTCGAGATCAAGGATTTCAATTACGTCTTCGAGTCGGTCTCTTCCCAAGATTCAATGCTCCACCTAGCCCGGACCCGCCCGCATTATTCATGACAGCTCTGCTACGAGCCTCAATCTCCCGCAATCCCGGCCCGTGCCCGGCCGCCCGCTGCGCTGGCTCGAGGGCTCCCGGCCCTCGACCTAGTGTCACTACGCGAGGGCCGGGAGTCCTGGGCCGGGACCGGACTCACGAGCGCTTGCGATTCTCGCGGCAAGCTTTCACGAGTAATGCGGTCTAGTCCTGCGAAGTTCTGCTACGAACAACGAACGTTTCGTTACTCGTCCCAATTCTGCTCCTACCAAACCGTCGAAAAACCGGCGTCGGGAATATCTACGGCGCTGCGGTCGGCCGACTGTATGGCCGAGCAATTCGCGATCACGTTCGGTAAGACGAAATTCGCAAAGTACTTGCCCGACATCACACGGCCCGCGTAGAAGTCGAAGTCCTCCTGGGTCTGGTCCTCGCTTTGCGTCCGTCCCTCTTCGCCGATGATGGCAGCTTCCAGGAGCAGGTGCCCGATCGCCACCTCCGCCATCGCTTCAAGAAACAGATTGGCGCAAAGCGTAAGTTGGTCGAGTTTCGAGGTCATCATGAACTCGATGATCTTGGCGCCCGCATCCTGAAGCGCTTGCGCCGCGTCTCCAAGCGCCCGAACCTCGGCGCCGACCGCCGGATCGTTGGCGTTGTCGGTGACAAACTTGGTGAGTTCACCGGAGAAGTCCGCCAGATCGCGGCCCTGGCGCCCGCGCAACTTGCGCACTACCAGATCAAGAGCCTGGATGTGGTTGGTCCCTTCGTAAATCGAGAAGATCTTCGCATCGCGCAGGTATTGCTCCACCGGATTGTCGCACACGTAACCCGCTCCGCCGTATGTTTGCACGGCAAGTTCGGCGACACGGAAACTTTGATCCGAGCAATAGGACTTGACGATCGGCGTGAGCAGATCCACCTGGCCTTTGTGGTAGGCGGCTTGGTCGGGATCGCTGTCCTTGTAAGCGCGCGACCAATCTTGATGCAGGCCGAGTTTGACGCACAAAGCCCTCATACCTTCGACCTTGCACTTCATCTCCATCAACATGCGCCGCACATCGGAGTGTTCGATAATCGCCACGCGGGGAGCGTTGGGATCCTTGAAAGACTTCACCGAAGATCCCTGCTTGCGCTCGCGAGCATAGGCCAGCGCATTCAAAAAAGCGGTGCCGGCTATCGAGAGGCCTTGAACTCCCACCGCTATACGCGCGCCGTTCATCATCAAGAACATTTGCTTCATGCCGACGTTCTCCTGCTCGCCGCAGAGAAAGCCCTCACAAGCGTCGTTGTCGCCGAAGTTGAGCACCGCCGTAGTCGAGGACTTGATGCCGAGCTTGTGCTCGATGGCCGAAGTCGTCACGTCGTTGGGCTCACCCACGCTGCCGTCGTCGTTGACCCGGTATTTGGGAACGATGAACAGTGAGATTCCGCCGGTGCCTTTGGGCGCGCCTTCCACACGGGCAAGCACCATGTGAACGATGTTGTCGCTCATGTCCTGGTCGCCGCCGGAGATCCAGCACTTGGTGCCGGTGATTTTGTAGCGGTTGCCGTCAATCTTGACGGCCTTGGTCGTTATCTCGCCCACATCGGAGCCGGCTTGCGGCTCGGAAAGACACATGGTGCCCGCGAAACGGCCATCCATCATCGGCGCCAGAAACTTCTCGCGGTCCTTCTCCAGTGCAAACTCGGCGATCAATTCCGCCGCGCCCAGAGTCAAGCCCGGATACATACTGAAGGACATGTTGGCGGCGCCCTGCATCTCCGAGAGGATCAAGCCTACACTGCTAGGGCCTTGGAAACCGCCGTGCTCCATCGGAGTGGCAAAGTTCGGCAAGCCGAGTTCGTAGAGCTTGTGCCAGGCTTCCTTGTAACCCGGGGGTGTAGTGACCTGCCCGTCCTCGAGCTTACAGCCACGGCGATCGCCAACACCGTTCAAAGGTCCGATTTCCTCGTTGCAGAAACGCACGCATTGGCGGATCACCTCGTCGCACTCAGCCCGCGAAAGATGCGAATAGTATTCGTGTTCGAACAGTTCCTGAACCTTCATATGCTCGTAGAGCGTGAACTCTATGGAGCGAAGATCAGTCTTGAAAAAGTTTATGGCTGCTTCGGACATCGCCTCTGTACCCTCCTGAACTCTCGACGCTCGCGATGGTTTTCCGGCCGCCGGACCGGATCACGGCGTGGTCTCGCGGCTTCGGCGCACCCCACAGCGGCCGATGCTCGTGACGAACCGATGTTTGTTCAAGAACGATGCCGGATCAAACGCGATTACGCGCCGCGGCAAGATTTGAACCCACCCGTCAGGGGGTGTAGCTGTCGTTACGCCGGAGGGACCCAACCGTCGAAAGCGTCGGTAAAACCATAACGCTGATGCGGGCCAATCACTGCCAATTCGAAGATTCCCTGGCCGCTGTACTCGCCGCTGTCCGGCCCACCGACTATGAGGGTTTTTACGTCGCACAGCGTCTCGGTAAGCCAGCCGTGGATGATGGCGGTTTCCTCGTCCGCAGCGTCCCACACATCGCCTTCGACCACCAAGCGCCCCTTGTACTGGCCCTGCGCCCAGGGACCGCGATAGCCGAGCGCCGGCATCAGAAATTTCAAGTGCGGCTCATAGTCGCTTACGACCTTCTCGCCTTGCCCAAGATCCAAGGTAACGGTGGCTCCGGCAAAACGGCGGGTCCCCGGCTCGAAGCGGATATCGTGTTCCATACCTACGGCATGGCGAAAACCGGCATCCGGTTTGATCAACACACCGGATTGGTGCCAGCGCTGCCCGTCCGGGTACTCGCTTACGGTGTAGAGCGTCGCAAAGTCGCGGTAATGCACCGGAGACCAGTTCCAGAAGAAATCTATGCGTTCGGGATGCTCGACCAGGGCCCCTTCGGGTTCGGGGTCCCCGACCGGGCGCACGCCCCAGGAACGGTCACGAACCGATCGCCAAGCGCCGGGGTCGACGGTAAATTCCTCCGCCGCAACACGCAGGTGTCCGCTCATCCTCCCGATCTGCGTAAGCCGGGTGTAGTCCATGGTGTAGCGGCCCAGCGGATTGCGAAACAAGAAATGCGGTTCCTCGTATGCCGCCGACCAGGCATCGAAGGTAAGATCGAAAGCGAGGTCGTACTCGCTTTCTTCGCAGATGATGCGCAACTTCGACAGACCTTCGATAACCTCGATCGACAAAGGGCCGACACGGGTCAGGTGGCGGTCGTTGTCGAGTTTTCGCGAAGCCCGCACGATGTAGTGTTTACTTCCGCGTACCCCGCAAGCAAAGGCGTCCATCAAGCCGAGGTTGGGGTAGACGGCAAGCCCAAAAGCCAAGAACACCCCGCACTCGACGTCATGCACGTTGAAATAATAGCGATCGTAGAAGTTACGGTCTGAGGTTCCGACCCTGCCGATCGGATAGGGAGATTGGTGAATAGGATAATCGTCGTAGGCTGAAAGCATGGATGAATCCCCGTCTTAAGTTGCAGCGGCGCCCCGCGGCGCCGTCGAATTCGCCGCCGCGGCCGCCGGCTTACGTTTACGCCCCATTGGAGGGAGCATAGGTAATCTTGGAGCCCGGCGGCACCGATGAAGTGAGCCACACATTACCGCCGATAACCGATCCTTCCCCGATCACGGTAGAGCCGCCGAGTATGGTTGCGCCTGCATAAATGGTCACATCGTCCTCGATGGTCGGATGGCGCTTGGCGGGCCTCTCCTTTTTCTCCCTCGTCACCGCCCCGCTGTCGTCTTGCGGAATCGACAACGCCCCCAAAGTCACCCCCTGGTACAGCTTCACATTATCGCCGATATCTGCGGTCTCGCCGATCACCACCCCGGTCCCATGATCGATAAATAAACTCTTGCCGATCACCGCACCGGGATTGATGTCGATCCCGGTGCAACTGTGGGCGTGCTCGCTCATGATCCGCGGTATCAAAGGAACATGGCGTTGGTAAAACTCGTGGGCCACCCGGTAGGCAGTAATCGCATCGAGCGCCGGGTAGCTGAAGATGATCTCTTCGAAACTCTCGGCTGCGGGATCGCCGTCGAAAGCCGCCTTGACATCAAGAGAAAGCCGTCCGCGCAACTCCGGAAGGCGGCCAAACACATCGAGAACCGCCCGCTCCGACCACGACACGTCGGCCCGCGAGGGTTCCCCCCCGCGCAGCCGCCGGTATACGACCGCACGGGAAATCTGCTCGACCAGCAACTCGAAGGCCTGATAGGCATGGTCGCCGATGTGCTGGCGCAGGTTGGTCTGGCTCAACTCCCGCGTGGAGTAGAAGCCCATGTAGATGACGTGATTGAGATGAATGAGCGCTTCGACGACCTTGCGCTCGCTGGGTAGAGCCGCACTCTCGAGGCTGTCTATTTCGCGTCCGCTTTCGTAACTTTCGGCTACCGCGTCGATGACAGCTTCAAGTTTGATATGAGATTCGTCGCTGCTTCGGGTCTTGGCCATAGCGATCTAGTAGCAGTAAACCAAAACAAAGACATGCCGGGCGGCATGCGCGGGATGAGCCGGGCCCCTGTTCTCAGCCGGCCGGCAACGAGTCTTCGAGCACGGTAAAACTCACGGCGTCATCGCTCACCTCGTGCACCTGTATACGCATGCCGAGCATGTCGAAGATCGCCTGGCTTGCCTGAAAAACCAAGTTCTGCTCATAGGCCGGGACCTGGCCGCCGTCGCGACGGTACTCCCGGTAAATGAGGTTGAAGTTAGGGCCTCGCTGATCGTAGCCTATGCCGTTGTAGAGCAACTCGTAGTTAAGGTAGTCGGCACCGCCGGCAACCATCGTCTCGTCGGTCTCATAGCCGAACAGCGCTCCCGAGGGCTCCAGCCGCACCTTGGTCTCGACCAAATCCAATGGCAGTCCCCGGCGGCTGAGCCGCGACTCATCCTTCTCACGCCAAGCCACGTAATCCTGAGGCCGCAGGTAACCGTCAGCGTCGGCAAGCAGATAAGCGGTGCCACCGTCTGTGGGAAACTCGACCAAGTAGTAGATGAAACCGTTCTCCGTAATCGAGCCCGCCACGTTGAAACTCTGGCCCAAGCTTCCGTGCAGGAGCCCCAAGGGCTCACCGCTGCACGGCTTCGTATCCGCACCGAAACTGCCCGGGCAAGGCTGTTCGAAGTCCTGCAGGCTGATAGCTCGCGCAACGCGTTCAGAAACTGTGTAGTTCTTAACCCCGATCATTGGCTGCCCTACACCTACGGAATAGCGCTCGCCGGTCTGGTAACTCTTGGACATCACCGTGCGTTGCTTGGCTGGAACCGCGGAAAGATAAACCGAGTCATCGGCAATCTCGGGCGCTTCGCTCCCCGGTGGATTGAAAGCCGAGCATCCGGCCACCAAGGCTAGAGCGGCGACGCCCGCCAACGCCGTGCCTCGGGCTGCCGCCGCAAGCGCCCGCCGGCGCACGATTCGGTACGAAGACTCTGCAGTGCTCACCTTCTAAGATTTACAGTGTTCGGCAAGCAAAGGTCAACGCCGGGCCCCAAGGCGGGCCGCCCTCACGCACGCTCACGGCGGTATCCCCGCGAACGAGAGTAGCTCCAACCCTGTCCGGCCTGGCGTCTGCGGCGATGTCGGCTACTGTGCGGTAGTGCTCAATCGCTGCCGTCCTTTAACTGAGAGCCGTCATTCTTCTTGAAGGGGGAACTGTAAACCCCCCCGAAACATGCGGCCGAACCGGCGTGCAACTGGGCGGTCAGGAAATCGCCCGCTGCGAACCCGAGTCCCGTAATAGAGAGGTTCTCGCGCCCGCCCTTTACCTTGAAACGGGCCTTCCCGCCACTGCCCGGCCTCGCCCCCACGGTCTTCAAGCCGTCGGGCGTCCGCGTGGAGTCCTTGTACTTGAACCCCTTCGCGCCAAGATCGCTCCAGGAAGCCCCGGCCGGAGCGGTAGTGCTCGACAGCAGCGTCGATACGCCCCCGGAGTTCTTGTAGATGCACAGCACATAGTCGTCGCTCACAGTAGGCTGGGCCAAGGCCGGAAGCGCAACATCCGGGCCCTTGCCCCACTTCCACAAGAGAAGATCACGGCTGCCTTTGTCCTTGAGCTTCAGAGACGACTTGCCCGCAGCCAGCGGTTGCAGGCAAGCCGGATCCGGCGAGGCGTCGGCCAAACAAGTTCCGGCGCCGTCGCATTGGTCGAGCAGGGTGCAAGGTTCACCGTCGCTGCAAGCGGACCCCGCAGCTTCGAACGCACAGCTAGCGTCGCAACAGTCACCACCGGCAAGATTGCCGTCGTCGCATTGCTCGGCACCCGCGACAATGCCGTTACCGCAAGCACTGAAAGTGCAGTTGTTGTCGCAACCGTCACCGTTTGTCGTGTTTCCGTCGTCACACTCTTCTCCGGGATCGACGACGTTGTCCCCGCAAGTCACTTCATCCGCGCCGATATCGACAGCGGCCCCGGATAGCCGGGTCGACAGGTCAAGATCGAGTTCCGTAAGGGCGGGGGTGTAAGCGGGATCGCCGGCGTCTACGGCAGGGGAAGCCGCACTGATGTGAAAGTCGGTGGCTGCGGCGTCGAGGAACAACGGGTCCGCGAACAGCGAGGCACCATCCTGGCCAGAGGCCTGCCAGGAGGCGAAGCCGCTATAGCTTTGGTTGTTCAACGAGAACTCGGCCGCCCCTGCACCGGCATCCGCATAGTACAAGTTGTAGTTAAAAACATTCCCGCTGCTCGCATTGAAGGAAGCCACGAAAACGTTTTGCGAGTTGGCATAGACGAGGTTGTTCGCCACCGTGTTGCCGTCCCCATACTGCACCCATATCTCGCCGAAGCCTTCAAAATCACGGTCGTTTCGATACAGAGTGTTGCCGCGGAAAGTGTTGTTGTCGGCGCGTCCGACCGAGGCGCTGTAACCGCCGAAAACTATGCCGGCGGCACGGTTGTCGAACAGCACGTTGTTTCGAACCGTAACATTCTGGGCAACGATGCCCGCATTCTCGGCCCCCACTTCGATGCCCAAGTCGCAAGCTGTGACCGAGTTGTTCTCGATGACGATGTCGCGGCCACCGTCCACGTAAATCCCGCCCGAAAAACCGCTGCCACAACGCTCCACGAGGTTGCCGCTACAAATTCCGTTGCGCGCAACTAGGCTGGAGTTCGGCTGTATGCTGGTTTCGCCGCCGATGAAGTCGATGGCGATATTGTTGACATCGTGGACATAGTTGTTGCTGACCACGAAGCCGTCGACGTTGCCGTTGAGGACCAGCGCCTCGGAAGGGCGCGGATCACAGTCGAAGATCTCGTTGTTGTCGATGACCAGCGAACTCACTGGCACCGGATCGCCGGTTCCATAGACGGTAATTCCCATCGCATTGCGGCCGCGAATTTCATGAATCCGGTTGTCGCGTATTTCGATGCCGCTGCCGCTGCCGGTTACCCGCACGCCCGAGCCGTCGTTCACTCCAAGATTATTGACGATTTCGAAGCCGCGTATCTGCACATAGCTCCGGTTGTCGATCAGCACGATATCGGAACCGGCGACGTTGCTGCCGTCGATCACCGGGCTGTGTCCGCTCTTGGCACTCAGCACGATGGGTTGCCCGGGCAAACCCGAAGACACGAACACTATCTTCTCGTTATAGGTTCCGTTGGAAACCTCCACCACGTCGCCGGGACCGGCAGCGTTCAAAGCCGCCTGTATGCTCGTATACTGAGCCGGAACGGCGAGCGTAGCGGCGTAAAGCCACTGCGGTGAAGCCAGCGCCGCAACGATACCGGCCACCGACGCAAGCACAACAGCCACCGGCCGCCCCGCGGCTGCTCGGTGGGCAATCACTGGCCGGAGACGCCCGGGCAACAGCCGGAAAGATGAGACCACGATCAAAAAAGGATAAGGCATATTCGAAACTCCGTTACTATACTCCGGCCACTCTCTATGTACTCTATAACTCTATACGCATCGTTGCGGCTCCAAACGTCCGCCAAGGAACTCCCAGTCCGGAACTTCCGCATCCAAAGTTCCGTATAGCCGTATAGAAAGCTCCAAATTTAAACTTCCGGCTCCTGATCTCCCGGCGGCGGCCGCTTCGACCCGGGCAGTGACCCAGCCAAAGCAGCGGCCAAAGCGGCAACCAGAGCAACGGCCAGTGCACTACTCAGTGCCGCTTCGTACCTGGGGATCGAGAAACGACACTTGCCGTCAATCCTGTCCCGGCCCGGCCCGCCTGTCGAGACCCCCAAGCTCCACGGCCAAACAATCCACGAAAAGAATCCGTCAAGAGCTACTCGTCGCGTCTCCCAGCACCAGGCCCAACGCGCCTCCAGCCGGTGCTACTAAACAATCCGCGGCGGGACCCAGCAAAACCCGGTTCCGGAGCTTTCTTGCACAAAGATCCCCCCTACTCGGCCCCACCGCTTGACGAAACCCGGTCAGTCCTAATAAACACCGCGGGTATACCTTATTTTCTGCATCCCCACACGCCGCAGCGGTGCCGGTGGGGTAGCGGGGGCATCATTGATAACTTTTCGCGTTTTGCCTTATCGGCACGTTTCGCTAATCTCCGCCGCTTATGGCCCAAGTCTTTAAGCCTGCCGCCAACACAATAGCGAAGTTGGCTGTCTTCGGCGGCGCCTTCTTTCTGGCGCTAGCGGTGTGGTCTCTCAATGAGTTCAATCGCTCGCAGTACATGACCCGAACCAAGGTCGCCCGCGAACAACCGGTGCCGTTCAGCCATAAACACCACAATGCCGAACTCGGCATCGACTGCCGCTATTGCCACACCTCGGTAGAAACGTCGGCATTCGCGGGGATTCCGCCGACTCAGACCTGCATGAACTGTCATTCGCAGATCTGGAAAGACAGCCCCATGCTCGAGCCGGTAAGAGCCAGTTTCGCCAGCAACCGTTCGCTGGAATGGGTCCGCGTGCACGACCTTCCGGATTTCGTTTACTTCAACCACAGCATCCACATCCACAAGGGTATCGGCTGCGTAAGCTGCCACGGGCGCGTGGACCAGATGAATCTGACTTGGCAGCAGTCGCCGCTGCAAATGGAGTGGTGCCTGAACTGCCACCGCAACCCGGCAGCCGCCGTGCGGCCGCGAGAGGAAGTCTTCAACATGGCGTGGAAAGCCGAAAACCAAGAGGAACTCGGCGCCCGTCTCGTAAAAGCCTACAACATCGAGAGCCGAGACGACTGTTCGGTCTGTCACCGCTAGAGCCGCTGGAGCCATGCCCACACCTACCGAAGCACATCAAGTCGATATGACCGCGATCCGCCGCCGGCTACGCGAGCGCCTGGAAGCCGGCAACGGCAAGAGCTACTGGCGAAGTCTCGACGAGCTGGCCGACAGCGACGATTTCCGGACTTTCCTCAATTCGGAATTTCCCAGTGAAGCCGAGACCTTAGTGGGATCTGTGGACCGGCGTCGTTTCCTGCAGTTGATGGGCGCCTCGCTGGCCCTGGCGGGGGTCAGCGCATGCACACGCCAGCCGGTGGAGAAAATACTACCCTATGTAAAGGCCCCGGAAGAGATCGTGCCGGGAGAGCCCTTGTTCTTCGCCTCGGCCTACCCCTTGGCGGGGGCTGCGCAAGGAGTGTTGGTCGAAAGCCACACCGGACGGCCTACCAAGATAGAGGGCAACCCCGACCATCCCGGCAGCCTCGGCTCCAGCAACGCACTGGCTCAGGCTTCCATCCTCGACCTCTACGACCCCGACCGCTCCCAGATCATAACCCGTGCAGGTGAAATCCGGACCTGGGAGAATTTCAGCGCGGAACTGCGTAAGGTCGCGGATTCACACAAGGAATCCAAGGGCGAAGGACTGCACATACTGAGCAGAAGCGTCTGCTCACCAACGCTGCTTGCGGAAATCGAACAAGTTCTGAACGACATGCCGAAAGCGGCCTGGACCGTCTATGAGCCGGCCGGGCACGACCATGAACGTGAAGGCGTAAAGCTGGCGTTCGGAGACTACCGGCGCGTCCACTACGATTTTTCCAAGGCCAAGGTGGTGTTGTCGCTGGAGTCGGACTTTCTGTCTGCGGGCCCCGGGTCGGTACGCTACACGCGTGATTTCTCGGCGGCGCGGCGCGTAGAGAGCAGCCACGACGAGATGAACCGGCTGTACGTAGTGGAAGCCCTGCCCAGCAACACCGGTGCCATGGCCGACCACAGGCTAGCGCTGAAAAGCTCGCATTTGCCAGTTTTCATTCAATCGTTGGCGGCGGAGTTGGGTCTACCGGTAGCCTCGCGTTCGGCCCTCCCGACCCATGCGCGGTGGATATCGGCGCTTGCCCGTGACCTCCGGGCCAATGCCGGTGCCTCGATCGTACTCGCAGGAGAGACTCAAGACCCCGCGGTCCATGCGGCCTGTCTGGCAATCAACGAAATGCTGGGGAACCTGGGCAAGACCGTCCTTTTCGCCGACCCCACCCCGGCCCCCCAAGGCTCGCAGAGCAAGAATCTGGCGGCCTTGGTCTCGGCCATGAAGGCCGGATCAGTTCAAACCCTGGTAATTCTCGGCGGCAACCCGGTCTATGATACCCCGGCCGACCTCGGTTTCGCGGAGGCACTGGCCAAGGTTTCTTTCAGCCTGCATCTCTCACTTTACAACAACGAAACTTCCGAGCTGTGCCTGTGGCACGTTCCGGAAGCCCATTACCTGGAGGCCTGGGGCGACGCGCTTGCCTACGACGGTAGCGTATCGGTAGTGCAACCGTTGATCGCCCCGCTCTACGACTCCAAGAGCAGCCTCGAGTTGCTCGCTTTGATCAACGACCGGGTGGGGATGAGCGGATATGACTTGGTCCGGGATCACTGGCGCAAGCGCTATAGCGGCCCGGACTTCGAAAGTTTCTGGAAACAGAGCATCCACGACGGGATCATCGATTCGGCCGCAGTCGGAATCAGCACGAAAGCGGCGGCGCCGCCCATCCCCGGGCAGAGATGGGCGGCGGAGCTGAGCAAGGCGGCAAGTAAAGGTGCTTCCGGCGCCGGCCGCGGGCTGGAGTTGATCTTCCGGGCCGATCCTCACGTCGGTGACGGCAGTTTCGCCAACAACGGGTGGCTGCAGGAAACTCCTAAGCCAATCACCAAGCTCACGTGGGACAATGCCGCGCTGATCAGCCCGGCCACGGCGGAATCGCTGGGTTTGGAAAACGAAGACGTGATAACCCTGAGCGTGGACACGCAAAGTGTCAACGCCCCGGTATGGATAGTTCCCGGGCAGGCCAAGGATACGGTGGCGGTGCACCTCGGATACGGACGTAGCCGCGCCGGCAAAATCGGTAACGGCCTGGGCTTCAATGCCTACAAGCTGCGTAGCAACGACGCGATGTGGACGCGGACGGAACTCAAGCTCGGAGAAACTGGAGAAAAGTACCCCCTGGCTTGCACGCAGCACCATCACAGCATGGAAGGGCGCGAGTTGGTGCGTTCGGCAACCCTGTTCGAATACCGAGACAATCCCGGCTTCGCCACCGGCGACGACCACGGACTGGACCCGGAAGCGTCGATGTTCCCCGACCATCCCTACGAGGGCTACGCCTGGGGCATGACCATAGACTTGGCGGCCTGCACCGGCTGCAACGCCTGCTCGGTGGCTTGCCAGGCCGAGAACAACATCGCGGTGGTCGGCAAGGAAGAAGTCGCCAAGGGCCGTGAAATGTCGTGGATACGAATCGACCGTTATTTCGAAGGCGACATCGACGAGCCCTCGGTACTTCACCAGCCGGTCAACTGCCAGCACTGCGAAAGGGCGCCTTGCGAGTTGGTCTGCCCGGTCAACGCCACCGTACACAGCGACGAGGGCATCAACGAAATGGTTTACAACCGTTGCGTAGGCACCCGTTATTGCTCGAACAACTGCCCCTACAAGGTCAGGCGTTTCAACTTCTTTCTATACTCGGACTTCGACACCGAAGTCAGCAAGTTGCAACGCAACCCGGATGTAACCATCCGCAGCCGCGGGGTGATGGAAAAGTGCAGTTACTGCGTGCAACGCATCAACTTGAAGAGAATAGAAGCCAAACGCGAGGACCGCAGCATACGGGACGGAGAATTGCAGACTGCTTGCCAGGCCGCCTGTCCCGCCCAGGCCATCTCCTTCGGCGACATCAACGATCCTGAAAGCAAAGTCGCAAAACTCAAGGCCAACGAGCGCAACTATGCACTACTCGGCGAGTTGGGCGTAAAACCGCGTACCACCTACCTGGCCGGACTGAAAAACCCGAACCCCGAGCTGGCCGCAGAAGACGGCGGGAGTTCGCGGGCTGCTGGGGGGCATTCCTGATGGACAAGCACAGCGCCCCGGGCCCCCAAGAACCCAATGCCATGATCGGCCCCGGCCACAGTTTCAACTCGGTCACCGACAAAATCTCCTCGATCGTGTTGCGCGAAGGCGCACCGCGGGGCTGGTGGATCGGCTTCGGAATCGGTTTCGTGCTGACCAACATGATGCTGGTCTCGCTGATTTATCTGTTCGCGCGTGGGACCGGCATCTGGGGCGTCAACATCCCGGTAGGCTGGGGCTTTGCGATCATCAACTTCGTATGGTGGATCGGCATAGGACACGCCGGCACTTTGATCTCGGCCATCCTGTTGCTGCTCAGACAGGAGTGGCGAACCTCGATCAATCGCTTCGCTGAAGCGATGACCTTGTTTGCGGTAGCCTGTGCGGGAATCTTCCCGGTCATTCACACCGGGCGGCCGTGGCTGGCCTACTGGCTGTTTCCCTACCCCAACACCATGGGCCTGTGGCCGAACTTTCGCAGCCCCTTGATTTGGGACGTTTTTGCCGTCTCGACCTACGCTTCGGTGTCGCTGCTGTTCTGGTACGTCGGCTTGATCCCCGACATGGCTACCTTGCGCGACCGCACCGTCAAGATCATCCCCAAGCGCATTTACGGCGTCTTGTCGCTGGGCTGGCGCGGCTCGGTGCGCCACTGGCACCGCTATGAAACCGCCTACTTGCTGCTGGCCGGCCTGTCTACACCGCTGGTGGTTTCAGTGCACACGATCGTAAGCTTCGATTTCGCAGTCAGCATCACCCCGGGCTGGCACGCGACTATCTTCCCGCCCTACTTCGTGGCGGGAGCGGTGTTCGCGGGTTTTGCAATGGTGTTGACCATCGCCATCCCCCTGCGCCGGGTCTACGAACTACAAGATTTCGTCACTGCCCAGCACCTTGACTACATGGCGCGGGTAATGCTGGCCACCGGTTTGATCGTGGGTTACGGCTACCTCACCGAGGCCTTCATGGCCTGGTACAGCGCCAACCCCTACGAGACTTTCATGATGAGCAACCGTATGACCGGCCCCTACGCTCCGGTTTACTGGCTGCTGATCACCTGCAACATACTGTCTATACAGGCGCTGTGGTTCGAAAAAGTCCGAGCCACACCGATCGGACTTTTCATCGTCGCGATGTTCGTGAACGTGGGCATGTGGTTGGAGCGCTTCATCATTGTCGCCACCAGCCTCCACCGCGATTTCTTGCCCTCTTCATGGGCCATGTACGCGGGCACCGTGTGGGATTGGAGCCTCTTTATAGGCACTCTCGGCTTCTTCGTATCGCTACTGTTCCTGTTCATACGCTTCCTGCCGATGATCTCGATCTTTGAGATGAAAACCATGGTCCCCGAGGCCGAAGTGCGGGAGGACCTGCTATGAGTGAGAACAGCAACGAGCAGCCCATCTACGGACTGTTGGCGGAGTTCTCCAGCGCGGGAGAGCTTGTCACGGCGACACGCGCGGCGCGCAAAGCCGGCTTCACCAAGATCGACGCCTACAGCCCCTTGCCGCTCGAAGAACTGTTCGAGGCCTTGGGGCTTCACAAAAGCCGCCTGCCATTGATCGTCTTGATCGGCGGCATCGTCGGCGCATGCGCGGGTTACGGGTTGGCCTACTGGACCTCGGTCATCGACTACCCCATCAACGTCGGCGGGCGCCCTTTCCACAGTTGGCCGGCATTTATACCCATTACTTTTGAAACGACAGTGTTGTTCGCGGCTTTCTCGGCGGTGCTCGGGATGCTCGCCCTAAACGGCCTGCCGCAGCTTTACCACCCGGTGTTCAACGTCAGCCGCTTCGCGGTTGCCTCCAAGGATCGCTTCTTTCTGTTGATCGAAGCCGTGGATCCGGAGTTCGACTACGACAAGACGTGGAGCTTCCTCACCAAGCTCGAGCCTCGGGTAATCTCGGACGTGGAGCACTAGAACTAGATGCGCGCCCTACGCTTTGCACTACTGATTGTAGCCGTGTTGCTGGCGTCGGCATGTCGCCAAGACATGCACGATGCGCCGCGCTACGAGCCACTGGAATACAGTGTCTTCTTCGACGACCATCGCGCAGCCCGTCCGGCGGTGGAGAATACCGTCTCGCGCAGCGCTTTCGGGGAAAGCCCACTTTTGCTGCAGGCGAGAAGAGACGGACGATTCGTGAAGGTTTTCCCCTTCGAAATCGACGAAGCGGTTATCCGCCGGGGCCAAGAGCGTTACAATATCTACTGCTCGCCTTGCCACGCGCGTACGGGGCTCGGAGACGGGATGATAGTGCGGCGCGGCTACCCGCAGCCCCCCTCTTTCCACGACCAGAGGCTCAAAGAAGCCGCGCCCGGGTACTTTTTTCATGTAATCACCAACGGCTTCGGAGTGATGCCGTCTTACGCGGCGCAAGTTCCGCTGCGCGACCGCTGGGCTATCACCGCCTACATTCGCGCTCTGCAGTTGAGCCGCAGCACCCAGGTCTCGAGTTTGGATAGTTCGGAAAAGAGCAAAATAGGCAAAGGCGACGTACGTGAGCCCAAAGCGGGCCATGGCGGACACGGGAACAACGCGGGACACGGCGAGTCCGGGGAGGCCTCCCATGGCTAAGGCTAAACTCGACCGCTCGGCCTTCATGCTACCCGCCGGCCATCACCTCCACAGCGTACAGCGTATTGCGTTGATCGTCGGTATCGTCGCGGCAGGACTGACCGCTTTCGGGGCGATGTCGAACCCGGTCCAGTTCTTTCGTTCTTATCTGGTGGCCTACCTTTACTGTCTGGCTCTAGGATTGGGGAGCTTGGGCATCCTGCTGCTCCACCATGTGGTCGGCGGACGCTGGGGCTCGATACTGCGCAAATTTCTGGAAGCCGGCTCACGCACACTTCCGATGCTGGCCCTGGCCTTCGTACCGCTGCTGTTCGGCATGCATGAGTTGTACGAATGGAGCCATGCCGATGCGGTGGCTCACGATCCGGTCATCGCCCACAAGAGCCTCTACCTCAACAGCACCTTCTTCACGGTACGCGCCGCGGTGTACTTCCTGGTATGGATCACCCTGGCGACGCTGGCCTCACGTTGGTCCGCAGCTCAAGAAGAGGGCGGTGGCCCCGCGGTCAATAAGCGCCTGGAGTTTCTCGGGCGTGGCGGCACAATTCTTTATGCCGGCACCATGACCTTCGCCGCCATCGATTGGGTCATGTCGATCGACGTCCACTGGTTCTCGCATATCTACGGGCTGATCTTCGTGGCCGGACAGGTGCTGACCGCCATGGCTTTTATGGTGGTGGTAGCCTCTTCGTTCGCGGGGCGGGCACCTTTCGAACGCATTATGTGCGCGGACCGCTTCCACGATCTCGGCAAGCTGATGCTGGCCTTCATCATGGTCTGGGCCTACTTCGCATTGTCACAGTATCTGATCATCTGGTCGGGCAACCTCCCCGAAGAGACCCCGTGGTACATCAGCCGCTTGAGCGGCGGCTGGGAGCATTTCGGCAGCGCACTCATTATTTTTCATTTCGTGCTTCCCTTCGTGGTGCTGCTCTCACGCGACGTCAAGCGCAACCCACGAAGCCTGGCATTGGTGGCCTGCGCCTTGTTGGTGTTCCGTTACATGGATCTTTACTGGCTGGTGGTGCCTTCGTTCTCGCCCGGCGTTTTCACCCTACACTGGTTAGATTTTTCAGCCATGGCGGCGCTCGGTGGTCTGTGGATCGCTTTGTTCGTACAGCAGATCAAAGGACATACGCTATTGCCCTTGGGCGATCCCATGCTGGCCCCTGAACTGGCCGAGGGGGCTGAGTCGTGAGCGAGCAAGAGATGAGCGGACACGGTCAGATAAGCTACGAAGGCAAGGATCTTCGCTTCCGCCCCATCGTTTGGGCCTCCATAGGGTTGGCACTGATCACTCTGGTTTTCTGCGCCTTGATGTGGGTTTTCTTTGCCTTCCTGTCGGCCCGTGAAGCTTCGCAGAGCCCGGCGCCCAATCCTTTGGCCGCCGCCGAGGCCCGCACCGAACCTCCTTCTCCACGCCTGCTGGTCGACCCGGTAGCCTCCTACCACGAGTTCAAGCAACAGGAAGAAGTACTGCTGAACTCTTACGGTTGGGTGGATAAAGAAGCAGGATTGGTTCACGTCCCCATCGAAAGAGCCATCAAGACACTTGCCGCCCAGGGACTTCCTTCCTACGACGCCGCCGCCGAACGAGAACGCGCCCGCAACGAGGCCGCCGCTTCGAACGGTGCTAATGCAGCAGCAGCAGCGGGCACCGCAGCGCAGGGTTCCGCAACGCAGGGTGTGGCGCCCGCGGGCACGGGCACGGGAAGCGGCCAAGCCGCCGGACGGCAGGAGCACGGCGGACGTTGATCACTCGCTCACCAATACTCGCCGGCGCAGCGTTTTTGACGCTGGCCGTGTTGACACCCTCTGCTTTGAGAGCCGGAGGCGCGCCCTCGGTTGCGCCGGGCGGTGCGGGGCTGGCGGCAAGCGTGGCGCCTGAACCGCTGAGCGGAGTGGATATCAAGGCTAGGCTCGGAGAGCAGGTTCCCTTGGCTCTGCCCTTTCGCGACGAAGAAGGCCGCGACGTGGCGCTCGGGGATTATTTCGGCAAACGCCCGGTAGTGCTTGCACTAGTCTACTACGAATGCCCGATGCTGTGTACGCTGGTGCTCAACGGATTGGTAAAAGCGCTGCGGCCGCTGACTTTCGAACCGGGAAAGGAATTCGAAGTGGTGGTCGTGAGCTTCGATCCCGGCGAAGGCCCGGAACTGGCCGCGTCGAAGAAGAAAATCTACCTCGACAGTTACAAACGTCCGCAAACCGCCGGGGGCTGGCACTTCTTGACCGGGTCCCAAGAATCGATCAAGAACCTAACGGCTTCGGTGGGATTCTCCTACCGTTATCTCGAGCGCACCGACGAGTACGCCCACTCAGTGGCCCTGATGCTGCTGACGCCTAAGGGCATACTCGCGCGCTACTACTACGGAATCGAGTACTCCACGCGAGACTTGAAACTGGGAATCATCGAGGCCTCGAACGAAAAGATAGCCTCAACGGTAGACAAACTATTGCTGTACTGTTTCCGCTACGACCCCTCGACCGGACGTTATTCAGCCGTCGTGCTGAACATCATCCGTTTAGGGGGCATCATCACGGTAGCGGCACTGGTTGGCTTCGTTTTGGTGATGCGCCGTCGCGACAAGCGGCGGTCCAAGGCAGGTAGCTGAGCGTCGATGCTTTTTACAGGCTTTTTCATATTCCCAAAGTCCGCCTCGACCTTCGCCGGC
>JAJRWY010000190.1 GCA_024276575.1 Candidatus Binatota bacterium
AATATACGCCGGAAATCTACTCTGGACTTCGTGCCGCTAGGGAGTACACGATGCCCATGAAGTAAAACGCAAGCGCTTGGTCTGCCCGCTTCCGTCGAGTGTCGCATTGAACTGTTCGGATGCCTGCAGTTGCCGGACCGCCGGTGCCGACAAAGTCGTGGCTAGCGGGTTGGTCGCGCAGGCGGCGAGATCGATGTCGTGCAGCTTCAGCATCGACTTCAGCTTGCGGCAGTCGACTTTGAGCGAATAGGCGGGGTCCGGGCCGGAGGCGGCCTTGGCTTTGAACAAGCTCCCCGAGCGTTTTGACGCCACCGTATCGCCACCTATCGCCACGGCGGGGCAACTTCCCACGGTTGCCGACAGCGTTTGTCCGGCATCTCCGGCGATGCCCGCCAAAGCGCTGCAGAAACTCTGGGTTACACAGGTCTTCAAGGTCGCGCGGTCGCGGGTGCTGCGTTTCAAGTTGAACTTTACCGAGGACGAACCGCGGGCATACGATGCGGGTAGGGTGCACAGCGCCAGCTCGGCGCAATCCAGATCGTCGCAGTCGGTGGCTCCGTCGCATTCATCATCGATGGTGTTGCTGCAGATCTCCACCGCACCGGGGTTGACGGCGGCGTTGCTGTCGTCGCAGTCGTTGCCGCAAGGAAGGGCGAAGTAGCCGTCGAGGTCGTTGTCGATGTTGAGCTGGCAATCCACGTCGTTACAGTCTGCGGCTCCGTCGCAATCGTCATCGACGCCGTTGCTGCACGACTCGGCTACCGATGGGTTGATCGCAGGGTCGTTATCGTTGCAGTCGAGTCCGCATGGTGCCGCGATGAAAGTGTCAGCGTCGGCATCGCCCGTGCAATCGGGATCGTTGCAGTCGATCAAATTGTCCCCATCGTCGTCCACACCGTTGGCGCAATCCTCCACCAATTGCCCCTGGCACAGGAAGTTTGCAGTGACGCTGCTGTCGGCCACCGAGGCATTGGTGGCTTGCGGCGTAGCATTGCTGTTTTGTGCCACCGCGTTGGATGATACCGCAGTGGCATTGGTGACCGCTTCGCTAAGGCTGAGGTTGTTGATGAGGCTGCAGGAGTTCCCGATATCGCCATTGGCGTCGAGACTGAGCACCCAAAGGTCGAGATCTGCCGGAACCGGCCACGCGACGCCGGCGACCACCAAGCCGCCGTTGGCGGTCTCTTGCATGGCGTTGGGCCAATCCCAACCGTATTCGTAGAACTTCTTCCACAGGGCATTGCCCGCCGAGTCCAGCCTGAGCAGCAACAGGTCCCAGTCTTGCTGGCCCTGCTCGACGTAGCCGCCGATCAAGGAGCCGCCGTCGGAAGTGGGGGCAACGGTGAGCACTTCGTCCCATTGCCCCGGAACCCCGAAAACCTTCTGCCATTGTATGGTGCCGGCGGTGTCGAGCTGTAACACCCACATGTCTCCGCTGTAATCGGGGCTGAACGACACAGTGCTTCCCGGCACGATGTAACCGCCGCCGGCCGACTCGGCAAAAGTCCACATACTGTCCTCGTCGATGCCGCCGTAGGCAGCCTGCCACAAGATATTGCCGCTGCTGTCGAGCTGCAGCACCCAAATGTCGGAGACACCCGAGCCGAAGGAATAGCTTTCGCTGGCGACTACATAGCGGCCCCCGGCGTCTTCGAAGGCACGTACGACGTATTCCGGGTAGGAGCCGGCCCCGCCGTCATTCTTGGAACCGCCGTAGGTCTTTTGCCAGATCGGGGTGCCGCTCGTATCGAGCTTGAGCACCCAGTAGTCGGAGCGCCCGGCACCGAAAGAAGTGGTCCCGCCGGCTACCAAGTAGGCACCGTCGCTGGTCAGATCCACCGACCAGGCCTGCTCTTGCCCGGAGCCGCCGTAGCTGTACTGCCATTCGATGGCGCCGTTGGCCGTAAGTTTCACGACCCAGACGTCGGTCTTGGCAACGCCGAACGATTTCGTCCAGCCCACCGTTATGTAGCCGCCGTCGGAAGTCTGCCGCACATCGAGCAGAGTCTCGTCGTTGGCGCCACCGTAGGTCTTTTGCCAGTCGATATTGCCGTAAGGGTCGAGCTTGACCACCCAAGCATCGCCGTTGGCAACGTCACCCCAGGAGTCGGTGGAACCGGTAATGATGTATCCCCCGTCCGTAGTTTGCCGGATGCCCTCCATTTCTTCAGCACCACCGCCCGCGTAAACGGCAGCCCAGGTGCTGTAGGCAAGCGCCGAGGCCGGGCGGGGTGCAGCGAGGAAGGCGAGCAAGGCAGCGCCCGCGGTGATACTTCGAAGAACCCCCCGTAAAATGCTTCGTGCACGCATGATGGCCTCCCGTTTTCTTGCCTGTGTTCCGCTGCGGGGCCGTATGGGCTCGTCCGGCCTTGCGTGGGCAAACGCTGCCACCGGACCTCCCATTGGCGTCCGTAGGGTCGTTCCTACCGGCCCTCCGATTGGCCTTCCCAGGGGCCCCCACCGGCCTTTCCATTAGCCTGTCTCGTTTTGTGAGATCGAAACTCCAGCGACTTCTACTGTGATTCTCAGTGCGGCTACTGTCAAGACGGTCTCGCGCGCTAGGCGGTATCACGCGGCCCCTCGATGTGGTCATTAGGCCGGACTTCGGCCGTGTAACGGAAACGCATAAGGTGCCGTTCTTGGCAAGTCCCAGCTTCAGATCATTGTCTGATGCAGGTGAGACACCCGGGCGAGGTGAGTGAAGTCGCGATCTCGATGGATGATCTCGAGGTCATGGCGCAGGGCACAAGCGGCGATGAGGCAGTCGACCGAAGAACGGACCGTGTAGCCCTGACGCCGCGCGTTGCGGTGCAACTCGACGGCTTCGAGAAAGACCGCGCAGGTTATCGGCGATTCGACCGTCGGCAAGGCAAGCATGGCGTCGCGCGCAGTGCGGTACGGCCGCTGCTCACGGAAGCCCTGCAGAACCTCTTGGACGACCGGCAGGCAGGTCACAACGTCATCGAGAGATAGGATCGACTCGAGATCGAGGCCGTCGCGCCGAAAGACCTCGATCCAGACGGAGGTGTCGACCAGAGTCATCGCCCGGCATTGTCGGCGAGTTCGTCGCTCTCATCCCCGCGCATTTCGGCAAGGTTCCCCTCCCACAGGCCTGTCCCTTGAAGGTCCAGTATGCGCCGCGCTTGCGCTCTGCGCACGAATTCCTCAAGGGCCCGGCCGATCGTGCGCGAGTAGGTCTTCTCTCCGCTAAGCCGTACCGCCTCCGCAAGGATCGTCTCATCCAACACAACATTTGTGCGTTTCATGTGTATAATATAGCCGCGCTCCCCGAAAAGCACAAGTATGAGGATCAGGCACTTTACTATGAGATGAGCCTTGGGCAGCGTCGCGACCGAGCGCTATATTGGTTGGAACTTGCCGGCTCTTGATCGACGTCAGGCAGCAGGGCGTGCCGTCGATTAAGAGGGCGCGAGAAGCTCGCGTGATCAGGACTTGCCGACCACTCCGCGTGTAGCTACAATAGTGAAATGAACGTAGCTACATCAAAGACTCAAGTTGGGGTTCGTGAGCTCAAGAATAACCTGAGCCGCTACCTTACAAGAGTGCAGACAGGTGAAGAGATCATTGTCACCGATCACGGTAACCCGATAGCGAGGCTCGTGACCGTGACTGCTGAAACGGACCGGCTTGCTGCCTTGATCGCAAGCGGCGCTGTTACTGCCTCTCGCTCGACCAGCAGGCGACGTCCAAAGAGTCGAATCGCGGCGTCCGGCAGCGTCGGCGATTTGGTGGCTGATCAACGACGGTGATCGTCTACATAGACACGTCAGTCTTGCTCAAGCTCCTCATCACCGAACCCGGCTCAGAGACCGCAACCGAGATTTGGCAGTTGGCCGATGTCTTGGCCGCCGCCCGAATCGAATACGCTGAGGCGCGGGCTGCGTTGGCCGCCGCGGTTCGTGGCGGCCGCATCACGACGGATCAGTTGACGGAGGTGAAAGTCGAGTTAGAGGGTCTTTGGGCTCAGTTCGTCGTCATTGAGATCACGGAAGAACTTGTCGGGCTGGCGGGCGATCTCGCCGAGGCCGAGGGCCTGCGGGGATACGATGCACTACACCTCGCGGCGGCCGTGACAGTCGCAGCCGACGTTGTCGCTACGGCAGATGTCGATCTCTTGGACGCGGCGATGCGTCGGGGTATCCATGTAGCGAATCCGTCGTAGTGTTCCAAAACACGGCGGAGACCGGCGCTGAGCAGGCGGCGCGGCTTTGTCAACTTGCCAGCGGCCGAACGAGACTGGCCAGTAAAGGTTCTGTCATGAGCGAGCCATTGGCAGACTGCGCCGATGAAGGACGTCGCGTCGAGATACCACGGCTATCGATTCCCTCCGGAGATCGTCAGTCGTGCCGTATGGTCGATTACGTGACGCATCACCACCTGTCTTTCCCGGTGATTCTTCGGAAATTCCCTTCGTGAACGAACAGGGAATTGAACTGTCGAAACAGGGAACCACGATTGCGGAACAGGGATGCCAGTCCGGCCGACCGCCGATGTATGTTCGGCCGTTGGTTTTGCTATGCTGTATCCGATGGGATACAAGTGGATTCTTAGTTAAGATCCGACAAACGGATGCGTTCGCGAGTTGGCTGCGCCGCCTTCGGGATAGTCGCGCTAGGGTCCGCGTGCAGATTCGAATTGACCGTTTGGCGCTTGGCTTGTCGGGCGACGTGAAAGCGGTGGGGGAGGGCGTCTCGGAGTTGCGGATCGACTACGGCCCCGGCTACCGCGTGTACTTCAAGCGAAGGGGGCAGGAGCTTATCATCCTGCTCGCCGGAGGCAATAAACGCACCCAAGGTCGTGACATCGAGACGGCGCAGCAATTGGCACGCGATCTCTAGGAGTTGACGATGGCAGGAACAAAGACACGAACCTACGATTCCGCAGAGTATCTGGAGACCGCCGAGGATATGTCGGCCTACCTTGAGGCGGCATTGGAAGATGGCGATCCTGGTGTTGTGGTGAATGCCTTAGGAACGATTGCCCGCGCTCGCGGGATGACGGAGATCGCGCGCGAAACCGGTCTTGGACGAGAAAGTCTGTACAAGGCTCTCTCTCCGGACGGCAATCCAGCCTTTTCGACGATTCTGAAGGTTGTTCGGGCTCTTGGAATTGAACTGCACGCGGAGCCCTCGTCTTAGTGAGCAGAGAGGTGTAGTTGCCTTGGTGCACAAGTCCTCCGGTGCCGGTCGAGAGATCGAGTGGTCTCGACGCTCCTCATCCGATCATCTCGCCATCAGGTATCCCGAGCGCCGTCATGGTGTTCAAGATCTTGCACCCGATCCTTGCCTCGACTCGCTGTGCCGCCAACCCTCTCGCTCGCATCGCTGAGCCCACGATGCCCTTGTAGCGATGGGACGTCGTCGTCGCGACTTTACTCCGTTTGCTGTAACCTGAATCGATGTACCATCTGCGTTTCCCGACGCGGGCTTGCGCTCGAATGTTCCGATTGCGCTGTCGCGTAGTCGCTGACTCCGGCGCAAGCTGAGCACCCTTTCTCGGCGGTATCAGTACCCTCGGCGAGCGATGAGTGCGGTGATTCTCGATCGCATGATTCGAGTACTTGCGTTGACGGCCGGGCTTCCTCGTCTTCGACCTGGGAGCATCCCAATTCGCAAGCTTGCCGTCGGTGAGCGAGATCCAGACGGTCAGTGGAGACCAACGGAGCAGCACTGATCGAAGCGATCCAGGGTGTACCGCGTCGCCGGCACCTGATCTTCGAAGAGGGGACGCAAAGCGCGTGGCTCTACGAGATGCTTGCTCGTCATGTAGACGAGATCGTAGTGACCGGCGTGCTACGCTCTCGCGGTGCGAAGAACGACCGGGTCGATGCGTATGCTTTGGCGGAGAAGCTGCGCATCGGAGCGGTGGATCAGCCGGTGTTCAAAGCTCCGTCGAAGTTCACGAAGCTTCGCGAGCTCGCACGCGTACACAGCATGTTCGTTCGCGACGTTGTGCGTGTGCAGGCGCGGCTCAAATACA
>JAJRWY010000191.1 GCA_024276575.1 Candidatus Binatota bacterium
CCTATCTTGCGCGCCTGAACCAAGGTGATCGCCGCCGTCAGCGTCGTCTTCCCGTGGTCTACGTGACCTATCGTCCCCACGTTTACGTGAGGCTTGGTTCGCTCAAATTTCTCCTTCGCCATCCCTGTCTCTCCTCTTGCCTACGCTAGCTGCGCAGAAGGAATACCAGTGGAGCCCACGACCGGACTTGAACCGGTGACCTCGTCCTTACCAAGGACGCGCTCTACCGCCTGAGCTACGTGGGCACTTCCATACATCGCCCGGCCGCCGTCTGGGCTGACCGCCTTGACCGCTGCAGTAGCCGGCCGCGTGGGACTCAGCGGCCCTACGAAACTCCGTAGCACCCGCCCGCAACGCCAAACGCCCTCGAAAGAGAGCGGGAGACGAGATTCGAACTCGCGACCCTCAGCTTGGAAGGCTGATGCTCTAGCCACCTGAGCTACTCCCGCACAAATCAATGAGAACCGGCTTCTTCTCAAAACTGCTGCGCCTGCGCAGACACAAACCGCAGCCGCTGCAACCGCCGCTCCCGCCACACGGTAAGCGGCAAAACCAACGGCCTGCTAAAACTCAACCCCTTGCATCGCGGACCTACTACGACTCCGCCCCGCAACCATCCACCCAGTAGCGCGGCAGTGGTGGAGAGGGGAGGATTCGAACCTCCGTAGGCATTCGCCGGCAGATTTACAGTCTGCTCCCTTTGGCCACTCGGGTACCTCTCCGCAATCGACCCCTAAAACAATGAAGCCGATGGCCAGACTTGAACTGGCAACCTACTGATTACAAATCAGTTGCTCTACCGGGTTGAGCTACATCGGCAGCAAATTCGTTCAAAGCCACGCCGACCTTCCAACTTTATCCAGTTCGCCAACCTAGGCCGGACCTCTACTCGTCCAGCTCAAATACTTACAACAGGCGCGACCACTTTCCGGCCGTCTCCGCGCCCTTCGACTCCGTCGGACCGGTCACCCGGCCACACTAATCGGACCCTCTTACTTGTCCAGATTCTTCCCTGACCGGCGGCCTCGCCGGAGACCCGTGGAACGCGCGACTTCAGCGCCGCCCGGGCGTCATTTTTGCCTTGCGGCGCCTATAGTTTGCGCTCGCACACCGATGCAAACGGTACTCGCTATCAACCCTTACGCGAAGTGTCAACCGGGGCCTAGCTCTGCGTACCAAAAATCTCGCTGTCGAGCATCCGGTAGATGGCCAAAGACGCGGCTACCGAAGCATTGAGCGACTCTACACGCCCACGCATCGGCAGCCGGGCGAGTTCATCGCAGGCCGCCGCTACTAGACGCCCCAAACCCATGCCTTCACTGCCCACAGCCAAACCAAGCCGCCGGCTGCTGCCTTCCGAAATGCCGGATACTGGGCTGCCGGTTACTGGGCTGCCGGTTACTGGGGCGGGGCCTGCGGCCACGACATTCCCCCCGGCATGCTCAGCCACGCTCTTGCGGGCTACACCGCCTCCACGAGGCAGTATACGCGGCGATTCGTGGTCGAGGCCGACCACCCAGAACCCGGCATTCCTGGCCATGGTTACAGCCCGCGAAATATTGCTTACACGGCAGACCGGCAGAAAAGCCGCTGCCCCTGCCGATACGCGCATTACCGTCGCGTTTACCTGGGCGGCACGCCTACCCTGAATCACGACCGCCAGCACACCGGCCGCTTCGGCGCTACGAATTACCGCCCCAAGATTGTGCGGATCCGAAATCCCGTCGAGAAACAGCAAAAGTCCGGTCTCCGCTTTCAACACCCACTCGAAATCGGCATAGCCGTAGGTGATCTCAGCCGCGATGCCTTGCGAGCGAACTCCGGCAATACGGTCGCATTCCCCCCTGCCGGTGCCCGAAACCGGCACCGAAGCCAGCCGGGCACGTTCGGCAAGTACGCGTGCACGCTTACCGGCCCCCTCTTCCAACAGCACGCGGCACAACGCAAAACCGCCTTGGCCGCCCCCTTCGCCCCGCGATCCGGATCCGAGAACCCTTGCCAACACCGCTTCGACTGCATTGGGCCCACCCACTGCCATATCACTGGCAACCGCAGCCCCGAGCCGCGGCTGCTTCAGCCCCGGCAACTCGTGCCCGCGTTGCGGAATACGGCTTCTCTTCCTCTTAGAAATCGACATCTATGTTGGTAACGACTCGCTTTGCGCTAAGACTGTCACGTCACGCTATGCACGATGCACGTTTACAGCAGGCCGGGCCTTGTCTACTATGCGCCCGCGCATGGGTAAAACCCTCTATAGGTACTTTCTGGCCGAGATAGGAAGCGCCTTTCTCGCCGGCCTGGGGATCTTCGTCTTCATCCTTTTTGTGGTGCGCATCATCGACCTCGTGGACATGGTCTTCAGCCGCGGGGTGCCGGCCGTGCAGGTGCTGCGCTTGATCGCCTGTATATTCCCCTCTTTCCTGGAAATGACCCTGCCGATGGCGATGTTGCTCGGAGTCGTCGTTGCCTTCGGAAGGATGGCCGCAGACGGCGAATTGTTGGCCTTACTAGCCTCTGGAATCAATGTCTTTCACATGCTGCGGCCGGTGTTCATCTTTGCGGGATTGGTAAGCATCGCCGCCTTCCTGCTTGCCGTACATGCCCGTCCCTGGGGAAAGCGAGAGGTCAAGCGAAGCATCTACGAAATAGCGAAAACCAAAGCGACAGCCGCATTGCGCCCGCGTTATTTCAACAACGATTTCGACGGGATGGTGATCTACATAGACCGTATCGACAATGATGCGGGCTTGCTCAAGGGGGTAATGCTGGCCGACGAAAGGGACAGCTACCGCAGAACGACGGTATTCGCCGAAGCCGGAAGGATCGTAGGCAATGAGGAGTCGAGGACTGTCTATCTACAGTTGCACCGTGGCACCAGTATTTCTTTCCACGCTGGACAGGAAAGCTACGACCGCACCGATTTTCGCTCGTTGGAGGTCAACCTCGACATCGACAAGGAGACCTCGGCATCTCGCCGCAACGCCCTAGAACCCGGAGAGATGGACTGGCAGCAACTACTGCAAGCCCGAAAACGCAAACTCGAATCCGGCGATCCGGCTATCGCCGAAACCATAGAGTTCCACCGTAAGTTCTCGGTCTCAGCAGCCTCCATACTACTGGCCTTCGTCGGCTTGCCGCTCGGGCTCAGGCCGACGCGATCTGTCAGAACACGCAGTCTAGGCGTAAGCCTAGCCGTAATACTCGTCTACTACGTGCTTTTGACCGGCTCGATAACCGCAGCCTCGAAGTCTCTACTACCGGCGGGCTTGGCCCTATGGATACCCAATGCAGTGATGGCGGTGGCCGGCGCGTGGATGCTATATCGTTCAGCACGCGAGCAACTCTTCTACCCCTCCGTATTTCCACGGGCTTGGAGTATTTTACGCAAAAGTGCCCTCGGCGGCACAGCGCGGGGAGGCCGTTGATGACGATCCTGGGGCGCTACGTGGCCGGACGCTTCTTGAGCGCTCTGGGAGGCGCCCTCGCGGCCGGCACCAGCCTCTACCTCATCATCGATTTCTTCGACCGGGTGCGCGACTTCGCCCGTTACGATCCAGAGTTCTCCGCAATTCTCTCCTATTTCCTCTACAAGATCCCGGGAGTCATCTACCAACTCTACCCTGCCGCCTCACTGCTCGCGGTACTGCTGAGTATTGGGATTCTGTCGAGAAACCGTGAAATCATGGCGATTCGCGCTTGCGGTGTGAGCACTTGGAAGTTGGCAACCCCAGTGATCGTTCTGGCTGCTTTCGGCAGTGTACTCGCCTTCCTTTGGAACGAGACGGTGGTGCCACCAGCCAGTGCAATGTCGAACTACGTCAACGATGTGGTCATCAAGAACAAACCGTACCGCGGAATTTTCAATGCAAGCTCGCTGTGGTTCCAATCCTCCGACGGCTTCGTAAACATCGACTATTACGACGCCAGCCAACGCACCATCTACGGGCTCACGCTCTACGACGCCGACAAGTCCTTCCATCTCAACCGCATGATCGAGATACCCACGCTCAAATGGAGAGATCAGGGCTGGGAAGCCGCCCCCGGCACGGTAAAGACACTGGAAGCCGACGGTCTGATCAGCAGCCGGCCGCTCGAGCAAGGCGAGTTCTCCCTGGCGGAAGCGCCCGAAGATCTAGCAGCGCGGCGGCGAAAACCGTCAGAGTTCAGCTTTAGACAACTCAAAACGCAGACGGATTTACTCAAAGCCAAAGGCCTCGGCGCAGACGACCTGATGGTTGACCTCCACAACAAACTGGCCTGGCCGGTGTCGGGCCTGATCACCGTCTTGGTGGGCTTTCCCCTGGCAGTACGCGGAGGACGCCGCGGTGGGATGGGCTACAGCCTGGGAACGGGAATGGCAGTTGGCTTCGGCTACTGGGTGGTGGCAGCACTAGCGTTATCTGCAGGACGCACCGGTGGCCTGCCGGCACCGCTGGCCGCGTGGAGCGCAAACATATTGTTTTCGCTGCTGGCCGCAGGTTTGTACACGGCCAGCCACGACTGACCGTTACCGCTACGCTATACCAGCCCCGCCCAAACCATATGAGCGCCACAGATATACCGCGACGCGAGCCACACGGGGCTGCCGTCACGCGCTCCTCGCCGCCCCGGCACCAAAGGATTCACCACTGGCAGCTTCAAGCACCGCCCCGCCGTCCAACGACGGGGTTATATTAACGTTTCGAGTACTGCGGGCGCTTACGTGCTTTGTGCCGGCCATATTTCTTACGCTCAACCTTGCGCGGATCGCGCGTAAGAAAACCGGCCAGTTTCAAGGCCGGCCGTAGCTCGGGGTCGGCAGAAATCAGCGCGCGGGAAATACCGTGCCTAATGGCGCTGGCCTGGGCGGAAATACCGCCACCGCACACTTTGACGAGAACGTCGAAATTGGAGCCCACGCCGGTCAACTCGAAGGGCTGGGCAATGACCATTCGCGAGGTCGGACGCGGGAAATAGTCCTCGAGGCTTCGATTATTGACCTCTATATTTCCGTTCCCAGGGCGCAACCACACCCGTGCGATCGCGCTTTTTCGCTTCCCGGTAGCCGGATATTCTTGTGTTACTGCCATGTTCCTACTGAAATCTCTGCTGCCATAACGCCTGCGAATCCCGCCGCCGCCCGCCTATACCGACAGGGACTCCGGGCACTGTGCGCTGTGCGGGTGTTCCGCTCCTGAATAAATCTTGAGTTTGCCGGCCAATTGCCTGCCCAACCGATTGCGAGGAAGCATGCCGACCACCGCTTTTCTCACTAATTCCTCAGGGCGGTCGGCGAGAAGTTCGCCCGCCGTACGTGAGCGTATGCCGCCGGGGTAGCCGGAATGGCGATAATACCGCTTGTCCGCAGCCTTGTTGCCGGTGAGAACGATCTTTCCCGCGTTGATCACCACGACGAAATCGCCGCAATCAACGTGCGGCGTAAACGCAGGGTTGTGTTTACCGCGCAACACCGAGGCCACTCGCGTCGCCAGCCTTCCCAACACCTGCTCGCTGGCATCAACCACATACCACTTGCGTGCGGCTCTGCTCTCCTCAACGGTGAGGCTCTTGGTTACCCTCTGCATTTCTCTCTCAGGAAGGCGTAAGTAAACGCGCTTCTCTCTCCACATATCCGGCATCCCCAAAGGATGCGCGGCAGTTCCCAATAAAAGTGGCGGGGCCGACGAGACTCGAACTCGCGACCTCCGGCGTGACAGGCCGGCGTTCTAACCAGCTGAACTACGACCCCGCAGGCACTATGCTTACCGGCCAGAGCCGACAAGCTGGTCTAGATAACAATTCCCTGGGCGTACTTCAAGCCACAGCCTCTGCTACGTAGTCACGACGAGACACACTGGGCGCTCCGCCCGCCCGCTTAGCCGCGATTACTCATGATTATTCATGGAAGTTCGTCGCGGGAGCGCCAACGCAGCAAAACTCTTCATGAGCAATTCCGGCTACCGGCCCCAGACCCGCCGGACGTAGCCTGTCTGCGGCCAGTCAACGCCCTTTAACCGTAGCCGGTCAAAAGCGCCGGCCCGGCTCAGGGGTATTTGGCTTTGAACTGAGAGGGTTTGTTGCGGTACGAGAAGTCGAAGCGCGAATCCCAGCACCAGCCTTCTGAGTTTATCAGTTGAATAGTAAGCTCTGGGTCTTGGGCAAAGTAGCGCGATTCATCGACCGCACCGGGAAGTGCTAGGTTTATTCCCGTAGCAACTACGCTGGCATTCGATCTGCCGTCGCCACCGGACACTACCCGCATACCGCGGACTCCTCCTGCCGCCGCCCGCTTGTCGGCGTACTTGAATCCTCTCCCGGCCGCACGCCACGGCTGCCCCGCGGGAAGGCGAAGCTCGAGACGCAGGTAAGGAACATCGGCTACCCAATCGTAAAGACACAAGGCATACCCGGTCGCGCTGAGCGGATCGCCCAAACACTCGGCGGACGCGGCCTCCCCCTTCCGCCACTTCCACTTCAGAGCGTCCCGTGCCCCACCGCTACGGTCCCGCAGCTGGAACTGGCCCACTGCGGCTTGCAGGCAAGACGCGAGTGGAAACTCCGGGCAGCCTGCAAACACCGGCAAGGTAGTGGTCGTCGACGGCCCGAAGCAAAGCGCATCGTTGTCGGCATCAAATATGTGCAGGCAGACACCTGCATCGTCGCAAATATCATCGGTGCAGACATCGCCGTCATCGATGCAGGGATCTCCCGCCGCCGCTTTCTTACTGCAATTGTCTTTGTTCTCATCACAGGCGTTACTGCAATCGGAATCCCCATCACCGTCGAGACAAGGATTGCCACTGTGCTCACAGTTGCCGGAACGGCAAGTATCCTCGCCGTTGCAGAACAAGCCGTCGTCGCAAGCCTCGCCCTCCGGCAGCGGAACGTTCAAACAATTGGGGTCAACGAATACATCGAAGGTACAGGGATTAGCGTCGTCACAGACAGCGCCCACAGCACTCGGGGCAGAAGCGCCCAGGGAATAATCAAACGTGGAGCCAGCCCCCACCGTCAAGACGACGGCAAGAACAATCACTACGGCTGGCTGAAGGCCAAATCCCACGCTACAACCCCCTTGCCCGTTCGGTTGCGCCGCACCTCTACGCGCGGCAAACCGGCGCAGCAAACACCCAAGAACCGCTCCCGGCCAGCCTCGGCCGCAGACACGGCTACATACAAAACGACCCTATCACCAACTCAAAAGCGAACGTGCAACGAAAATACGACCCGACGCTAGCTAAACGCGAAACGCCGCCACACAACCTCGCAATCCGGCTTATAGTCCGGCCGGCTTACTAGTCCGGCCAGCCAACAGTCCGGCCGACCACTGCCGTCGCAAGCTGTGTTTGCCGACGGCCATTGCGCAGCCCGGCACGCCGGCAAAGCCATTCCTCTAACACCCCCGGCACCGCTTGGAGCCGCGATACTCCTTTCCTTTTAGCATGACTTAAAGCAATGAAGAATAGCGTTGTGAGTAAGACTCGATAATGCCCCGGCGCTTCGATTACCCGACCGTGCCACGGCAAAAGTAGGCACAAACATTACCGGATGCGCCCATACGCCGCCCAAGCTCGACCCCACGTAACACAGCGCGCTTCCGGCTCAAGTATATGTTTTAATGGGTCTTCTTTATACGCGGCGAGACCTTTCGAAGATTCCCGGCCGGACGTTCCCGCCGCTGCGGGCTGCAGACGAGATCCCAACTACTGCGCGTCATCTCGCACTATGACGAAACCTCTCATGCCCCCCCAGGTGAGGCGATACGCACAGGTGGAGGCGACCTGAGCCTGCAAGACCAGCCGCGACGCCGCCCTCAACTCTCGGAGCGTCTTTCGCTGGGTCCCTTCGGCAGTTCGACCACGGTCCAATAGTCGCGCAGCATCGCCACCCAACCTAGGAAGCCGTCGAGTTGATTGGCCTTCACTATATAGCCGGCCACGTTGAGCGCATAAGCTTTGGCCTTGTCCTCCTCCGCACGCGAGGTCGTAACCACGAACACTATGGAATCCCGCAGTTGTTCATCGGCACGAAGTTGCCGTAAGAACTCTATGCCGTTCATCCTCGGCATGTTGATATCGAGCAAAACTATGTAAGGACGCTCAACCGCTGCGAAGCCTTCCTCCCCCCTCAGCATGGCCAGCGCCTCCACACCGTCACGCGCACAAAGAATAGGATTGTTGATATCGAGCTTACGGAAGGCGCGCTTGAGCCCCATCACGTCGATATCATCATCCTCGACCAGAAGAATGTTCACTGACTCATTCACCGGGTCTCCACTCGCGGCCTCTCCACTGTTTGCCCCAGGAAAAACGTACTGCCGTCCCACGTCCGCCGCTATTGGATTCAAGCCACACCATACCGCCTTGAGACTCGACGACCTTTTTTACGATCGCCAAGCCCATACCGCTTCCTTCCAATTCATCCCGCGCCTTCAGGGTTTGAAACATTTCGAACACCTGCTCCCGATACTGCACGGGGATTCCGCCCCCGTCGTCGCAAACCTCGAAGAGATAAACTGCCCCCTGGTCGGTCACGTTAACACTAACCGAACCGGATTCACGGTCATGATGCTTCAAAGCATTGCCGATCAAGTTCCTGAAAACCAACTCCAAGGGCCCCGGTGCGGTTTCGAAAACCGGCATCCCCTCTTGTATTACTATCTCGAACCTGGGGGGAACATCCAGATCGATAGCAACCGCGCGTATCAGTTTTTCAATGTCGACTTCACAGACCTCGACGTCGAGACGGCCCACCCTCGAATACGCAAGCAGATCGTCCAGCAGTTTCTCCATGCGGCCGACTCTGCCCCGCAGCATGTCCATATGATGTTTGGACTCATCCTCGAGAACATCCGATAGGTCGTCCTCCAACCACATCGCAAGGTTGTCGATACCCCGCAGCGGCGCCTTCAAGTCATGGGAAGCAACATAGGCGAAACCTTCAAGATCCGCGTTCGAACGGGCCAATTCCTTAGCGTGGCTTTCGAGCAGAAGTTTTTGCCGCTCCATGACCTTGCGGGACTCGCGAAGCCGGGCAAGCAGGCCGTCGATGGACTCTCTAAGCGCCGCAATCTCTCCGGCACTATAGCCCCGAGGCTCCGGCAACGGCTGCAGCGCCACCGGATCCACACCTTCGACGTCGCGTGCAAGATCCCGCAGAGGCCTCAATAAACGCCACAGCAGCACCTGGAGAAGAACCAGCAGCACTAGCAGAACCAGAGCCATCGACCAGAAAACCAACTGCTGCTCCCGCAGTACGATTTCACGATACAAGCGCATGGAACCCAGAAACTCGAAGGTCTCTTCGGAAAATATCGGGATCTCGACCGAAAAAGCGGTCATACCCATGGCATCGCGACTTTCACCCGCGGACAGGGTCCCTCCATCCGCACGGTCGACCTCTAAGCGCGAAATCAGATTCCTCCGGGTTTCGGGATCCGAAAGAAGTAGCAACTCTCCCATCACTGTGAGAATTCGTGTGTCGTCTCCGGTAGCCAGTGCGTCGGTGATAGCCTTGCGATAGGAGGAGGCCAACAGTTCAGTCTTGGTTCGCTCGCCGGCCTGCATCAGCGGGGTCGCGAGATAAAACCAGTAAGCCAGCAGTAATCCACACACCAGCACGATAACCACACCGGTAGCGGATCCGATCACCAGCAATAGACTGTATCGCGCCTTATTCACGAAGTTTCGATATTCTCAACAC
Source organism: Candidatus Binatota bacterium (assembly GCA_024276575.1). Lineage (GTDB taxonomy): Bacteria > Desulfobacterota > Binatia > UBA1149 > CAITLU01 > JAJRWY01. The sequence goes on from JAJRWY010000191.1 coordinate 9,682, forward strand.
CTGGGGATCGATACTGATCGAAGCGTCGAGCAACGATTTCACATTGAAGTAAGGAGAAACTCGCAATCCAATGTCCAAGCCGGCCATGGCTCCCCTTTCCACGTCACCCGCGAAAGGAGAGAACACCATGCGATTGCGCTCTACACAAAACTCCAACACTTTCTCGAAATCCGCCGGCGCCAGCGGCTCCACCACGAAGACAGCAGCCGGTGGGCCATTCAATAAACCTAACTCCCCTGCCGTAAGTGTGGAAACCCGCACCTGCCAATCGCGTATTCGAGGAACCTCGGCCGACATTCGCCGGCGCAGGCTCTCGGCCGCGTCCCGGTCCGAGTCAAAAACCAGGGCTAGCTCCAAGTAGCCGTCACCAGCCAGCTTGGAATCCACGTTGAGATCAACCGCAACCACGCGCGGAAACACCTTCAGGGCAATGGCCGAACGCAGCGCACCGCGTTGATCCGCTGAAGCCGCAACCACCAGAATCAATGTCGATCCGCCGATCATCGCACAGAAGAACGCGGCGAGGGGGTTGATGAGCCTAGAACTCATAAGCCACCGCCCCCCAAAACTCCCGTCCTGCCCGGGGATAATCGCCTGGATAAGTACCGGGAGGAGCAGGTGCAAAAACGGATTCGTCGCTAAGGTTCTTCACCCCCAACGAGACGTTGAAAGAACTAGAGAAGATCCGGTCAAAACGCGCCGTGGCGTCCAACACATGCTCCGCAGCAAGCCCCGGGCGTTCATCGTCCACAGCACGTGGCCGTTCGCCCAGATACCTGTACTGCAGCGAGAAACGCCGGCCGGGCCGTGGTGTATACAGCCACGCAACGTTACCGCTCCATTGCGCCACATCCGGGAAGCGGCCACCGTTTGCGTCATCATCACTGTCAGAGAACGACAAGCTCCCTTGCAGCCGGAGCGCACGGTCGAAACGATGCGAGAAATCCAGTTCAGCCGCCATGACGCGGGCATCGCCACCGTTGGCGAAGGTGTCTTCACCACGGACAATCGTGTCATAGAAATCCGAGTACGACAGCGTCACACTCAAGGAGTCCAGGCCGCTGTCATAGATATATCCGGCTTCGAGCGTACGCACGGTCTCGGGCTTCAGGCCAGGGTCTCCACTAAACAAGAAACCGCGCGAGTACAGCTCCAGAAAACTTGGCGGCCGGAAGGCTTCCGCGAATTGAGCCTTCAATCGATGGTGGTCGCTAAGTTCGAAAACTGCGGCTACACGCGGTGAGAAATTGTTCCCGACGTCGCTGTAGTCGTCGAATCTCGCCCCGGCAGTCACTGTCAAATTGGCACTAACACTAATCTCGTCCTGCACGACAGCACTGAGGACGGTGCGGCGGCCCTTGCCTTCGTCGAGAAAATTGTCCTCGCCATAAGAACGAACGGTTCGATCAAAAGGCTCAAAGGTTTGAGGATCGAAGTTAGCACGCTGGAAAAAATCTGAAGCCTCGACACGGGTGACTCTCAGTCGAGAAAGGATGCGGTGTTTGTCAAAACCGCGGTAACGTAGTGACGCCGCCGACCAGAAACGCTTCTCGTCGGGATAGCCGAAGCCGAAAAACATCCCTTCGGGATACTCGAAGGGCCCGGCTTCGAAGCCCGAGGGCAGGATCTGATAATCAACGTCCTCGCGATAAACGCTCAGGCCAAGTTCCAACCCGAGGTCGCTGTCGGCCGACAATCTAAAGCTACCGCCCGTATTGACGTTCCACCATTCCTGATCGCTTGCGACTCTCTCATTCGGATCCGGCAATACATTGGCGCCGCCGAAGAAGTCGCCGAGAGCCGAGCGCAAGAACTGCACCCGCAGGAAACTGTCGCGGTAATCAAGTCCGAAGAACACCGATTGTAGTTCTTCATTATCGCGGCTACGCCCCGGGGCATTGCTCAATTGCTCGTGGGAAGTATTGAATAACGCGTCGGGGCCAGTCGCGGGATTGGCTCCATCGGTGTCAAAACCCGCAAAATTCAAACTCAAACTGAGGTCCCGGTCGGGTAACTCGTAGGCAAGAGCGCCGCCGCCGGTATATCCACCGTGGTCGTTAGCGCGCAGGAACAGTTCAGACCGATCCTTGCGCGTAATGACGTTTATGACACCTACGTACGCATACTCTCCGTGCAAGGCTGAACCGGGACCGCGTATGACCTCGATGCGGTCGACCTGTTCCAACGGAATCGCGAATACCGCAGGGGCCTCTCCCGACAACGAGGAGTTGGCCTCGACACCGTTTAACAGGATCTTGATCTTGCCCGAACGGCGCACCTTGCCGGCACCACGCATGATGACTTGCCGTAACCCGGTGCCGGTAATCGAGGTTTGCACCCCCGGCACCAGCTCCAGGGCCTCGAACACCGTACGTGATCCTCTATCGCGAAGGTCCTCGCCGTAATAGACGCTGATAATTCCCGGAAGCCGGTCGACATTGAGACGGGTAGAGCGGGCGACTTCGCTTTGTTCGTCAAGGACTCGAAGCAGGTCGCTGAGTTCCGAACCGGCGGGCGAAGGCAAGCCACTGCTACCCTCGTAACTCGACAGCAGCGAGTCGTCGGCACGGCCGGGCCGCGGCAGCAACGATAACGCTAGGCACAACGATAACGAAACCATGCCGATAGCGGCGTAGCGGTTTCGACCCCGCCAGCAGTGGTGCCACCGGCCGTATCCGCGACCCCACGAGCCTCGCGCCGCCGCCCAATGACGGCAAAGAATATTCATTGCTCGCTGCATGACCCCCTGGCGAAGCGACATTATTACTCGAAGCCGCGACTGAAAAGCAAAGACGCGACCCGAAACCACTGTCTCGCTTGAGCCTACAGCCCTGCTTCGACATTGTTGGCCCGGGAGATTACGTGAATGGCCTACATCGACGTTTTTAACGGAGATGCCGACGGCATCTGCGCTTTGGTGCAACTTCGCAACGCCGAACCACGCGACAGCACCCTGGTCACGGGCGTCAAACGCGACGTATCGCTGCTGTCACGGGTCGATGCGGGAAACGGCGACCGGATCTGCGTCCTCGACATATCCATGGACAAGAACCGGGAGGACCTCGAGCGTATACTTAAAGCCGGAGCACAGGTGTTATACATAGACCACCATTTTCCCGGAGAGATACCGTCGTGCGAGCGGCTTGACTGTCTACTCAGCGAGTCCCCGGAAGTTTGCAGCAGCATCCTGGCCAACAGCCGGCTCGAGGGACGTTTCGCCGGCTGGGCCGTAGTCGGAGCTTTCGGTGACAACTTGAAGAAACCCGCCACAGCAGCGGCGAAAGCGCTACACCTGAGCCCTGCCCAGACCCAATCCTTAGAGCACCTGGGCACTTACATGAACTACAACGCCTACGGGGCAGGAATCGAGGACCTATATTTCGCGCCGGAGGAGCTATATCGCCTCGCTGCTCCATACGCGGATCCCTTGCAGTTCCTGGAAAGCGAACCGGAAACCTTCAAAAAGCTCGAAAGCGGGTATCACGACGATATGGCCGCAGCCGCGGCTATCGCGCCCGAGCGCGAGTGCGCACAGAGCGCGGTTTTCTTCCTGCCCAACCAACGCTGGGCCAGAAGAGTAAGCGGCGTCTACAGCAACCAACTCGCCAATGCCGCTCCCGACCGCGGCCACGCGGTACTGATAGAGAAAAGCAGCGGAAATTATCTGGTAAGCGTCCGCGCCCCTGTGAACAACAAGGTCGGCGCTGACGAGATCTGTCGCAGCTTCGCCGGCGGCGGAAGGAAGGGTGCCGCCGGAATCAACGACTTGCCGTCTGAACAACTCGGCGAGTTTATCGAGCATTTTACGAAGTATTACGCACAGGGATAAGAGCGGCACGCAGCCGCTCGCCGCTTGCGAGAGCAACCGCCATCGGCCGCACTCGTGCGCGCGCCAACGTCGCTAAACCCTTCGTCTACATTAGCTTTTTCAAGAAATGGTGCGCGGTACTGGGCTTGAACCAGTGACCCCCGGCTTGTAAGGCCGATGCTCTCCCAACTGAGCTAACCGCGCAATTTGGATGACTCAGCGAAGTGGACCGGCACCTGGGATCGGATGCCGGTCCACTTCGCTGAATCAGTATCAATGAGTGACGACGTCCCCTTTGGCCGCAGTGGCTTCGGGTAAAGGCATCGTGAGCAAGGCTATGTCGTCGCGTGCTTCGGCGACGAACACCGACTCGCGTCCTTCCGGCAGGGACAGGGCCGCGTGCAGCACCTCGTCCACGTTCTCCACCGCTTGCACCTCTATGGCTTTGAGCACAAGCTGAGGAACTTCCTGCAGGTCCTTCTCATTCTCCGCAGGAATCAACACCTTCTTGATGCCCGCACGGTGGGCCGCCATCATCTTCTCCTTGAGACCACCGATCGGCAACACGCGCCCGCGCAGCGTTATCTCACCGGTCATGGCGAGATCGGGCGGCACCGGCAAGCGGGTCAGTGCCGACACGAGAGAGGTCGCCAGCGTAATCCCAGCCGATGGCCCGTCTTTGGGGATCGCACCTTCGGGCACATGAATGTGCACGTCGATTCGCTGATAGAACTCTTGATCGAAACCCAACTCGTGGGCTCGCGACCGCACATAGCTCATTGCCGCTTGCGCCGACTCCTGCATGACCTCCCCGAGACTGCCGGTTATCGTCAACTTGCCCTTGCCGGGCAACACCGTAACTTCGATATTGAGCAGTTCACCACCGAGTTCGGTCCAGGCCAAGCCGGTGGTCACCCCGACCATCGGTGCGTCTTCGGCACGGCCGTAGCGGAACTTAAACGGTCCCAGATAGCTCTCGAGGTTCTTGGTAGTAACCCGTATAGGTTTCGGATCGTCGGCCGAAGCCACTTCCCGCGCCACTTTACGGCATACGCTGGCGATCTCGCGCTCTAGATTCCTGACCCCGGCTTCCTTGGTATAGCGCCTGATGATGGAGACCAGTGCATTGTCAGAGAAGCTGAGTTGCCCGTCGTCCAGACCATTGGCCTCGAACTCCTTGGCCAGGAGAAACTTCTTGGCGATGTTGAGCTTCTCGAGTTCGGTGTAACCCGCGATACGGATTATCTCCATGCGGTCCTGTAAGGGACGCGGAATACGGTCCAGGGTGTTGGCCGTAGTCACGAATAAAACCTTCGACAAATCGTAATCGACGTCGAGGTAGTGGTCGTTGAAGGTACCGTTTTGCTCGGGATCGAGAACTTCGAGCATCGCGGAGGCCGGATCGCCACGAAAATCTGTTGACATCTTATCGACTTCGTCGAGCAGGAACACCGGATTACCCTTACCCGCTTTCTTCAGGCTCTGGATGATCTTGCCCGGCAAGGCGCCGATGTAGGTGCGACGATGGCCACGGATCTCAGCCTCGTCGCGCACACCGCCCAACGATACCCGCACGAACTCGCGGCCGGTGGCACGGGCGATCGAACGTCCCAGCGAAGTCTTGCCCACTCCCGGCGGTCCTACTAGACACAGGATCGGACCCTTCAGCGCGCCGACCAGCTTGGTTACCGCAAGGTATTCGAGGATGCGGTCTTTTACCTTCTCGAGTCCGTAGTGATCCTCGTCGAGAATCTCCTTGGCTCTGCCTAGATCGATACAATCTTCGGTGTAATCTCCCCAGGGCAGGCACAAGATCCAGTCGATGTAGTTCCTTACCACCGTTGCCTCGGCGGACATCGGCGACATCATCTTGAGTTTGCGGATCTCTTTCTCGGTTTTCTCGCGAACCTCGTCGGGCATCTCAAGCGAGGCGAGTTTTTCCTCGAGTTCCTGAATTTCGTTCTTGAACTCGTCTTTCTCTCCGAGTTCCTTCTGAATCGCCCGCATCTGCTCGTTGAGGTAGTACTCCTTCTGGGTCTTCTCCATTTGCTTCTTGACCCGGGAGCGGATGCGTTTCTCTACCTCGAGGATTTCCATCTCCGAGCGCATGTGGCCTAAAACCTTCTCGAGCCTTTGCGAAACCTCGAAAATCTCCAGTAGTTGCTGCTTGTCTTCGAGCTTGATCCCCAGGTGTGAAACTATGGTATCGGCCAGCCGCGAGGGATCGTCCAGGGCCGAGACCGTAGAGGCCAGCTCCGGCGGCATCTTCTTGTTCGCGCGCACATAGGCCTCGAAGGAGGTGTTGACGCTTCGAACCAGAGCTTCGAGTTCCGGGGTGATCTCGGTTTGCTCGACCACCGGTTCCATACGCGCTGCAAAGTATTTCTCGTCGCTGTCGAAGGCTATGATACGGGCCCGGTGGGTTCCCTCTACCAGGACTTTGACCGTACCGTCAGGCAGGCGCAGCAACTGCACCACCTTGCCCAGAGTACCTACACTGTGGATGTCGGCCTCCGATGGCTCGTTGGTCTTCGCTTCTTTCTGGGCAGCCAAGAGGATGACTTGGTCACTGTCCATCGCCGCCTCGAGAGCAGCTATCGATTTCTGCCGCCCCACGAACAGGGGAACGACCATATGCGGGAAAACGATAATGTCGCGCAGGGGGAGTAGCGGAATCCTACGCCCCGTGCCTCTTTCGCTGCTCTGCGGCGAATCTCCGGGGTTTCTGAAAATCATCGTTTCTTTCTCTTTGGACATCTCGGCTCCTTCCTCCCCTGCAACACACTCCGGCACGAAACCCGGCCACCGCGCGGTGCCCGCCCCGTGCGGTCCCGCACTTCTTTCAACCCGCCCGGGTAGCCCCACTATAAACGATGATCGGTTTCTCGTTGCGTTCGACGACTTCCTCCGAGATCACCACTTCGTCAATCTCCGGCTGGGAAGGAACATCGTACATGACGTCGAGCATTATCGACTCCAGTATCGAGCGTAGTCCGCGTGCGCCTGATTTACGCCGGGCGGCTTCTCTTGCTATCGCTCGCAAGCCGCCCTCGGTGAAGTTCAGGCGAACGCTCTCCATCTCGAACAACGCCTGGTACTGCTTCGTGAGTGCGTTCTTGGGTTCTTTCAAGATGCGCACTAAGGCGTCTTCGTCAAGGTCGCTCAGCGTAGCGATGACCGGCAACCGCCCCACGAACTCTGGAATCAGCCCGAACTTGAGAAGATCCTCGGTCTGCACCTCGCTCAATATTGCCCGGGAATCGGCGTCATCGCAGCCGCGGATATCGGCGCCGAAGCCGATACCCTTCATCCCTACCCTGCGGCGCACCACGTCTTCCAGGCCCACGAAAGCACCGCCGCAGATGAACAGGATATTAGTGGTATCTACCTGCAAAAACTCTTGCTGCGGATGCTTGCGCCCCCCCTTGGGGGGTACGCTGGCAGTGGTTCCTTCGATTATCTTGAGTAGGGCTTGCTGAACTCCCTCGCCGGAGACGTCCCTGGTAATAGAGGGGTTGTCCCCCTTGCGCGCGACCTTGTCTATTTCATCGATATAGACGATGCCGCGCTGGCACTTCTCCACATCGTAGTCGGCGTTCTGCAACAGGCACAATATTATATTCTCGACATCTTCGCCGACATAGCCTGCTTCGGTAAGGCTGGTCGCATCCGCAATCGCGAAAGGCACCTGCAGAAAGCGTGCGAGGGTTTGCGCCATCAAGGTCTTGCCGGAACCCGTAGGCCCGACCAGCAGTATGTTCGATTTCTGTAGTTCGACCTCGCCGGTGACCAAGGAAGAGTCGATGCGCTTATAGTGGTTGTGCACCGCCACCGACAAGACCTTCTTGGCGTAGTCCTGCCCTACCACATACTGATCCAGAACCTTCTTTATTCCTGTCGGCTTGGGGACCGAGGAAACCGCACTGATGGTCTCTTCGTGATCACACTCCTCAGCAATGATGTCGTTGCAGAGTTCTATGCACTCATCGCAGATATAGACCGTCGGGCCGGCGATGAGCTTCCGCACCTCTTCCTGTCCCTTGCCGCAGAAGGAACATACGAGGTCTTTGGTCTTGTCGTCTCCCTGTTTACGCATTGTCGCCTCAAGACTCGTCGGCCGCCACCGGACGGCTCGCTATAACTTCGTCAATAAGACCGAACTCCGCCGCTTCCACTCCGCTCATGAATCGGTCACGATCCGTAGCCTTCTCTACATCTTCAACCGTCTGTCCGCTATGCCGCTCCAAGATCTCATCCACTTCCTTACGCATCCGCAAGATCTCACGGGCCTGTATGCCGATATCGCTAGCTTGGCCCTGAACCCCGCCCATCGGCTGGTGGATCATTATCCTCGAATGAGGAAGAGCATAGCGTTTTCCTTTGGCTCCCGCAGCCAACAAAATCGCCCCCATGCTGGAGGCCTGGCCGATGCACAAAGTCGACACGTCCGGGCGGATGTACTGCATGGTGTCGTAAATGGCCAAACCGGAGGTCACCGCCCCACCAGGGGAGTTCACATAGATGTAAATGTCTTTGTCCGGGTCTTCAGCTTCGAGAAACAGCAACTGCGCCATCACCACGCTGGCTACCGGGTCACTGATCTCCGAGGTGAGAAAAATAATGCGCTCACGCAAAAGTCGCGAGTAGATGTCGTAAGCACGTTCACCACGACCGCTACTCTCGATAACGATGGGGACTAGATTCATGGGGTCCTCGTGAGAGAATAAGCCTTCATACATCGAAGGTTAGCCCGTTTACTAACGGGCGGCAACTTCACTTTCGTCGATTTCTTCATCACGCACAGAGGCTTCCTCCATTACTTTGGCGACAGCTTTCTCACGCAATATAGAAGTCCGCAAATCGGCTATCGCCGACGGTTGCGAATAATACTGCCTCACCTTCTCGGCCTGGTCTCCAGCCGCCGCCATCTCGCGACGAATCCTCATTTCGAGTTCTTCACGGCTGGCCTCGAATTCTTCCTTCCTCGCGATCTCATCGAGCACAAACCCCACCTTGACCTGTTTGCGGGCACGCTCTTCCAATGCCTTTAGTATCTCCTCGCGCTTATCCTCGGGGGCCTGCTCCAACCCCATCTCATGAACGTAATCATGGACAGTTGAAGACACGACGCTTTCGGGTAGGTCGAAATCGTGAGACTCCGAGATCTGCTCGAGCAGGCTTTGGCGCAACTCGCGATCCGCATCGCTACGAGCCCGTGCTTCCAAGTCTTGCCGCACCCTGGCCCGGAGTTGCTCTAGATCGTCACAACCTTCGATGCCGAGTTCTTGGACGAAGTCATCGTCGAGATCCGGCAACACCTTCTTCTTGATCTCGGAAACGGTGACATCGAAGCGGATGGTCTTGCCCGCCATCTCCTCGTTCGCATAGTCCTCGGCGAACGACACGTTTATCGGGGTCTTGATGGAGCGCGTTACCCCCACCAACTGTTTCTCGAAGTCTTCCGGGAAACGTCCCGAGCCGACTTCCAACTGAATACCTTGTCCGCTTGCACCTTTCACCGCTTCGTCTTGGTGAAAACCGTACATGTCGAAGACCACGATATCGCCGGGCGCCACATTGACCCTGTCCTCGACAGTTTCAAGCACCGCCGATCTTTCGCGCAACGAAACAAGAGCCTTGTCTACATGCTGCTCCTCGACACGAACCACACGACGCACAGCTTCGAGATTTCGATACTGGCCCAACGTAAACTCAGGCCGCAGTTCCACTCCCGCTGCGAACTCCAAGGCTTGGCCGGCTTCATACTTGTGATCCAGCAAGCGCGGTGGGGCAACGATGTTCAACTCGTTTTCCCTTACGGCCTCGCCGCAAGCTTTCTCTATCAAATCGCTGATGACGTCGCGGAGGACTTCTTCGCCGTAGTGCTGTTCGAGGATGGGCCGGGGGACTTTCCCCTTACGGAACCCCTTTACTTGGGCCTTACGCTTTAGATTCGCGTAACTCCGGTCGAGTTCAGCGGCGACCGCAGCCGCGGCTACTGACACTTTGATGGTTCTGGCGACCGGACCCGTTACTTCTACTTTCGATTCTATGTCTGACATCAACCGTGATGATTCCCGCCGGTACCGGCCCCGCCACAGCCGAAACCGAATCTCGTTTACAAAAAGTACTCTTCCGAACGCGTAGCGCCCCCTCTTGCCGCCAGCAACTCCGCGAACCAGCCACCGTGGCGACCGCCCGCCAACCCTTTGTTGGAGTTGCTTCCTGGCCCAGTCGACAGCGACCCTGCGATCAAATCCGCCGCATGTACCCGACCCCGGCAAGCGGCCTGCGGCTCCGTAAGCAACCCGGGACAACTGCCATTGGTGCGAGAGGGGGGACTCGAACCCCCAACCGCGTTAGCGGGCTAGATCCTAAGTCTAGTGCGTTTGCCAGTTTCGCCACTCTCGCGCCCAAGGCATCCCGGGTACTCCGTAGCCCGCGACCGTCTCATTCTCTCCTAACATTTACAAACCGCTCTCGGGTGCTACCGGCCATACCGCCACCGACATTGCGGCAAACGCCCGAGCCCCGTGCGCGAGCCCTAACCGCCAAGATACAGAACAGCTATTTATAGCTATTTCCCATATTATATTCAGTGTTTAGGAATCACCATCAAAAGTATTTTAGAGATTTCCTACCGGATCGCAAGTAAAGATAAGCAAAGGTATCAGCGCCGTGCGAAGCTACCGTCCAGGGCCACCACTATGAAGAAAATCCGCCAATCGCGCTGGCGTGGCAAACAAATGCCTCGCCCCCGCGGCAACGAGTTCATCGCGAGCGCGAAAGCCCCACAGGACTCCCAACGGCAGCATGCCAGCGTTTACAGCGGTCGCCATATCGGTTCCGCTGTCACCCACGTAGGCACAATCCCCTGCACGGCAACCAATGGCCTCCGCAACTCGCAGCGCACCGGTAGCTTCCGGTTTGCGTGGTATGCCGTCAACGGCCCCGAGCACATAATCGAACACACCTTCGGGAAACAACTCAGCCACCATAAACTTGGTCAAGGGATCAGGCTTATTGGACAAGACCGCAAGACGAAATCCCCGCCTGCGAAGCATGTCCAGCATCAAGGGGACGCCCGGGTACGCGACTGTGTTGCGCAAACAATTCGCGCGGTAGACTTCAGCTAGTTGCTGTACGCAGCGTGACAGCCCCTGTGCACATTCGCCGACGTCGGGCAGCGCCCGGCGCACCAGCATGGCCACACCGTCGCCGATGAATGTCTTGTACGCATCAACGGGATGCTGCGCGTAGCCGTGGCGGCAAAGAACGGCATTCATGGATTCGGCAAGATCGCGTAGACTATCGACCAGGGTTCCGTCGAGGTCGAAAATAACGGCCTTCATTCCGATTCCGTCCGATAGTCTCATCGTTGCCGAACCCGCATCACCGCAGCGCCGACCCACGCGCAGCCCCAACGCTTTCATGTCTAGAAGAAATGCCAGGGCAGGCCAAGCGACAGCGTTGCGCCCCCAAGGTATCCGGAATGTAGCTCCCGGGCCCGGCCTGCTTTCGCTCAGCAGCCGCCCGTTACGCCGCCCGAGCTCAGGCGGATGAAACCGCCGACTATCACTGCCGTGGCGAACCTAACTGCACCTTCAACATCATAGGGCTGCCGTGACACCATTCGAATGCCGACTTCGAACGTCACACCGACAATGGTCCCGGCAAGGTAACTACTGTCGACTTCAGTCAATCCACTGTCCGAAACCACGCGATCGATGTCCTCTTCGAGTTCGTCCAACGAGTCGCGCACCATGGCCTGGTCGAAGATGGAGCGAATCCTCTCCGAATCCCGCTTCATCAATGAGGGAATGACGGGACTTCGGGCAAGATAACTAAAGTAGGCGCGGCACAATGACTCCACCAACTCTTCGAAATCGTGAGACTTGAAACGCAGTGCCTCCAAGTCTTCTAACAAGGGGATAGCACTGCCAGCCACTAGCGCCATAAAAGCGGACTCTTTGTCGGGGAAGTGGTCATAGAAAGCGGTGCTTCTTATCCTAGCCTCACGGGTAATGTCCCCGATGGTTGCGCGCGCATATCCCAGTTCACTGAACACTCGCAACGAGGCCTGCAACAGCTGGCCTCGCTGCTCGAGCCGGGCGACTCTGGAGCGCTCGTCACGAAGTGCGCTGATGAAGTTCACTCTCTACCTCCACTCCTCGGGCGGACTCTCGCCCCCGGAGAGGGGTAGCAAACGGCTTGCCACTTTCTTATGGCGGCCAAAAATTCCCCCCACGGGATCTATGAAGCCATTGCCGCACGACGGCTTCACGCTACAGCCCGCCATCGCACCCCAACCCCATGAGCACCCAAAACCCTGCGCCGGCAGCAGCGTAGACCCCCCGGAGCGAGCTTCGGGGAGCATCTCCAAGCCACTGCGGCACGAGCCGTAGACCTAGCGCCTACAAAGTGGGGTATTTCCTCGCCGGCGTTCCCGCGTCCCAGAAACGTAATGAACGCACAACTACGAACGCCACGAGTACAAGAGCGAACGTCCTGTAGACCGCAGCTGCCGGCACACAGGCTTGCAGGATAGGGGATCCAGACAACCCGCTAAAAGTTCAATGGCTAAAAAATCCAACGGGACGGAC
>JAJRWY010000192.1 GCA_024276575.1 Candidatus Binatota bacterium
GAATGTCCGCATCTGCGCCAAGTGTGTTGCCGAGCGAATCCTGTGACGTCCATGCGGCGACCCAGTTGCCGTTGCCGTCGGTTGCGAGCGAAAGCCCGGAGTCACGGGAATAGCCCCACCGATCACTCGGATTATCGGTAGTAGCATTGCCGTTTAGCACGCCGACTTTCCCGAATGCCGGTAGCGCATGTGCAGGCGAGCGGGAACCGACTATCAGCCCCAACAGCGCGACGAGAGCCAAGGACCGAACGACGATACGTCGGCTGGTACGGTCTAGAGACACGGAGGTCTGTGCGCAGTCTGAGATATGCAATTCGTACCCCCCTACGTATCGTAGCTTGCCGCAAAGTTATCACCAAGAAGGGGGACAATCCATAGGTTGATTCACAGCGACGCGAAACCGCATTACCAAACGCGCCGATCGTAAGCCGAACAAACTGCCTGACGCGGTCTGCGCCGACTTGGCTTCCACTAGTGTCAGACGACGGGGATGTTCGATGATGAGATCTGCTTCGGTGGCATCGCGGGCGCTTGTCATGAGTCTCGGCCAAGTGCGCGGTATTGGGTAGGGGCCATGCCGGTCCATCGGCGGAAGGCGCGGTCGAAGGCGCTTGATTCCGAGTAGCCGAGCAGGAAGGCCACTTCGCTTACGTCAACCGCGGAGCGAGAAAGATAGCCGCGTGCGAGGTCACTGCGGACTTCATCGATGAGTGTCTTGAAGCGGATCCCCGAGGCGGCGAGCCTACGTTGCAATGTTCGTGAACTCATGCCGAGTCGGCGCGCCAGCGGAGCAATGGCGGGATGGCCGTCGCAGACGCTCTGGGCGACAAGCTCACGGACCGCGCGCAACAGAGCATCTTCGTCCGCCCGAGCCTTGAGCACTTCTTCTACGTGTTGCTCTACTATCGGCAGCAAGGTTCGATCGGCGGACGCGATCGGATGTGCCAGCCAGTCATCATCGAAGATCAATTCATTGCGCGGCTGAGCGAAGCGGACGTCCGTCCCGAGCAGGCCCGCGTAGTGCGAGCTTTGTTTGGGACGGCAATGGGCAAAGAGAATCCGGCATGGAATCAACTCACCCTGGGTGAGTGTTCGCAGCAACATCACTACGTAGCCGATACAGGCCTCGACGAGTTGGCGAGAAGGCCCGAGCAGTGAGTCGCTCATCTGCAGGACCAGGTGCACGAGCGAAGGCTTTCGTTCCATCAACACCGGCGCCCCCGGCATGTGCAGACTCGAGTAGCGATCAAGGTTACGAAGGGCGGTCTCGACTGTCGGCGCGTTGAGCAGCAGATAGGCGAGTGTGCCGACAACTTCCAGTGGCGAAGTCAGGCTCATTTCCAACCCCATCCGTGGGTTGCCGCTTTCCGCAGCGGCCGCTTCGAACAGTGCTGCAACCCGGCGCATGTCGAGCAATCGATCGGGGTCGTCGAGTTCGGTGGCTGCCAGACCGGCCGCCGCCAGTGCCCGCGCTACTTGCCCGCCCTGGGCCTCGACAGCCTCGAGGAGGCCGGAGGTGGCAGCAGCACGGATTCTTGGGTTTATCACGACAGTCTTTTCCAAACGGCGCATCGTGGGCGCATCGCCCACGCACTGCCCACCCATCGTCAGCACATCGCAACGAGGCGGAACGGCGAGGCGACGAGTCTGGCGTGATATGTCAATCCTTTGGCGCGATATGTCAAGCGCAGCTGCCATTCGTAGTGCTAGTGTGCGCCTAGAAAAGCGCGGGGCCGAGCCGCCGGGCCGCCGCCATGAAACTCAGCCGAACCCGGCGATACCCTGGAGGCCGACCATGTTCATCGTTGACGAAATCTCTGCCCCGCGACTTGGATTGACCGGTCTGCAGGCCGACCTGCCCGAGCAGGACCGAGCCATACAGGAAAGCGCCCATCGTTTCGCAAAGGAAGTGATGCGGCCGATAGGCGAGCAACTCGACAAACTGGCGCCGCAAGAGGTGATCGCTACGGGCTCGCCCTTGTGGTCCTATCTGGAGCAGATCAGGGACGCCGGCATCGTGGATCTCGAAGCGCTCGCTTCGATGGATCCCGCGCAAAAGACTAGGCTGCTGCCGCTTCTTTTCGAGGAACTCGGCTGGGGGGATTCGGGACTTGCGATCTTCAGCCTGGCTACCTCGTTCCCGGCCTACGCGGCCTATCTCAGCGGCGACCCCGAGCTCGTGGAGCGCTTCGGTGGCAGCATCGGTTCATGGGTGGGTACGCAACCCGATCGCGGCAGCGACATGGTCGATTGGGATACCACCGAGATCTATCCCGGCACCAGGCATGGCAAGGGAAACCTGTTGGCGCGCGTGGATGGCGATGCCGTGATCCTCAATGGTCAGACCGCGGCCTGGGTTTCGGGCGCTCCTGTTGCTCAGTGCGGTCTGGTCTATTGCCAGTGCGACTACGGTGACGGCGTCTACAACGAGAGGGGCGGGCTAAACTTGATCGCGATGCTGGTTCCCTTTGACGAAGGCGGTGTGTCCAAGGGCAAGCCGCTGGACAAGATCGGACAGCGACCGCTTCCCCAGGGCGAGATATTCTTCGATGAGGTCAAGGTTCCGAAAAAGTACGTCCTCACCGACAGGGATTCGACCTCCCCTAACTTTTTCGGCGTGCTGACTTTTGCGAACATGGAGATGGGCTTCACCTTTTGCGGGGTTGCTCGCGCCGCCCTCGAACACGCGCTGGACTACGTTCACGAGCGCCGCCAGGGCGGCATCGAATTGATACAGCATCAGAGCATGAAGCTGAGGATCTTTGACATGTGGCGCAGGGTAGAGGCGGCTCGTGCGATGGCGCACCGTGCTGCCCAGTACAACTACAGCGCGAATGGTCCGCATCTGCTGGCCTCGGTAACCAGCAAGACGCTGGTAACGCAGACGGCGTTCGACGTAGCCAGTGAAGCAGTACAGATTTTCGGTGGTAACGGTCTGAGCAAGGAGTATCCGGTCGAAAAACTGATGCGCGATGCTCGCGCCGCGATGATAGAGGACGGCGAGAACACCATACTCAGCCTCAAGGGCGCCACCTGGCTGAGCAAGGGCTATCAGGCTGGACGCTGAGTTTGGCCGGGCGCTGCCGGGAGAACGCATATGAGTACACAAGTTGTCATCGCCGGGGTCGGAATGATCCCTTTCAAGAAGCCCGGCAGGAGCGAGCCCTACGATGTAATGGGCGGGCAAGCTGCTTCTCTGGCTCTCGAAGACGCCGGAATCTCTTACGATCAGGTGCAGCAGGCTTTCGCGGGCTATGTTTACGGAGATTCGTGCAGTGGGCAGGCGGCGCTTTACAACGTTGGCATTACGGGAGTGCCGGTGGCCAATGTGAACAACAACTGCGCAAGCGGTTCCACGGCTTTCGCATTGGCTGCTCAGGCGGTGAAGAACGGCTCCGTCGATTGCGCGCTCGCGCTGGGTTTCGAGCAGATGGAACGCGGCGCGCTCGATATGGTTTTCAAGGACAAGACCAACCCTCTGGCCCGCCACAACGGAGCGGTTGCGGCTCTGATGGGCCTGTCCGAAGAAGAACTGGCGCTGCCTCCGGCCATCCTGATGTTCGGCTGTCAGGTGGAACTTCTCAGACGAGGCTACGGTGTCAGTGAGACTGCGCTGGCTCGGATCACGATGAAAGCGCGCAAGCACGCTGCTCACAACCCCTGCGCGATTTTCCGCGAGCCGCTCAGCGAAGAAGAGATCCTGGCCGGCGACCCGATCTATCGAGGGCTACGAAAGCTCTATGCCTGCCCGCCGAGTTGTGGTGCGGCTTGCGTGATTGTCTGCAATGAAGACTTCGCCAACGCGAAGGGACTCAATGCGGATGTCCGTCTCGTCGGCAGCGGCTGGTGCAGTGACTTCGCTGAAGACTTCGAAGGCGACCCCCTCGACATCATGTTTCGCGCGCTGTCGCGCAAAGCCGCGCAGCGCGCCTATGAAGATGCCGGCGTCGGACCCGAGGACCTTGACGTCATCGAACTGCACGACTGCTTTACCAGCAACGAGATCATCACCTACGCTGCGCTCGGTCTGTGTGGGGAAGGCGACATGGAGCGCTTCGTGCTCGATGGCGACAACACTTACGGTGGCCGCTACGTCGTGGGTCCCTCGGGGGGCTTGCTTGCCCAGGGCCATCCGCTGGGCGCGACCGGACTGGCGCAGATCAGTGAACTCACCTGGCAACTGCGAGACGAGGCCGGCCCCAGGCAAGTGGAAGGCGCTCGCACGGCACTGCAACACAACGGCGGACTTGGCAGTGCAGGCTTCGTAAACATCTTCCAGCGCGTCTAGGGCCGGGGCATGGTCATGGTCTGAGTCGCCGGGGCCTGGCTAGTTTACAGTTTGCAGATTAGCAGACGCTGGATCTAGCCTTGATCGGACAATAATTCACGGCGTAAATCGCCTCTGGCTCACGCTGGAGCACGCCATCCGCGGCCGTACTCGCGCCCGCCGATGCTCACGTACGGTTGGGTACGCTCCGCTCGGCCACGGCTGACGCACTCCAGCGCGTTTTCGCTCGTGAATTATTGTCCGATCAAGGCTAGACCTGGGTACCCGCTTGTTCGCCTTTTCTCAAGGCCGTCGAAGAACGGCTGGGAGCCCTCGAACTCAAAAGCTTCGTTGCGGCTGTCGCTGGAGCAGGAGAGTCGCGCTACCCGAGAGTAAATGCGGGGAGTGTGATTGACCGGACGTGTAAGGTATCAAAGCTGTACGTCATGAATACGAAGCTGACACTTCGTATGGATGAAGGCCTGATCCGGCGCGCGAAGATTCACGCGGCCCGCCGCGGAAAATCGGTGTCTCAGATGTTCGGTGAGTTCATCGCTTCCCTGGGCACTGGCGAAAGCGATCGAGACGTTCCGCCACTAACGCAATCACTACGTGGGCTCCTGAAGGGGCGGCGGTGTTGTCAACGCCGAATAATTGACCCTTTTAACGGCAAAAAAATGACCCACCTCCAACTCTCTGCTACCGGAGATGTGAAACGCTAAGGAACTCCGCCGATCATTGCGGCTTCTGCATAACAGCGTACCAGTTCAGGGAAAGCAGTCCTTGTTCTTCCGCTTTGATATACGATTCGGCATTGGCATGCAGACGGCGAAGCAACTTGAAAAGCTTGCGGGGAAGCACGTGGATTGTCGCTAGAAAGGAGGCGACGGCCTCGTATTTGTCGTACAGCGCGACCTCCTTCTTGATGCACTCCACCGCAGGCTGCCCACGGGATATCTGCAAATCGAATCCCGCCTTCTTGAAGGCGTCTTCCCAGTACTTGTAGTACCAGAAGCCGCCGAACACGGTGAGTTCGCGAGTGTGTTGAATCAGTAATCGGTGAGCGTGGTTGTCACGATCGTAGTTATCTAGTGCTGCCACGTCATTGAATCCAAATATCCCGCCGGGCTTCAAGACGCGGAAGATCTCTCTCAGCGTGAAATCGGGATCGCTGACATAGGTCATCGGCTGGATCGCGTACACTGCGTCAAACATGTGGTCTTCATATGGGAGGGGTACGTTGAAATCGCCGACCGTAAAGTTTTCCTTCTGCAATTTGGGATTCAGCCAGGCTTTTTCGATCTGCGATTTATCGATGTTCTGGCCATACATGGTACTGCCCGTAATTTCTCTCATGCTGGAAGCGATGGCACCGCAACCGCATCCGACCTCCAGCACTTTATCTCCCGGGCCTACACCAAGGTCCTTCGCCATCTGTTCCTCCAGCAGAATCTGGTTTTCCATGACCGATTTCGTTGGATCCAAAACGGGTGGCATGTACATCTTCTCGACGGAGCCGAGGGTGCACAGCAAATGGATAATTCCGTAGAGTGTTTCGAGTTCCTGGCTACTGCCCTGTTTGTAGCCCTGCATGGGAACGCCATTCTCGTAATCGGCTTTCGTATTTTCCGGTGAATCGACGAACAATTCACCGTAGCTGCTCATGTAGGCATTGAACTCTTCATCGCTGATCTTCAACAAGCCGCGGAGAGCGCCGAGCCGGGTGCGGAAGTTGGTCATCTGTTGTGCCATGGGTTCTTCCTCTTCATTCTTACTTCCGGCTCTTGATTCTCGCTGCCACGCACGGGCGGCGGATCATCGCTGGTCCTCCTTTGATACCGGTACGGCAAGGCCTGTCGCTGCCGCCAGTATTTTACACTTATTCATAATCTGTAATACTGTCAATTGCTGGATTATCGAAGATGGCACAGCGGCAAAAGGGTAGATGATGAGCAATTCGGCTTGGTCGGGGAATCCTCCGCGGGATGAAAGCGAAGCAAGGGCGAGATTGTGTAGTGCAACGTTGCGCTGCATCGCACGGACAGGTTTTCCGAAGACCTCCATGAGTGACATCGCCAAAGAGGCGGGAGTGACCCGTCCTACCCTCTACAAATACTTCAGTAACAAGACCGCGGTGTTTACAGCAGCGATCGATGCGGTTGCGCTTGATTTCGCGCGTTCGGTTGCAAGGTACGTATCGCGCTTCGATACCGTCGAGGAGCGAATCATCGAGATGATCGTGTTCGTCGTGAAGAAGTTGCCGCGCCACAAGTACCTCTCCCTGGTGCTCGATCCCGAATGCTCTGCCGTATTCGGGGAGCGAGCCTTCTCGGAAGAGCGGCCCCGTGAGTTGTCCCGCATCGTTATCGCCCCCGTCGTCGAATTACGCCCCGAGCTTCGGCCGGAAGCTGAAGAGATCTCGGAGCTAATGTCCCGGTTTGCCATCTCCGTGATCCTCTTGCCGGGCCGGTTCAAGACTTCGGGAGCGGATATGCGCGAGTTCATCCGCCGCCGACTGCTGCCGGGCTTGCTCGGAAGCAACTGATCCGTTCGCTTCTTCATGCCGACGCTTCTACGACTTCATGTGAGTTCGGCGACTATATAGCCCTCGGTGTCGAGCATATTCTCGGCGGTTGAGATCACTTACGGTTCGTCTTCGGATTCTAGCACAATCTCGTCGCCGCGAAGAAGACGCACCCGAGAGCATCTCTACGATCGTCCACGCACGGTGTGCTTGGGATCGCGAGATAGGCGGCCGGTGTGGAACCCTACCTTCAAGGCTTTTGCCGACTACTGGGGCTTCGAGCCACGTCTGTGCCGACCCTACCGGGCCCAGACCAAGGGCAAGGTAGAATCGGGCGTGAAGTACATGGGGCGCAACTTTTTGCCCGGCCGCGTGTTCATCGACGATGTGGATTTCGCCGAGCAGTTGGCCCAGTGGAGCGACACTGTCGCTGATGTCCGAATTCACGGGACCACCCATGAAAAACCGATTGACCGATTCCAACGCGAGCGCCGCTGCCTTGTAGCGACTGCTACCCAACCGAGCTTTCGCCTGGAAGCCCGCCATGTGCGCATCGTCGCCGAGGATTATCTGGTCAGCCTGGCAACCAATCGTTATTCGGTGCCGTTTGGATTGATCGGCCAGACGGTCGAAGTAGTACGCCGCGACGGACGCCTGGAATTCTATCACCAAGACCAACTCGTGGCCGCACACGTTGAACTCAAGGGCAAGTACGGCATGCAGATTCTGCCCGAGCACGACCCCGGTGCTATTGCACGTAACCTACGCAAGCGCAGCTCGACTCCCCGGGCGGCTGAGCGGCCATGGGTCAGCGCCGGCGAAGTTGAAGTGCGCGACTTGTCTGTCTACGAGCAGGTTGCGGGTCTGGAGGTGTCACGATGAAGGCCGGACAGCTCGAAAGGCTCCAAGAGAACCTGCAGGGATTGCGGCTATTCAAGAGTCGGGAGAGCGCCTGGAGGCCCTGCTCCAGGATGCCAGCAGCAAGGAGATGAGCTACGCCGATTTCCTCGACACGATGCTCAGCGAAGAAGTCGCATCCAAGACCGCCAAGAACGTGGTGATGCGCACCAACCTTGGGGAATAAGGCTTTCAAGCGCCCACCCCCATCCTGAATTCTGTGTCTGATGAGGGATCTTACGGAAACCAGAGTCACTGTCGCCTCGTTTGCGCCCCTTGGTGGTAGCCTCACGCTCACTCTAGCCGCCCTTGCACGGCCCTGCCACTGCGGCGTGCGACACTGCGGCGTGTGACTCTCGGGCCAGCAGATAAGAATCATTCCAAGGGCTTGGCAGCTTCGCCTTGTCAAAGAGACCCGATTGCCATACATTCCGAATGGTAAGAATTTCCGACTAGGAGTCCTATCATGGAATTCGCCAAGATCAGCGCAAAAGGCCAAACCACCATTCCAAAGGCGATCCGAGAGGCTGCCAATCTGAAAACGGGCGATCTCATCACCTTCGAGATTGAGGGAGACCATCTGCTCGTTCGCAGGATCAGCGATGGACCAGAGGAATACCTGCGCGCCGTTCAATCGACCATGAGCGAGTGGAACTCGGCAGAGGATGAAGAGGCGTGGCGTGATCTATGAACCGATGCAAATTGTCGTCGTTCCGTTTCCCTTTACGGACCGGAACGCGAGCAAGCGTCGACCGGCGCTAGTCGTCTCCTCCGCCAAGTTCAATACAGGCCACTCCCAGACGGTGCTCGCGATGATTACATCGGCCAAGGGCAACAACTGGCCGAGCGATGTCACAGTTGAGAACTGGCGTGATGCCGGCCTGTCAGTAGCCTGCCGCGTCCGTCTCAAACTGTTTACCCTCGACAATGCGCTCATTCTTCGAAGCTGTGGATCGCTCTCAGCTCGCGACGCTACCGCAGTCCGCCAGAATCTCGCGACCTGTCTCGACGTTCGAAAGTAGCTCCTCCCACCGTTCCCGTCCTACCATTGAAACCTCCTCGAGATCGTGTTTCTCGAAGACAGTTCTCCTGTGTTCAATTTAGTTGCGTCAATATCCATCCCTGGTCTACAGGCCGGTCAAAGCGGGGTCGGACCGCATCGCAACGCTTCAAGTGTGTGTAAACGTGAGACGATTGCTCGATGGCGCGGCCATTGGGCTTCTTAGAACCGCGACTTTGCACCCAGAACCCGCAAGCGTGGCCGCGTCAAGCGCCCGCTTCGAGATCGCAACGCACGGGGCCTTTGGCCACCGAGGCCAGACACTTGTTGCAGGGCCGGCATAGCGCCTGCGTCGATGCACCGCTTTCGAACTTGTTCACCAAGTCCGGCTCCATGATCAAGGGCCGCGCCAAGGCCAGGAAGTCGAAACCCCGGGCAACGACATCTGCCATCGTCTGCAGC
>JAJRWY010000193.1 GCA_024276575.1 Candidatus Binatota bacterium
CGCCCGCAATCTCGGCCCGTGCTCGCTTTTCGGCCCTCGACGTACTGTTAGTACGCCTGCGGGCCTCATCGCTGCGCTTGGGCCGATCTCACGGGCGCTTGCGACTCTCGCGACGAGGTTTCATGAATAATGCGGGCTAGACGCCGCGAAAGCCCACTGCGGCCTGTCCTTGGTCTACGCCGCAGTGTATTTCGGTGACGATGAACTGGGCGGCATGGGCGTTTTTGGCCGCTGGAACGTGGGTAACTGGGTGGCGGATACCCAAAAGCTGAGGCACGATTTCGGCCGTTGATCGGCGCGGGGTGCGAAGAGGTGAGTGTTACGATGACTGTTCCGCATGACATGTACATAGACGGGTGCTGGGTGGAGTCCTCCGGCCGGGCACGGATCGAGGTCGTGGATCCCGCTACCGAAGAGGTGGTGGACTCTGTTCCTCATGCGACGGCCGAGGATCTCGATGCGGCTCTGGATGCTGCCCGGCGTGGCTGGACCGTCTGGCGGGAAACGGATGCCTGGGCACGTAGCGCGGTCTTGCGTAAGACCGCCGGCCTCCTGCGCGAACGGGCCGAAACCTTGGCCCAAGTCCTGACCGAAGAGCAGGGGAAGCCCCTGCCTGAGGCCCGGGCCGAAGCCGCTGCCGCCGCCGATCAGTTCGATTGGTATGCCGACGAGACACGGCGTATTTACGGCCGGGTAGTTGAAGGCCGCAGTAGCACGCAGCGGTTGATCGTGATTCGCCAACCTATCGGTCCTGTCGCCGCCTTCAGCCCCTGGAACTTCCCGGCTCTCCTTTCGGCTCGCAAGATCGCCCCCGCTTTGGCTGCGGGATGTTCCATAGTCATAAAGCCGGCCGAGGAAGCTCCGCGCACCGCTATGTTGGTGGTGCAGGCTTGCGCGGAAGCCGGCTTGCCGCCGGGCGCGGTCAACCTAGTCACTGGTGATCCCGAACAGATAAGCACTCACCTGATTGGTTCCGATATCATCCGCAAGGTCAGCATCACCGGTTCGGTTCCAGTCGGGCGTAAGATCATGCACCTGTGTGTCGGCGGGATTAAGCCGGTCACCATGGAACTCGGAGGCCATTCTCCGGTCCTGGTGTTCGCGGATACCGACATCGAAGCTAGCGCCGAAACCTGCGCGCGTGCGAAGTTCCGTAACAACGGGCAGGTCTGTATTGCCGCCAGCCGTTATTTTGTCCACGAATCCGTGGTTGAGGCGTTCACCCGGCGTTTTGTGGAAATCACCAAGTCCTTGCGCGTCGGCAACGGCCGCGAAGAGGGGGTGGACATCGGCCCGCTATCGAATCGACGCCGTCTCGACGCGGCCGAGTCTTTGGTTGCCGACGCGGTCGACAAAGGCGCCGTAGTTGCAGCGGGTGGCCGCCGTCCCCCGGAATTGTCACGCGGATTCTTCTACGAACCTACCGTTTTGTGTGAAGTCGACGATTCGATGAAAGTCATGCACGACGAACCCTTCTGCCCCCTGGCCCCGATCACGTCTTTTCGAAACATGGAGGATGCCGTGGCCAAGGCCAACGCCACTCCCTACGGCCTGGCCGCTTATGTGTTCACCCGTGAGACCCGGACGGCTTTCCTTGCCTCCGAAGCTCTGGAAGCGGGAATGATAGGAGTAAACAACCTAGTCCTGGCCGCTCCGGAGCTTCCCTTTGGGGGGATCAAAATGTCGGGTTTCGGCCGTGAGGGCGGCAGCGAGGGTGTGGAATCCTACTCCGTTACCAAGGTTCTGAACATGTTGCTGTAGCTGCGGATGAAGGTGAAGGCCCGCGCTACCGGCCAGCGGCTTGCCGTAGGGTTGCCGTTCAGGTCGCGATAGCAGTTCACCGTAAATCATTCGTTGGCGTTGCGGGCGGTGAGAGGAGACAGCGTGGGTAAATTCAAGGGTATCGAACGAAATCTCCCCGAGCATGGTGACCGGGAGTTCAGCCGCTACATGCGCCGGGCGTTCCTGGCTTCATCCGGATTCGACCACGAAGACCTCGGCCGGCCCATCATTGGCATCGCCGACACTTCTTCAGACTATAACACCTGCCACCGTGACATGGCGCAGATCATCAAGGCGCTCGAACGCGGCGTGCTCGAAGCCGGTGGCCTCCCGCTGGTCTTTACCACTTCGTCTTGGAACGAGATCCTCACGGCCCCTACTACCATGCTCTATCGTAATCTGCTGGCGATGGAGACCGAGGAACTGATTCGCGCCCAACCGATGGACGCCGTCATCTTGCTGGGCGGATGCGACAAAACCGTTCCCGCGCAACTGATGGCCGCAGTTTCCGCCGATATTCCAGCATTGGCAGTGGTCTGCGGTCCCATGAGGACTTCGTACTGGCAAGGGCAACGCTTGGGTGCCTGTACCGATTGCCGCCGCTTGTGGGCGGCTTTTCGCGCAGGCGAGATCGATCAAGCCGGGATTGCAGCAGTAGAGCAACGTCTGTGTGCAAGCGGAGGTACCTGCGCGGTAATGGGCACCGCCTCGACCATGGCGTGTATGTGCGAAGCGCTGGGAATGATGCTGCCGGGTGGGGCTTCGCCGCCGTCGGCAAGCGCCGAGCGTTTGCGGCATGCGGTCGAGTCGGGACGTCGCGCGGTTGTTCTTGCACGCGATGATCTACGGCCATCGAAGATTCTTTCCGCGAGTTCTTTTAGCAACGCCGTGCGTGTGTTGGTAGCGCTGGGCGGCTCGACCAACGCGGTCATTCATCTATGTGCGATTGCCGGGCGTGCCGGGATCGAGCTGGCTTTGGAGGACTTCGACCGTATAGCTGTGCAAACGCCGCTACTGGTTGATTGCAAGCCGTCTGGTAAGGGCTACATGGAGGATTTCCACGCCGCCGGTGGAATGCCCGCTTTGCTGAAAGCCTTGAGTGCCAAGCTCGAACTCGACGCGTTTAGCGTAAGCGGTTGCAGCCTTGCCGGCTTGCTTGCCGGAGCTGAGGAGCCGGGCGATTGGCAGAGCGTCATCCGAAGCTGCGATGCGCCGCTCGGACCTTGCGGAAGTTTGCGCGTGCTCGAGGGCAGCTTGGCTCCCGACGGAGCCGTTATCAAGGCAGCCGCAGCGTCGCCCGAGCTTTTCAAGCACCGTGGCCCGGCGGTGGTGTTTGATTCGCCTGCCGACGCGGCTGCACGAATAGACGATCCGGCTTTAGGCCTCGGTCCGCATCATGTACTGGTGTTGCGCAACGCCGGGCCGGTAGCTGCGGCGATGCCGGAGGCGGCCTCATTGCCGATTCCCGCCTATCTCGCCACCCAGGGAGTGAAGGACATGGTGCGGGTTTCCGATGGGCGTATGAGTGGGACGGCCTACGGCACCATCGCTCTTCATTGCTCGCCGGAAGCCGCTGTAGGAGGGCCTCTGGGCCTGCTGCACGACGGCGATATCGTGGCGCTGGATATAGAAGGGGGCCGTCTCGACGTGGAACTCAGTGATAGCGAGATTGCTTGCCGGCGCGAACAGTGGGTGGCACCACCGTTGCCAGCGCGTGGTTGGCAGCGCATCTATTGTGCGCATGTACTGCAGGCCCACCGTGGTGCGGACTTGGATCTATTGCTGCCCTGAGCAGGTATCAGGATTGCAGGGTAAAGAAGAAACGCGCACCGGCGTCCGGGCTGGATTAGGCCCATAGTCGCCCGCCGTGCAATGATACCGCGCGGGCGACGATGGCCAGGCCGATGCCGCTGCCCTCGTAGCGGTGGTCGCTGTGGACGCGGCTGAAAGCCTCGAAAACTCTTTCGGCGTCGTCAGGATCGAAGCCGATACCGTTATCGCCCACGAAGTAGACGGTTTCGCCGGCGCTGTGCTCCGCACCGATCTCGACATACGGGCGTTCCCTCTCACGGCTGAACTTGAAAGCGTTGGAAATGAGATTGCGCAGTATATGCTGCAGCAACTGCTCGTCGGCCACACAGCCGGGCATCGTCCCGACCAACACCTCCGTGTTGCCGGCCAGGCCTTGCTGTTGCAGTTCCTCGACCACTTTCCACGTAAGCTCTTCTACCGACACCTTGCTCATCATCATATCACGCCGGCCTAATCGCGAGAGCGTAAGCATGCCGCTGATCAAGTCGTTCATGTTTCGAGTGTTCTTGAGCACTGCGACAAGATTCTCACGGCTTTGGCCGTCGAGGCCGGAGCAGTCTTCGAGTACCATACGCGTGAATCCGTCGATTACTCTCAAGGGGCCGCGTAGATCGTGGGACACCGAGTAGGCGAAGGACTCCAGTTCCGCATTCGATGCTTCGAGTTGCCGCGTTCTCTGAGCGACCCGAAGTTCCAGTTCCGCGTTTATCTCCCGGGCGCGCTTTTCGGCCTCTTTGAGTGCCGTCACATTACTGAGCACGCAGTGGCCGCGTTCGAAATTACCGTGCTCATCGTGCGCCGCGCTGAATTCGCTACTTATCCAGAGAATACTTCCATTCTTGTGTACGTATTCCTGCTCGATCGCGTGCAGGCGCCCGGTCTTCTTGAGCCGTGCGTAAGTCTCGTCGAAGGCCGCTGCGCTGCTCGCACCCAGCAACTCCTTGATGTTGCGGCCCTCGACTTCGGCAAGGCGATGACCGAGCAATTCCGACCACGCGTGGTTGGCTTCCATGATGCGTCCGTCGCCATCCAATGATTGATAGGCCAGCGGGGCTTCCTCGTAAAAGATCCGGAAGCGCTGTTCGGACTCGCGCAGATCCCGTTCAGTAAATTTTGCTTCACTGATATCGCGCGCGATATGAACCACGCTCTCGATCCTACCCTGCGAGTCGTAGACGGGGTCGGCCCTGATGGATAGCCAGCGGTTCTTGTCGGACAGATAGAGTTCTGCTCGTTGAGCTTCACCGCTTTCGAGCAGAGCTGTTACCGGGCATCCGGAAATTGGTTCGTCAGTGCCGTGTATCAAGCGGCAGCACACTTGCCCGACTATATCGCAGGTGTCGAGTCCCAGTATCTCGCTACCCGCCATGTTGCTGCGCAGCACTCGCCGCTCGCGTACGTCGAGCAGGGTGACCCAGTCTGACATCGCCTCGAAAGTGCTTTCCCATTCCGCATGGCTTTTCGCCAAAGCCCGCTCCGCCGCCGCACGTAAGCGGGCGCGGCGCAGTATTTCCCGCAAGGCGATCGCGATAAGGATGCATCCGAGGGACCAGATGATCAGTCCCACCGTGACCTCTTGGCGGAAATGCTGCCCCGTCGAAGCAAGAAACGGGGTCAGCGGGATGCTGTAAGCGAGCCCACCACGCACGTCACCGATTTTGTATCCCTGCTTGCCGTGGCACTCGAGACAAACCTGCTCGACATAGAGCACGCGCATGAATCGCAAGTGTGGGGCGCCGTCTATTTCGACTACTTCAGAGCTGGTCTCGCCGCCCTTTTCGAAAGACTCGAGCGCGCGCCGCTCCCAGTCGTCGGGTGCGTTGTCGGGGTTGAGCAGCTTCAGGCTGCTAAGATGGCCGGATGCTTCGCCACTGTGCTTCTGCAACTCGAAGAGCTTGCGGGTAACGTAGGCCGGGTTCATCAAGGTCAAGCGCCGTCCCGAGGGGGTCGTGATATCGCGCTCTTCGATGTCGAGATACGGGTTTGGCGGCGTGTCTTCGCTTGCCGGAACGTAAACTCCGCCGTGGCCGGCGACGAAACGGCGGACGTTCATCGTTTGCTCTGCCAAAGTAGCGGCCACCGTCTTGGCGAGTTCTTGGGCCAAGTGTTGGTCTTCTCTGTAAGAGTAGAAGAGGAACATGCCCATGCCCAGGGTCCAGCAGGCGAGCAACATGCCCATCCACCGGCGTATGTGGAACGGGGTCGGCTTTTTCTGCAACTCTTCCCAGCTGTTCCTCGTTTCGCCCAAAGCGACAATGCCGCCGGCGTAGCCGGTTTCAGAATGAAGGTCGTCCCGGCCGTGAACCAGGCCGTGTTCGGATGCGTTGGAGTCCGGCACGATATTCCCCCCTCTCAGCCGCCTCGATCATTTGCCGGCCGGCGGGGTTCCTTGCCCCTGCCTGCTTTGGTTGCCGGTGGCCGAGAGTTGAAGGACCCTGTCCACCCTCGACTCTCGGTCGCGCTTGCACTAGACCACAAGCAATCCAGCTTAGTCCCACCAAGGTTGTTAGTAATATCACGGTTTCGTGTGTGCAAGGGGGAAATCAATTGCTGTCCGTTTTCGAGACTGCGGTGGTGTCGCATTGATGCTCGCCGGGCGCCGGTATTTTCTCCGGGCGCTGGTATGTTTCAGTCCAGGCTCTCCAAGAAGGCTTGTATCCGGGTGCGTAACTGTCCCACGGTGCCGGCCGTCAGGTAGTCGCGTTCGAGCAGGAGCAGTGGCACCGAACGGTCATGGCGCAATGAGCGCCGAAGCATTACGGCCTCGCCACCCCATAAGTCGCAGAACTTCAATCGTTGGCAGATGACGCCGTCGATGCGATGCTCGTCCAGAGCGGTGAGCAGATCGTCGAGCCGCGTTTGATAATCGCAGAGCATGCGTGGGCAGGCCGGGTGGTTGAGCATGCGATCGGCGATAGCTTGAATCGGATCGATGTTTTCGTCGGCAAGATTCGAGAAGGTTTTGGAACCGCAGCATAATTGGTCCGCAGCGATGACGGCGCCGAAGGACTCGATCTCTTCAACGTAGGCTGGATCGTCGAGCATGCCGCCCATCAGCAGCAATCGTTTGGGGGCGGTTGCGCCGCCGGAGCCTTCGGCCGACGCTTCGACTTCAGCGAGGCGGACTTCGAGCAGTTCGTTGAATTGGTCCTTGGGCATACTCGCGGCCGCTACCGACATCGCCAGCATCTCGCTTCCGGCCAGTAGCCGGGGTCTAGCCGAACGCAGTTGCGACGCACGCGCCAATAACTCGCGTGTGCGATTGTGGAGCGCGATTGATTTCGTCAACTTGTCGTCAGTTATTTCGATGCGAAAGGCGGCCTCTATTTCGTTTTTCAAAGTCCGCAGTTGAGCAGCCAATCGCGTTCGTGAGTCGCTGCTGTTGACGAGCGGAATGTCGAGATAACTGCACAGTGCAAGCTGCTTCTTGCTGTTCAAGATGTCGTAGAGGCGGCGTATGTGGTCGCAACTGTTGGTAACCAACACGGCGTCGAGAAAATCCATGTCGCTGCTCAGCAAGCGGTCGAGACTGTGGCGGACGAAACTGCAATTGACAGCGCTCAGATACTGGTCGGCGCAGGAGGTGTCTCCACCGCCGCTACCGCGAACACGTAGAGGAAGAATTCTGGCAGCCCAGAACAGCTCTTCCGGGGCGTGTGCACAAAAGTAAGCTGCCGTGTGGCCGCCGTCTTGCTTCCACTGCTTGACGTACTCGTTATCGAGAGGGCCTGCCAGGGCCTTGAACTTCTCCGGCGTAGTCACGCTTCGGGCATCGCGCCGCAACTTCGGGGCGCCGGGGCGTTAGCAACTGATCTAGACCTTGAGTTGAACACGATTTCTTCCCTATTTCCGGTTCGCACCATGTTTTCAGTGGCCTGCGTAGCAATTTCAGGATCCTACGCAGCATTTCTGGGATCCTGCGCAGCATTTCCAGGATCCTGCGCAACCGCACATGCTTCGTCTCTTTGGGCGTTACGGTGTGCTCGCTCCGGCGGCCATAGGATGCCTACAGCGCGGGGATAAGCGCTGATACACAAAGCAATTATCAATTATGGAAAAGTGTGGAGGCTGAAACAATGGCTCCGCTTTCGGGTGTGCTCTGAGGTTCGGTGGCCAAAGGCCCGGTGCCGGCTAGGGTCGCATCGGGCCGGCCTCAGCAGGGGTTTTCGTGTTCCTGCCATCGGCTTCGAATTGCGCCTTTAGGCCTAGTGTAACGAGGTATAGGGGGTTAGAGTCGACAATAGGGGAGGCAGATGGTCTCGGCGCAGGGAGAGCCGGAGCCGTCTGAGGAAGCTTGAAGGCCGGCGACGAAGAGAAGGGGACTTTAACGTCCGGAATCGATATCGAGATTGCGCCGACGCTGCTCGAGCGCGCGCGCCTCGGTATACTCTTGGTCGCTTGTGCGCTTTGCGCCTTCTTGCTTTTCGACCTCGTTTTTACACACAAGCGATTTGCCGTCCTGTTGTCATTGTCGCTCGTGAGGTTGGCGCTTTGCATCGCCGCCTATATGTATTTGCTCCGCGAGCCTTCTCATCGCCGCGTGACCGCCGTCGCTTTGGCAGTGGTCGCTCTAACCGTCGCCAGTTCCAGCGTGATGAGTTCTTTGCGCGGCGAATATGAGAGCAATGCTTTGCTGTGTGTAGCGATGGCCATGGGCGCGGCCGCGCTGCTTCCCTGGGGGGTCCGCGCTCAAGCGGCGGCGGTGGGTTTCTGCGCCGTAGCGTTGCTTCATAACATCTGGTTCGTCGGTGCTGATCCTTTGGTCTGGCTGGCCCATCCCAGCGCCGTCATGGCGGTCAGCGCTTTCGCCGTTTCTCTCTACATTGCGCATGATGTCGAGCGTTTTCGTCTGCAAACGGCTCGTCACAATGCGCAGGCCCGGGAATCGGCTGCTCTACTCAAAGCTGATCAAGATCTAATAGCGGCATTGCATCGCGCCGAACTCCTTTACTTGAGTGATGCCGGCAGGAGCGAGGTCTTTGGCGCCTTGCTCGAGATTCTGCTCGAGCTTACCGGGAGCCGCTACGGATTCGTCGGAGAAGTCTACTTCGTCCAGGCCGGTTTTTCTGCCTCCGAAGCGAAACATCCCCGTATTCGTGCTTACGCGGCGCGCCGTACCGGCGGTACGTCCGGCAGCTCTTCCGCTTCTTCCGCAGAGGGAATCGAGCTCGAAGGGATCGAACGAGTATTCGGAGAGTTGCTGGACAAACACGTGCCGGTGTTCGTCGACCACGTTCCCGATTCGTTACTGCCGTCGGGGCATGTCGGGCTCGGACCCGTGTTGGGTTTGCCGTTGAAGGTCGGTGAGGAGTTGTTGGGCATGATTGCAATTGCGGGCCGCCCGGGCGGCTACGACCGCTCGATTATCGAGTACCTGCGGCCTCTGATTTCTACTTGCGCCTACTTGAGCAATGCCTACCGGCAAGAGGCGGCGCGCTCGCGCGCGGAAGATCAGGTCCGCCTAGCCAGTGCCGAGTTGGAACACCGGGTGAGGGAGCGCACCGTGGAGCTTGAACGGGCGAACGCCGAATTGCGACTTGCCAATCGTGAACTGGAAGCCTTTAGTTATATGGTGTCGCACGACCTGCGCGGGCCTTTGCGAGCGATATCCGGATTCTCCCAAGTAATGCTCGAGGAGTACGAATCCTCGCTTGACGACAACGCTAAGAACTACCTCGAAAGGATTCGCGAAGGGGGATTGCGCCTCGGCCGTTTGATCGACGATCTCCTGACCCTGGGACGGGTGACGCGTGCTCCACTCAAGCGCTGCCGGGTGGATATGAGCGAGACGGCTTGTCTGCTCCTTGATCAATTGCGCGTCGGCTGCCCGCAACGAGAAGTGGAGAAAATCGTCGAAGCGGGTTTGTTCGCGTACGCCGATCCCGATTTGTTGCATGAGTTGCTTAAGAATCTGCTCGACAATGCTTGGAAGTTCAGTGAGCCGCGGCCCAAGACGCGGATCGAGTTCGGGAGTTTCGCGAGCGAGGAAGGGACCGTTTATTTCGTGCGCGATAACGGTGTTGGCTTCGACCCGGCTTATCAAGCCAAACTTTTTCAGCCTTTCGAACGCATTCACGAACCCGGCCGTTTTGCGGGCACCGGCATGGGTCTGGCCATCGTCGAGCGCATAGCGCTGCGCCACGGCGGCCGTGCTTGGGCGGAAAGCAGTGAGGAAGGCGCGACCTTCTTTTTTACGCTGGGGCAGGGCGCATCGACAGACCGGGATTGAAAACAGTAGCCGGGCAGGCCGGATGATCGAAGCGGTTGGTCTTGCAGGGGGCTCCGGATCAATCGACGCTTTATCCGACTAGCCCCTGGACAGTCGATAGGGGACGACACTATTGTGGCAAAGACAAGGGGCTTCCCGTGCTCCGTAGACAGCACAGGCAGCGCTCGGCCGGCGGCTAGGGAGGCAATCGGCGCCCCTGGAGCGCTTGCCGGGCGGGCAGGCCGCTTTGGTGGCTGGGAACCCGGCATTCGTGTTGGCATTCGGTGGGGTCCTGTCGTGCTAGGAGGGGATGCTCGTGGATTCGCGAAACTCGGCGGCTGGATATTCGTTTAGTACTTTCAGTAATCATTTTATCTATCTGATTACTAAGCGTATTTGTGTCTTGCTAAGTGGCGGTCCGATAGCCTTTTTGCTTGCAACTGGGGTGCTGGCCGCCCTTGTTGCCGGCCCCGCTCCGGCAGTAGCGCAGGCGCAAGAACACACGGTGGTCGAATCGAGCGGCCACAGTTCCTGGAGCGAGATGCTCGCTGCTGAAGCCGTGCTGCCGCGGGGAGCGTTGCGTGCTCCGCAAGCAGTGCCGTCACCGCCACTGCGTTTCGACGTGCCAATTCCCGCGTCTGCGGCGCGCGTTGGCTCCGCCGCTTCTGCTCTTGCACGCGCTTCCGGGGTAGCGCCGCGAAGCAGTGCCGCGCCGGCTCCGCTACCGCTTGCTCCGCGGGCCGTCGTGACCAAGAGCTTTGCGGCCCTTGGTGACGATAACAGCAGGATTCCTCCGGACACCGACGGAGCGGCCGGCCCCTCGCACTTGATGACCATGCTCAACACCCAGGTGCGTATTCAAGACAAGAACGGGACGGTGTCGAGCACCGTCTCCCTGGCGAGCTTTTGGACCGCAGGCAGCGGGCTGAGCGGTTCACCTTTCGATCCCAAGTTGATCTACGACGCGTTGAGCGGGCGTTGGATGGCTACCGTTGACGCCGACGGAAACTCGGCGACTTCGCAGGTATGGTTTGCGATCAGCGACGGAAGCGACCCCACCTTGGGTTGGTCTTTTTACGGCTTTGCGGCCGACCCGGCTTTTCCGGCCGGAAGTAGTTGGGCCGACTTTCCCGACATCGGTGTGAACAGCACCTGGATCGCCATTAGCAACAACATGTATACGGTTGCATCTCCGCCGGTCTTCATCAGCCCCAAGATGTGGGTGATCGACAAGTCCACCGCACTGCTGCCGGGAGGGCCGGTTACCACCACGGTGTTCACACCGGGTTTCGACCTTGCGCCCAACCCTGGTGGCCAGACCGGATCGACGCTGCGAGTAGCGCTTACCCACGACGCTGCTGAAGCCGATCTCTACCTTGCCGACATGACGCTTGTCGGTACGAGCAGTAGTGATCGCTTGATGCGACTCTCTCGCATAAGCGGAACCGGGCCTGCACCGCTCTGGTCTATAGTTCCCGACGCGGCCGGTCCTTATCCCGGTTACGGGGTATTCCGCGTGCCGGTGCCGCACGAGTCGGTCCAACTGACCGCTGCGCAGTTGGGGGCGTCGGTGGATGTCGATACCGGCGACGGCCGTCTGCTCGATTTGGTTTTTCGCAATGGTCACCTCTGGGCCGCCAACAGCGGTGGGCTGCCGGCGGGGGCGAAGGACAGGACCGCGGTGTTTTGGTACGAGATCGATCCAGCTTTGTTGAACACTAGCGGCGCTCCGGCTGTGCAGTCCGGGGTCATCGACGGCGGCCCGGGGGTACATCACTTTTTTCCCAGCATTGCAGTGAACATCAACGACGATGTTTTGCTCGGCTTCTCCCGGTCGGATTCGACTCGCTATGTCGAGGCCGTCTACACCAGCCGCCGTGGCGGTGACGCGCTCGGAGCGATGAGCGCAGTGTCGCTGCTCAAGTCCGGTGAGGACAGTTATGTAAAGGACTTCGCTACAGGGGAGGTTCGCTGGGGCGATTACAGCTCTACTCATGTGGACCCCGTTGACGATACCGCAATGTGGACGTTGCAGGAGTATGCTGTTGTCGATGTCGGTCCGGGAGCCAGCGACGACCGTTGGGGAACCTGGTGGGGCAAGCTTCCGCCTCCAGGCCCGACCACCACCGTGACGACCACCACCGTTACCACGACGACCACGACGACCACGACTACTACCACGACGACCACGACCACATTGCTGTCGCTTTGCGGCTCCTCGCCTGAGCCCGCTTCGAGTTGCCGTCTCGGGGCATCGGGCAAGTCGCAGCTCTTGATCAAGCTCAAGTCCGGCATCAAGGACAAACTCAAGTTCAAGTGGAACAAGGGCGACGCCACATCTTTGGCCGACTATAAAGACCCGGTTGCCGGCACTGCACGCTATGAATTGTGCATCTACGATGCCTCCGCCGCTGCGCAACCGCAGGCGTCCATGGAGGTGTATCCCGCTGGACTTTGTAGAGGTAGAGCCTGCTGGAGACAGGCTGGTTCTTCGACCTACAAATACAAGAACAAGGACGCGACCCCCGGCGGCATCACCCAGATGAAGCTAAAAGCAGGAAGCGCGGGCAGAGCCCAGGTCCTGGCTTCGGGGCGGGGTGTCTTGCTCGGCGCTCCGTCTTTGCCGCTGAGTGTCGGCGTGACCGTTCAACTGCTGATCGACGATGGCGGGGCCGTCGAATGCTGGCAGACGGCGTTTTCCTCTGCGTTGCTCAACGACACTTCGCGCTTCAAGGCCAAGGGCCCCTGATCAAGGCTAGGAGCCTCTGCTCCTTCGCTATGCCGGTTCAGTCCGCAGCTTCGATGCGGCAGGGCCGGGCGTTATAAACCGGCATCCCGGTGAAAGTGTCGAGGTCCTTGCTGCCGTGCAGGAAGTTCACGTTGACGCCGGGGTGGCTACGGCTGGTTCGCGTAGAACTGTCGTAGTTATGCCCCCAGAACTGGTGGAGGGAAACCACCCCCTCGCGAATGTCATCGCTCGCACGCGCTTCCACCTCGACGCTGCCGACGTCGGTACTGAGACGTACGCGGGCCGGCAACTCGAGTCCCAGGCGGCGGGCGTCGGCGGGCGAAAGTTCGGCCCAGTTACCTTTCATCTTTTCCATCAGCGCCGGAATGTTGTGGGTCCAACTGTTGTAGCCCGCCGCACGCCGGGCGCCGCTTATCAGCAACATCGGAAACTCGCTGGTCGGTCCCGGCGGCGACTCCAAGCAGCGATGCAGTTCCTCGACAAAGTCTTGCGGCGCCAGGTTGATGCGTTTGTCGGCGGTGGCCAAACCCGATGCTACGAATTTCCCCCACTCGATGTCGCCGAATTTCAATCCGCCGGGCTTGCGAGCTAGGCGTCGCGGACTGCTCTTGCCGAGCAAGACGAAGCGGTAAAGTACGTCTTCTTTGAAATTGCCACCGCAGGCTTCGTAGATTCTCATCACCCGGTCAAGCAATGGGTCGTTCAGAAACGGCACTTTGGCCGCTTTGGCCAGTCCTTTGAAGATGTCCCATTCGCTTCTTACCTGGGGCGCGGATTCGACGATCTGAGCTTTCCATTCCGCGTGGGGATAAGGTTCGAAAGTAGAGGTCAGGAAGTGGAACGATGACTTTTCGAAGGCCGTCTTGGCCGGCAGGTTGTAATGGGCGAAGGCTCCGGTGTCGCTGCGGTAAAGATCTATACAGACCAGTAGGTCGAGGCGGCGAAGAGCTTGTTCCACACGCGCGGTATCGGGGAAAGTGATGACCGGGTTGCCGGCCACTACGATCAGGGCACGGATACGATCGGGGTCGTCGCTGAGCACGTCGTCGGCGAAGACCGGAGCCGGCGGGCCGCCGAAAATTTGCGGATACCCACCGATTCTCGACGCTGCGGGATTACGCCGCTTGCTGAAGCGTTTGATGAGCGCCGGAACATCGACGACACCCGGGTTGAAATATACTCCGCCGCGGCGGTCCACGTTGCCGGTGATCGCATTGAGAGCCTGCACCGCCCATTCGGTAAGCGTGGTGTTGCGGCTGGTCTGTACTCCGACTCTCGTGGTTGCGAACGCGCTGTCGGCCTCGGCGAACTCCTGCGCGAGTTTCTCGATGTCCGGTAGCCGTAGGCCGCATAGCTCGGCCGCCGCTGCCAGGTCCACTGTCGCGACGGCCGCCGACAATCTATCGAAGCCCGACGCGTAGCTTGCGACGAAACGGGCGTCGTAAGCACCGGCGTCGATGATCATCCGCAACATTGCCATCAGCAGAAACAAGTAGGTGCCGGGGCGTATGGCGATATGCTCGGACGCGATCATCGCGGTTTCAGTGCGTCTGGGGTCGACCACCACCACCTTGCCGTTGCGTGCCTGTATGCCCTTGAGGCAGCGGGCCATGTGCGCGCGGCGCTGCAACAGGGTCATGCCTTGGGTCACCAGCGGGTTGGTGCCGAGCAACAGGGCGAAAGAGCTTTGTTCCGCGTCCGGTTGCAGGATGTAGTTCTCGTTGCCGAGCATCCGCTCGGCAACCGCGCCGCGGTCGGTGTACTCCAGCGAGAGCACGTTGAAGGAGTTCGGCGATCCGAAGGAATGGCAGAAAGAGTTGGCCAAGGTGATTGCCGCGCTGTCGGAGGCGTTGCCCCAATAGGTTGCGATCGAGCGTGGCCCGTAACGATCTCGTAGTTCGGCCAGACGCCGGCCGATGTCGGCGGTCGCCTCGTCCCAGGACACCTCTTCCCAGCCGTCTTTACCGCGCTTTTGCGGATGGGTAAGACGGTCGGGGTCGTTTTGGTAGTCGGCGACCCGCATGCCCTTGAGACAGGCATAACCCTGGGTGAGCGGATGCGCCGGGTCGGGGCGTACCTGCGACATGCGGCCGTCGACCACGTCCACTTCGATGCCGCAAAACGGCTCGCAAGCGCCGATCTTGCAGGTGGTCCGGTAACTTCGCGTCGTAGCCGAAGGCGCCGGCGCCGTGGCCGCCTTGGCCGCCACGGCCGCTTCCGTTCCCAGTGTGTTGCTTTCGTGTTCCATGGTCTCCGTTGGCTTTACTGCTGCCATTATCGGCAAAAGTAGCAAAGCCGGGCACGCGAGTCTTGAACGAAACGGCTATTCTCGCGCCCTTTTGGCGACTTGGCTATGCTGTGCTCGGCGACGCCGTGCGGTGCGACCGGGCCGCTGCCGCCGATTATTCGGCGGGCGGGGCGCGATTCGCGGTCAGCTCCGAAGGGGAGATGCCGAACATCGACCGAAATGTCCGCGACATGTGGGCGGCATCGGAGAACTCTGCGGCGTGGGCGGCTTCGGTGAGCGAAGCGCCGGCGGCCATGGTGGAGACCGCCCTTTGCAAGCGCAGCCACAGCAGGTAGCGCCGTAGCGGCAGCCCGCTGTGTTCGCGGAACAGATGGGAGAAGCGGCTCGGTGAAAGGCCTACGCGCTTCGCGAGTCCCGCCAGTGTCAGCCGTGGGCTTCCGGCATCGGCAAGAATCTCCAGCGTGCTGCTGATGCGCGGATCGCATCCTTTCAGACTTTGCTCTCCGCCCCGCAGCGAAGCAGTTGGGGTGGTGTTCATGGACTCTTCTGCACGGCTTCGCACCCGGGCAGACAGTGAAGCGCCTGCTGCGACGGGCCCGGCCGGTTCCTCCGTAGCGCTTGGTGGCAGCGGCTTGGCGCCTCCATTTTGGCCTCGACTTTGGCCTCGACGCGATAGCGCGCGGACGGTGGCGTCGCTGAGCGCGCTTAGCAGTTCCCCTGCCTGCGAGGGGGTTGTCGAGGGCGACAAGCATTGTTCGAGGCCCGATCTCACAGAGGAAGGGAAGGGATCGTCGAAACGGAGCAGTCCAAGGCCGGGGGTGGAGTCCATGATCCGGCGAGCGTCGCGATGTTGCGGATCCAGGTAGGCAAGCGCCGCCAGGGCCTTGCGGCCGTCGAGTTTGTGAGGCTGGTCGGGCGCTACCACCGCGCCAGGACAAGATGCCACAGGTTGCTGATGATTGTGCGGGCCGCCGCGTCGAGACGAATCCGGCCCGTCGCATACGACGGCTCCTGAATCGCGGGTGGAGTCACGCCCCACGGGCTCACCGGCCGCCTGGCCGCGGCCGTCCTTAGAATCCTCGCCACGGCCAGCCTTCGAATCCTCGCTGCGGAGTAGGTCGAGGCGGTCATTTGGATTCTCTCCACTGTGCAGGTCGAGACTGCCGCGCAGGCATACGCAGATTTGGAGCGCGTGGTGGGCGTGCAGGTCGGTGTCGAAAGCCATACCCACATACAGGGCACGGCCGTGAAGCAAAAACAGTCTCTTGTCTAGAAAACCGGGCTCGTTCATACGGGCTGCCACCGGAAGCTACGAAAGCGGCTTTGTTATATACGGTTTCTAACGCCGCCGACATCGATACTCCACCGGCGCAGCTGTTCTACCCCCGTAGAGGTCCTAGCTGGCACGGCGGCCTCAGCGCCACGAGGCCGCCGCTCCCGCAGTGTTTTCATCAATGTGGCCGGTTAGCCTCGAGCAGACGAGAATTCACGAGCGAAAACCCGTGGGAATGCGTCAGCGGTGGCCGGGCATCGCTGTTTCACTTCACCGCCGGAATGTAGAACAAGACTTCAGGGCCACGCTACGGCGGGCAGTAATCTATGGCGTCGCATAGTCTAAACTCCGGCTTGCTCAAAGCTGCCGTCCCCGAATCGGAGTGGCCGGAGCCCAAGCTGGGGAAATTGCTTTCGACGCGCCGGCGCACTCCGGCTCAAGAGCAACGGCTCGAACGGCTGCGCAAGGTGACTATCAAGTTGGCGTCCGAAGGCGGTTACGCTGCCGTCACCATGCGTGCGGTCGCCGAGCAGGCCGGTGTGGGTTTGGCGACTGTCTACCGGTATTTCTCCTCCAAGGATCATCTCATCGCCGATGTACACGCGATGCGTAGTGCTGAAACGATACGCCACCTGCAAAAAGATCCGCCTGCCGGCGAGACTCCGGCCGCAAGAGTTGCGTCGGTGTTTTGCTTGATGCTCGACTCGACGGCGAAGAATCTTTCGCTGGCCTCGGCCGGGGTTTCGGCCATTACCTCGGGAGACCCGGTCGCGGGTTCTGCGCAGTACTGGCATCAGATGGCGCTGTCGGCTTATCTCGACGTGGCTCTGGGGGATGAAGACGTGGGAGACCGCCGCCTGCTCGG
Organism: Candidatus Binatota bacterium; assembly: GCA_024276575.1. Lineage (GTDB taxonomy): Bacteria > Desulfobacterota > Binatia > UBA1149 > CAITLU01 > JAJRWY01. The sequence goes on from JAJRWY010000193.1 coordinate 16,938, forward strand.
CGAGATTCTCGGCCATGTGTTCTTCTCCTTGATGGTCGGGATGGCAACCGGCTTGAGAAAACCCGGGGAGTGCAAGCAGACCATGACTCACGCCGTACACATGGTTTTTCACGGGATTCAGCCCTCCGTCTGAACTTCCGGCCGTTTGCCCCGTTTTCTTATCGATGTCGTACTGCCGTTTCGTGACTAGGCGTCAATGACACCCCGGTCGCTTGCCCCGTTTTCTTATAGCTATTGTACCGTAGCGCCGTGCAGGCAATGGTGTGGTGACTCCCGTGGCGGTCATGCCTGCGGGTAAACCGGAGGCCCATGGCTCGCGAGATCAAGAAATCCTTTTGCCGTATCTGCCAGGCTTTCTGCGCTGTCGAAGTGGAAGTCGAAGACGGCCGCGTGACCGCCGTGCGCGGCGACCCATCCGATCCGATGACGGGTGGCTACACTTGTATGAAGGGCCGGCAGATGCCCGATCAACTCTACGACCCCCAGCGTTTGCGCACTTGCTTGCGACGCCGTAGCAGTGGCGGTTTCGAGGAGATTTCCACGGAGCAGGCGCTGGATGAAATCGCCGGCCGGCTTTTGGCGATCATCGCCGAGTACGGCCCGCGTGCGGTGGCGTCTTACAGCGGCACTTCGTGTTTCTACCATTCGGGGCTTCCCGAGGTCGTCAAAGCCTGGCACCGGGGCATCGGCTCGCCATCGGTATATAGCAGCCTGACCATCGACCAGCCTGCGAAGGTGTTCACGGTTTCACGCATGGGGATGTGGGGCGGAGGCACTCATAGCTTCGCGAGTTCCGATGTAGCCTTGGTGGTAGGAAACAACCCTTTGCTTTCTCATCTCGCGCCGCCCAGCGGTGTGCCGGGATTCAACCCGGCCAAAACCTTGGACACGGCGAAAGCACGCGGGTTGAGGCTCATATGTGTGGATCCCAGGCGCAGCCAGACCGCGGCGCGCGCCGACATCCACCTGCAGATAATCCCGGGCGAGGATGCCACGCTGATGGCGGCGTTCATGCGCGTGATTCTCGAGGAGGGGCTTTATGACCGTGCTTTTTGTGCTGAGCATCTGCAAGGGCTGGATGAGTTGCGGGAAGCAGTAGCCGGCTTTACCCCGGCCTATGCAGCCGCGCGCTGCGGCCTTCGCGAAGAAGAGTTGCTTGAAGCGGCGCGAATGTTTGCGCATGGACCGCGCGGGTGTGCCAGCAGTGGTACGGGGCCGGACATGGGGCCGCATCCCAACGTCAGTGAGCATCTGATATTTGCCCTCAATATGGTGTGCGGGCGCACCAACAGGCCGGGCGAGAAGATAGACAATCCCGGTGTGCTCGGTGCCGCCGTACCGCGTCCCGGCCAGCCCATCGATCCGCAACTGCTGCCGCCGTTGTTCGGTTACGGCGGGGAGCCGGCTCCACGCGTCCGCGGTCTGCAGCAGGTTTGCGGGGAGATGCCGACCACTGCGTTGGCCGAGGAGATACTGCTGGAAGGGCCGGGCCAAGTCCGCGCGTTGTTATGTGTAGGGGGCAACCCTTTGCTGGCCTGGCCGGACCAAGCCAAGACCCGCCGCGCTCTCGATGAGTTGGATCTGCTCGTATGCATAGATCCGTATTTAAGCGCCACTGCTCAGAAGGCCGGCTATGTACTTGCGCCTGCGCTGCCGCTCGAGCGTGACGATGTCACTTTGTTTGTAGATATGTTCTACGAACTGCCCTACGCCCATTACACCGATGCGGTCGTCGAGGCCGGTGGCGGCCTGCGCGAGGACTGGGAGTTCTTCGCCGGCCTGGCTCAGCGTATGGGCACGACGATAGAACTGCCGCTCGGGCCCATTGATACCGCTACGCTGCCGAGCAAGTTCGAGTTGCTGGAGTCGGTGACGGCAGGATCCCGCGTTGCACTTGCCGAGATCAGGGCTAAGAACGGTGGCCATGTGTTCCATGACATCGAAGTGCGTGTGGATGCTCCGGTGGAAGGCCTCGATGCGAAGCTACAGATGAGTCCGCCGGGAATGGTGGAGGAAATTCGAGAGATTCGCTCCGAGTCTTTTCATGCCGGGGCTGCGGAGTCCGGTGCGAACGCCGGCGGCTTCACTCACTTGCTGATATGCCGCCGCATGGACGAGGTGCTCAACTCGGTTTGCCGGCAACTGCCCCAGTCGAAACATAAGGCGCCCACCAATCCAGCCTATCTGGCGGAACCCGACATGCTGGCACTGGGGATTGCCGACGGCGACCGCGTTGAAATAGTTTCGGAGGCCGCGACACTGCGGGCAGTGGCACGGCTGGACAAAGGGTTGCGCGCCGGGGTGGTTTCTATGGCGCACTGCTGGGGAGGGCCCGGTGCGGACGATGATGGGTTTGACGATGGTGTGAACACCAACCGCTTGACCTTCACCGACCGCTATTTCGACAAGCTTACGGGGATGGCTCGCCAGACGGCGATTCCGGTTCGTCTCCGGCCGGTGGCGGGGGAAGGGTGAATTTGAAGACCGCCCCTTTGCCGCACTCGCCCTCGGCCCACACGCGGCCGTTGTGGGAGCGCAGTATCCGATAGACGCTGGCCAACCCTATCCCGGTGCCTTGGAAATCTTCCGACTGTTGCAAGCGCTGGAAAGGTTCGAAAATCCTCTGCGATTGTTGTGCGTCGAAACCGATTCCGTTGTCTCTTACGTAGTAGATGGGAGTTTCGCTATCGTTTAAGTAGCCGAACTCGATTTGTGCCTGTTCACGTCCCGACGAGTATTTCCAGGCGTTTCCCAGCAGGTTGTCGAGTACGTTGGTAATGAGTACACGGTCGGCGAAGGCGGGGGGCGTTTCGCGAATATTGAAATGCACTTTGCGTGAAGGCTGCGTGTAGGACAGATCGGTGGAGATTCTCGCTGCTATCGAACTGAGGTCGACGAGTTCGCGCTCCGGTTCGTGCCGGCCGATCTGCGCCAGCCGTAGCATGGCATCGATGAGGCCGCGCATGCGTTGCGCCGCCGAGCGTATGGTTGCCAGATGGGTGCGCCCTCGTTCATCAATGCTCTCGCCCGCGTCATCTTGAAGTAACTCGGCGTATCCATCCAAAGTCTGCAATGGGGAACGCAGATCGTGGGAGATCGAATAGGTAAAAACCGAGAGATCTTCGTTGGCACGCCGCAGCTTTTCGGTGCGTTCATGGACGCGCTTCTCGAGTTCCCGGTTCAAGGTTTCAAGGCGCCTTTGCGGCGAAGCGATCACCCGTCTGCTGCGATCGAGCTCGTAGGACAGGAATATCGATATGGCCCAGCACCCGGCGAGAGTGATCGTCGAGTTGGCCGGAATACTGTCGGGAGGATAGGCGACCAGGCTCCAGGCGGCGGTTACGATGATTACGCAGGCACCCACCAATACGCTTTGTATGGCGATTCCCCAAGGCAGTATCGAAGCGGTAGCCAAGGGTACTGCCGCGACCATGATGATGTTGGCTGCGAAGTTGTGACGAATGATGCCGGCGCCGACTCCGGCGGTGATCAACGAAATCGTCATCAACAAGGCGATGGCTCCCTGGTACTCGTCGGCTATGGAGGAGTAGGCGGCTGCAATGAGTAGGATGAAGATGACGATACGGCCGGAGTGGATGTAGGCCAGGGCCATTGGGATCTCACGTCCGGCCAGCAGGTCCCCGAACGGCGCGAGCAGCGAACAAGTCAGCAGGATCCACAAGGCGAACCGCGCTCGTCCCACTAAAGTTGGTTGAGGATCCTCGTACACTTCGGTCCCCTTGGCGCCCCCCTTGGTCCCTAGCCCCCCGGTTCCCTCGGCCGCGTGTTGCCTCTTCAGGCGCGATCCTCCGGTCTTGCAGTTCCCTCGGCTTCGCTGCTTGCCTCAGTTTACGCGTGCTTCTCGACGCTGGCCTCTTTGCGGGCATCTTCTGCGCGGTTTCTCCCCACTGCCGCGCCGGCACTTCGAATTCTGCGCGGCCTCTCCCTACGGTTGCGCCGGCCCTGCGAATTTCCAGACTTTCCGCTATCGCTACCCGCGGTCCCGTAGGCATGGAAAGCCGTCTCGCGCCGCTTCTCTCTCGAGGTCTCTCGAGGTCTTGCGTCGTTGTCGCAAGACCAGCAATAGCACCAAGCCTGTCTGTCTGTCGAGGAAAAAGACGGGGAAAAGACAGGAGAAAGCGCGGACGTTTCACATGCCAAAACGAAGCGAACGTCTTACTTGGCAGCGATGGGGGAAAGACCGGCGCGCGGGAAAGACCGGCCCGCACGACTTGCAGGCCGGAGAGAAAACCGGGCTGTGCTCTCGTCGGCGTTCAGCCTTTCCTGTCGACGATGCCTTTGGTTTTGTCGTAGACGATACCTTCATGGGGCACCGGGCCGGCGTCGATGAAATTACTGCGTAGTTTACGCCCGAGTATTTCTTCAGCCCGGCGGCCGGTTTCGATCAAGGCCTCGATGTCGATACCGGTCGAGACGCCCATCTCTTCGAACATTCCTACGAGATCCTCGGTGCAGGTGTTGCCGGAGAAACCATGATGGTAATCGGCGGCACCGGTTTTCGGCTGTCCCCCGATGGCGCCGAGCGAAGTGTCGAAATGAACGAAGCCGTAGCTGAGTCCGATCAGCGAGTTGCTTATTCCCCAGCCGCGCGTGTCATGAAAATGCACTACTACTTCTTCTTTGGTGAATCCGGCGTCGAGTGCACGTTCGTAGAACTCGCTGGCCTGCTTGGGATTGGCCGACCCGGTGGTGTCACCGAACCCGATGATTTCAGCGCCGATGTCTTTCCACCAGCGGCCCATGGCCAGAGCGTCATCCACTGCGACGTCGCCTTTAATAGGGCAGCCGAAGCTGGTCAGCGCCCAACCGAAGACCTTATGGCCGCTGTCGAGCGAGGCTCTAGTCATTTCTTCGAGCAAGCGTTTGTTCTCGTCGTGAGTCATGTTGACGTTGGCGATGTTGTGGGGCTCGCTGGTTGAGATGACCATCGCAATTTCTTGAACACCGTAGCCGTCGTCCTTGCACGCCATGGCCCGTTGTATGGCTTTCATGGTTGTGCAGATTGCGCGGTAATCTACTCCGGGCTTGTGAGGTATGCGGCTCAGCACTTCTTCCGCGTCAGCGAACTGCGGGAGGTAGCGCGGATGGGCGAAGCTGGTCGCTTCGATCTTGGTTATGCCGGCGTCCACCATCCGGGTGATCATCTCGACCTTGTCATCGGTGGACACAACCTTGGCTTCGTTTTGCAGTCCGTCGCGCGCCCAGCATTCGCCGATGACTACGCGTTCGGGAAGTTCGAGATGATGAAATCTGAAATTGTCATTCATGAATATCCCCTCTGATTCTTGGCCGTGTATGTAAACACAAGGTTAGTCTTAGACCGTATGGAGCAATGAGGCGACCGGCTCCGTTTCGCGATATTGGGGATATTCAAAAAACCCCCCGGCCGTGAAGCCGGAATGTCCGCGGGTTGCCCCGAGGGGGCAGAGCCGCATGCGAAAGGAGCCGGTCATGAA
>JAJRWY010000194.1 GCA_024276575.1 Candidatus Binatota bacterium
ACTCGTTTGAAACGTGCGAGCTGAAGCCCGGCGATGTCGGCCGCGCTCGCACCTTCTGCGATTTCGTAGGTGTCGGGGAAGAGGAAGCCTTCCGCGCAACGTGCGCGCCGGTCGGCGGCGGCGGCTTTAATGAATGCCGCCTAGCAGACGCTGTTGCGGTAGTCGGACGACGAAGCCAGGCCCCCGCGTTCGAGTAGGTCTCCTATCTCTTCGATGCGGAGGCCTTCCGGGATCGTCACACGCAGGCCGGGGCGCTGCGGTGGGCGGACCAACTCTTCGAGCACCATCCCAGGCGTCATCCATCCGCTGAAAAGGTGCTCGCCGTGGCGCACCTCGGTGTCGAGACCACGAAACTTGGCCAGCAAGGCCAGCACGCGGGCGTTCGAAACTACGCCGCGGCTTTCCAGGGTTCTTGCTACATCCAGGGTTCGTGTACCGGGCTGTACGCTGATTACTTGGGCAGGTTCTATGAGTAGTGGACTGCTTGCGCTGCGGTAAAGTAGCCAGGCGCCCAGTGCCGCAGCCCCCAATAGCAGCGCGGCCACCGATAATACGGCGGATAGGGTAGCGATCTTTTTCACCGGTTATTTTCGCCCGTGGTGGAGCGTGTGTGGCGGCCATCGAGGAACGCTTGCAGAATCAGTGCGGCGGCAATCTGGTCGCGTTTGCCCTTGCGCTTCTCACGTCTCATGCCGGCGCTTATCAGCAGCCTTTCGCTTTCGAGCGAACTCATCCTTTCGTCTTGGAAGTGGACGCTCAGTCCGCTGTCGTGGCTGAGGTGCTTACAGAAGTGACGTACTTTGTCGGCTTGCTCGCCCTCGCTTCCGTCCCAGAGCAAGGGTAGTCCGGCAACGAAAGCTTCTATTTCATAGGGGCTTAGGAGTTCCATCAAGGCTTCGACATCGCGCTTGCGCGATTTACGGGCAACTACGCCGAGCGCTTGGGCGGTGAGGCCCAGGCCGTCGCTTACGGCTACGCCTATGCGTTTGTCACCTACGTCGAGTCCGGCTAGTCTTGCATTCATCGATGCTGCAGTGCGTCTTGATCTAGGTTCCAATGGATCCACATGCCAGAGGCTCGGGCGTTGCCGGCAAAAGCTACAGTCCCTCGCCCGAACGGGCAAGCTTTGATTTGTCGCTTTGATTTGTCGCGTAGGCAAAACCCTCGAAATGATTGACTTCCATCCAGCAGGCGGGCAACGTAAAATACTAAACCTGCCGCGGGGAGCGGCGGGTTATGGAGTTCCGCTCGTCGGGTTCCTTCTAGCTGGGGTGGTGGTGGTGACGGGATGATGTTGCGTCGAAGGATCCGTAAATTTATGGCTAACACAGATTTAAGCGACGCCCGTATCGCCGGGTTGGGTTTGGCGGCCGGGGTGTTCTCTTTCCTCTGCTTTCATCTCTTCGACGTCTCGCCGCCGGCTGGGCCGTTGCCGCACGATTCCGCGCAAGCGGTGGCTGTTTCACGCGCCGCCGAAACCCCGAGCCCGGTTGCCGTATCCGCGCCGATGCGTGCGGAGCAAGTTGCCGAGGCGCAAAGCGTGCACCCGCTAACTGATTTTCAGGTACAGGCTTGGCCCGAAATAGAGCCGCTTGCCGTACCCGAGTACCGGGAAGTCAGTCATCGCATTCAAGAAGGGGAGTCAGTCTCGAAGGTGCTCACCGACTATGGCGTTTCGGCTTTCGAGGCCGACCGCTGGATTACCGAGACTCGCAGTGTTTATAGCCTCCACCGTGTTTACGTCGGCCAACGTCTGAACGTCAAGATCGACCGCCGTAGCGGCAAGATCCTCAGCTTGGAGATGGAGATCGATCCGCGCACTAATTTTGTGGCACGTCTGGACAAGGACAGCGGCAAGATCATTGCTTCTCGTGAACCGGTAGCCTTGGAGAGCAGCCTGCGGGTAGTCAAGGGACGCATCACTACGAGTTTTTACGCTGCCGCTGCCGAGTCGAAAGTCCCCGATAAAGTCATCTCGGAGATCGCCGAGATTCTTGGCTGGGATATTAATTTTGCGACCGATTTGCGTCCGGGTGCCGAGTTCAAGATCGTCTACGAAGAACTCACCCGTGCCGAGGGTGCCCGCAAGATTCCCGGCCGGGTGCTCGCGGTACAGATCGAGAGCCGCCGGCGTACTCACGAAGGCGTGTACTTCAGCAGTCCCGAGGACGGTACGGGCGCCTATTATAATCGTAAGGGCGAATCGCTGGGGCGCGATTTCTTGCGTTATCCGGTGGCTTTTACGCGGATCTCTTCCAACTACGGTGGCCGCTACCATCCGGTGCTCAAGACTCGCAAGCCGCATTACGGTGTGGATTTCGCTGCTCCGGTAGGAACCCCGGTGCGTTCAGTGGCCGATGGCAAGATATTGCTGGCCGGTTGGAAGGGCGGCAACGGCCGGTTCGTAAAGATTCGGCATGATGAGACTTACGAGTCGGGCTATGCGCATCTCTCGCGCATAGCTTCGGGAATCCGTCCGGGCGCTTATGTAAGCAAAGGCCAAGTCATCGGCTATGTGGGAGCTTCCGGTCTGGCCACCGGGCCGCATCTGCACTTCGCGATGTATCGCAACGGCAAGTACATCAACCCGCTCAGCGCCAACATGCCGCGCTCGCGTTCTTTGTCGGGCCCCGCGCTCGACGCTTTTCGCAAGAAGGTCGCCGGAGTAGACCAAGTCTACGCCAAGGCCGATGCCACCGGCAGCGCCATCGTGATGGCCGCCGCTCCCGAACTACGCTGAGCCAGCCTTGATCAGACTATAATTCACGGCGCGAACCGCCTCGGGCTCGCGTTGGAGCACGCCATCTACGGCCGTACTCGTGCCCGCCGCTGTAGGGTACGCTCTGCTCGGCCACGGCCGCCGCCTCGGCCTTGAGGTTCCGTGGGTGATCGAGGTTGAAACTTTAGGTACGCTCCGCTCGGCCACACGGCCGCCGCCTCGGCCCCTACGGCGTGGTCTGTCAGTTCCAGGTACGCTCCGCTCGGCCACGGCCGCCGCACTGGCCTGTGGCACTGACCTGTGGCACTGACCTGTGCGACTGTCCTGTGGCACTGTCCTGTGCGACTGTCCTGTGGGACTGTCCTGTGGGACTGGCCGGTGTGGTGGTTTCGTCCAGGGGGCCCTTCTTGAACAGCGCTGCTGCATGGCCCATCTTGCAGTTATGATCGCGATTATTTCGGGAACCAATAGGACGGGCAGCACCACGCGCAAGGTTGCCGCAGAGTTACAAAGAATCTACGAGGCCAGAGAAGTTCCGGTAGTAATGCTCGACCTCCTCGAGTTACCGCCGCAGATCTTCGATCCGGGAGCCTACTCGCACAAGCCCGAGTCTTTCCGCCGTTTCTCCGATGCGGTGCTGCAGGCGGCCGGGCTGGTCGTGGTCTGTCCCGAGTACAACGGAGGCATGCCCGGCGCTTTGAAGTACTTCATCGACATGCTCGAGTTTCCGGAAAGTTTCGAGCAGCGCCCGGTTTGTTTCGTCGGCCTAGCCTCCGGACCCTGGGGCGCCTTGCGTCCGGTCGAGCAACTGCAGGGCGTGTTCGGTTTCCGTAACGCCTACATCTATCCCAAACGCGTTTTCTTGCCGGGCATTTCGCGGCAGCTCGATGACAGCGGACGATTCAAGGACGAAGAGACCGTGGCCCGTCTCGAGCGGCAGGCCGACGGTTTCCTAGACTTCGTGGCGCGACTCGAGGAAAGCGAATAGGCGACGGGTAGCTATTACCCGGACGCTATTATCCGGACGGGGAAGTAGATCCCCGTCCCCTATCTTATCCCTATTCCTTTTCCTCGGCCTTGATGAGATCGTAGATTGGCCCCCACAAGGCTGAAGGGGCCGCGATGATCCCCGGGAACAAAGTGTCCTGTCTGTTGAAACTGAGAGGGCGCCCGCGGGTATCGCTGATCACGCCACCACCTTCCTCAATCAGCAGTGCGCCTGAGCAGACATCCCATTCGTTTTTGGGCTTGAGTGTGAAGGTGGCGTCGCCAAGCCCCGCTGCGACCGATGCCAGTTTGTAGGCGACGCTCCCGGTTTCTTTTACCTTGACGTGATCCTGATAGCGGCGCCATTCGCCGCGTCGGCTTTCCGAGCGGCTGGCCAGCAGTAGCGCCTGCTCGAGGCGCTGCTGTCGTGAACAGTGTACGGGCTCATCATTGAGTCGGACTCCGGCTCCACGCCGGGCGGAGAACAGTTCGTCGCTGATCGGATTGTAAGAAACTGCGGCCTCGACTGCGCCATCTACGCAGAGGGCTACGCACACGCAAAACTCCGGGATGTGATCGACGAACTCGCGGGTGCCGTCGAGCGGATCTACTATCCACACTCGTGATTTTGACAAGCGCTCGGCCGAATCCCGGGTCTCCTCCGACAACCAACCATCGAGCGGGAAAGCCGCGAGGCAAATCTTCTTGATCTCGGCGTCTGCCTCTAGATCAGCCGCGGTGACGGGGTCTCCGGCTGTTTTCTCGCCGACCTCACAGCCGTTCTCGTAGTAGTTGCGGACAATGTCCCCGCCCGCCCGGGCAGCTTCAATAGCTATTTCAAGATCGTCAAACATTGAGCGGTCTAAACCTGAAGCGACTGTTTCTCGTAATCACCGCTCGAGCAAGCGAAGGCGGCAGGCCGTCCACGGGACGCGAATCACCGTCGGTGACGTGCTCTCCTATCTTGCCAGTGGGATGAGCGAGGAGGAGATTCTCGCCGATAGCGCCCGCCGCATTGCCCGTGTTCTACAGCGCCGAGGTCTCAGTGGCGACACAGACCCGGAGCAGGCCGATCCTTTGAGCCGCGACGACCCACTGCTCGTGCAACTCTACGCAGCTTCGGTGCAGGGACGCGTCGGCGTCGACGAGCGTGCCGGACAGTGCAGTACAAGGTTGGGAACACCACCGGACACGCCGAGTACGCCCGCGCAGTTGCCCACACGATGCGCCGTAGCCCACGGCCTGAGCCTTCCGCCAATGTCTTCGTCCCAGTGCGAGGCCGGCGAGGGACATGGCGTGGTCGACCTGCCGTTTGCACGCGCTGCACCGAGAAGATCCATTGTTCGAGGCTCAATCGCCATGCTTCGGCAAAGCGTTCCTGGATGTGATTCGGCGAATCTCCGCCACCTTATCAGCGAGGAGCATCTTCATGAGCGATTGATAGGGGACATCTCGCTGTTTGGCGATCACGCGCAGTTCGCGCCAGAGTTCGCTCGGCAGGCGGATCGTCACGGATCGGGTAGGCCTTTCCACATCGGCGTCGAACTCCAGCCGCACCCCCGGCGCGGCCCAGTCGATCTCGCCCGCGCTGTCGTGTGTGAGCCAGTAATCGCCTGTTTCAATCTCTCGATTTTTCCTTGGCGCGCGCTTCTTCATAAATCACCCGCTCCTTCCGGCTCATCGGCCGGGACGAGATGATACGGACCCGGTTTTGCCGCATGGTGAAAGCGACGAACAGATGCCTTCGCCCAGTGGTTTGACCCAAGCCGACGAATCGCTGCTTGTCTTGAGAATGCTTCTCGTCGATCTGGCACAACGGCTCATTCAAGAGGACTTCCTGCGCCTCAGCGGCTGCGACGCCGTGATTCAATTCTGATTTTCGCCAGTTCCCTCGGTCCCATTCAAATCCCTTCAGCCCCCGAATCACCAGCCGCATTATGTCCTTACGACACTCTATACGTACATGGTCAACATGTACGCTGCCAGGGTAGTCGGCTGATCGCCCGCATTATGGTGAAACTCCCGCTAAACCAAAATGGGAGTTCCCCCGGCTTTGCCGGGAGGCAGTCTAAGTTTGACAGTTTCGCGAGTTGTATGAGGAAGCTCCCCCTTGTGAGCCGCTCAAAGCATCACGAGGAGGAGCTATTGTGTCGAACTATAAAAGACTACAACACACCAAGTGGGAGCGTAAATACCACGTGGTCTTTATTCCGAAGTGCCGCCGAAAAACACTGTATGGCGGCCACGCACACCGCTCAGGGGATCTCCTGTTTCCGCCTTCACTCGAGCATCTTGGCGAAACAGGGCGCTTCAGGTCCTTTGTGAGCGCGCTCTACAAGAAGTCCTGGGTCGTTTACGCCAAGCCGCCGATGGCCGGGCCCGAACAGGTGCTCGCATACTTGGCCCGCTACACCCACTGCGTGGCCATCGCCAATAGCCGTCTAGTCTCTGTCGAGGATGGCCGCGTACGCTTTCGCTATAAGGACTATGCCCGTGGCTGCCGCCAGCGCACCTTGGTACTGCACAACGACATCTCCGCGCGGGATGTGCAATTGCCACAGGTGCAGTTTTACAAAGGCAAGAGTTATCGCACTTTCGGGCCGACGGGTCTCTGGCTGACCCTGGTCGATGCCGATGACCTGGATCATTTCGACTGCGTCACCGTCCTGCACAGCACGGAACTGAAGCATTTCGAGCAGGATGGAAACGGGGTGACTGCCCGCCTGAGTCGCCGAGACGGGCAGTAACAGAAACTGCGCGTGCAATACCTGGTGGGCTGCGACGGCGGTCGCTCGACAGTCCGTCAGGCTCTGGCCGTACCGATGGCCGCGGACCGGCTGCCGCAGAAATGGCTGGTGATCGACACCGTCGATCAGAATCTGGCGGCTGGATGACGAAGAAGTTGTTCTTCTCGACATCGGTTCCCACGACGAAGTCTACCGCGGCTAGCACGGCCAGCGGGCGCATCGGCCCGCGAACTGCGGCTTGACCCCGTATATTCTGTCCTTGCTTCCGGCACCGATCAGGTGGGATCGCCGGGAACAGCGGCACCATGCACCATGGAACCATGGCTTCGCTCAGCGTTTCTACGTGGTAGATTCGAG
>JAJRWY010000195.1 GCA_024276575.1 Candidatus Binatota bacterium
AGATCAGCCTCGCCCATCGCGGCATCCTGTTTCTGGATGAACTTCCGCAGTTTTCGCCCAGGGTCCTCGAGCATCTGCGAGAACCCTTACAAGACAAGATGCTCACCATCAGCCGCAGCGGCGCAAAGCTCACCTTTCCGGCTTCGTTTCTGCTCGTAGCAGCCATGAACCCCTGCCCCTGCGGCTTCTTCTCGACCGGTGTACGGCCCTGCTCATGCCCGGAGAGCGCTTTGCTGCGATACCGTAACCGGATCAGCGGACCGCTTCTGGACCGCATCGATCTTCATGTGGAGGTTCCCCACATCGACTACCTGGAACTATTGGGCAAAGACGGGGCCGAAAACAGCCGTTGCGTTCGCGAGCGCGTTTGCCGGGCACGCACACTACGCGCCCGCCGCGCAACCGAAGCGCCCATCCTCGACGCCGGCGCGCACGAGCTACTCGCCAAGGCGGGGCGCAAATTGAGTTTGTCGACCCGGGCGATACGGCGGGTAGGCGCAGTGGCTGCAACCATCGCCGATCTTGCCGGGTCTGCCAGAGTAAAGTCAGCCTATGTAGCCGAAGCCCTTCAGTACCGCCCGCGAATCGGCGACGAAGGCTGAACCGCCCGGCCCGGCTGTGTTTGACTCGACACGCCCCCCGGGGACACTTTTAGTCGGCAATAGTTCGTGAAAGCTCGGCGCGAAGGCCCCTGGCGCCCGCCGGAAGCGCCTGCGCGTAACTTCGCTACCGAGGCTGCCGAGGCTACTGAGACCACGGAGACTACCGAGGCTACCGAGCCGAAAAGATCGCTGTTTATGAACCACGACCTGCCGAAATCTTCGACACCGCCGACAAGACCTACTCGAACCGCCGGCCCGGCACTGTCGCAGCACACTGCCGGAAAGGGCAAGCCGCGAAGCAGCGCCTTCGTTGCGTCCCTGCTGGCAATATTCGGACTCTGCGCCGTAAACCCCGCCATAACCGCCAAAGCTTCGGCGACCGGCGCGGCTGCAGCTGCGAAAACGGCCGTGAAAGTCGAAAACACCACTTTCAAGAGCGTAGACGCGATCATCGCAGGCCAGTGGGAGTTTCCCGCGACCACTCCTGCCCCGCTCGTAGTGTTGATACCTGCATCGGGAGGGGTGGACCGCAATGGCCTGCCTCCCGACTTCGCCGACGAGCCCGAGATCGGGATCTACTATCAGCTCGCGAAAAAATTGCTCGCTGCTGGTTTCGCGGTGTTTCGTTACGACTCGCCCGGGACCGGGCGTAGCAGCAGGGGGAATTTCTCGACGGAGCGCTCGACCGCCCTCGAGGGCTACACACGCGCAGTCGACCACGCGCGCGTGGATACCGATCACGTTTTTCTTTTCGGTCACAGCGGCGGCACGGACACCGTGGTCGGAATCTACCCCCGCTACGAGCAAGTCGCTGTGCCGGCTGGAGTCATATTGTTGGCAAACCAAGTGGGAGAGACTGAAATCACAAGGGTCAAAGCGCCCCTGCTGATTCTGGTGTCGAAAAAGGACCCCCGCAACGAATACGAAAAAGGGCGTTTCTTGGTCGATGCCAGAGCGAAGTTCAAAGACGCCAAATTGGAAACCGAACTGGTGACTCTCCCGCAGGCTGCACCTGGACTCGTCAAGGAAGTACCGGACCCCGAGGGCGGCCATTTCGAGATCGAACCCGACGCCGTCGACGCTATGCTGCGCTGGTTGCGCCGCCACTCGCAGGTGGCGGAGCGGAGTTAGGCATATCTCTGCGATCATGGCGAGGCTCCCACTCGTGGCCGACTTCCACCTTCAGCCGGGGCGGCGCTGCCGCGCGCCTCTGCTGCGGCTTGCCGCTACGTCGCTCCTTCTTGCGGCTTGCGCATGCGGCGGAGAACCGCAAGCCTCCTCCAACGAACTACACGAACGTATTCTTCCGGTAATAGCCGCCAAGGCCGGCACCGCCGATCTGCGTGAAACCATAGAAGCGGTCGGAACCTTGTACGCGGCGGCACGCGCAGAAATACGGCCGCAAGTCGACGGGATCATCTCCGCTTTCGGATTCAAAGAAGGCGAGACCGTGGAAAGCGGCCGGGAGTTGGTAAGCCTCGACGACAGCAAGGCGGCGGCATCGCGGTCGCTCGCGAAGGCTAAACTCGACAGCGCCGAAGCAAGACTGGACGTCGCCCGCGACCGGCTCGAGCGCAGCAAGCGCCTGATCGCCGATGAGTTGGTGTCACGACAGGAGTTCGAAAACCTCGAGGCCGACTTCCTCACCGCGCAAGCTGCCGTACGCGAGAACAAGGCGGCGGTTCGCCTAGCCGAACGCGAGCTCGAAGACTTCCACCTACGCGCTCCGTTCGACGGAACTGTTGGCGCGCAACTGATCGATATCGGCAACTACGTCGAACGGGGAACCAAGATCACCGAGATCTTGAGAACCGATCCCGTGGAAGTGCATTTCGCGGTGTCGGCCAGACTGAGCGACGGTGTGAAAGTGGGGCAGGAGTTGAGGATCTCGCGGCCGGGAGCGCAACAGCCGATCACTGGGAAACTGCGCTTCGTAAACCCGAGCGTCGATGCCGAAACCCGCATGCTCGAACTCCAGGGGCTGATCCCCAACGCGCAGGGGCTGCTGCGTCCGGGGCAGTTCGTACAGGTCAGCCTATTGCGCGAGCTGAAGCGCGATCGAGTGGTGGTTCCCGAAGAAGCGGTAGTGCCTTACGCCGGAAAGAGTTGGGTGTTCGTGGTCGAGGACGGCGTTGCGCAACGCCGTGAGGTAGGCTTGGGAGCGCGGCAACCCGGCATGGTAGAGGTGTCCTCGGGCCTGCGCGCCGGAGAAACGATCGTGGTCAGCGGACAGCATCGTCTAAGCGACGGATCCAAAGTCAAAGTACTCGACCGCCAGCCCGGTCTCGAACGAAGCGGCCAAGGCCCAGACCGCTAGCCCGTGTTCTTATCACGCATTTCCATTCAGCGCCCGGTTCTCGCCACCGTCTTCGCGTTGGCGTTGATCGTGTTCGGACTGGCAGGCTACGCACGGCTACCCGTACGCGAGCTTCCCAATATCGAATTCCCCATCGTTTCGGTCAGCACGGTTCTACCAGGCGCCAGCCCCGAGGTGGTCGAGACCGAGATCACCGAGATTCTGGAAGAAGAACTCAACGGCATCGAGGGTGTCGAGTTCATACGCTCGGTGTCGAACGAACAACTGAGCGCGATCACCCTGCAGTTCGAACTCGACCGCGATATAGACGCGGCTGCACAGGACGTGCGCGACCGCGTCTCACGAGTGCGCAACAAGCTCCCCGACGACGCCGAAGAGCCGCGCATACGCAAGATCGACGTCGACGCCCAGGCCATCATGTGGATCGCCGTGTTCTCAAAGACACGTGAACCGCTCGAACTCATGGAATACGCCGACCGAGTTCTCAAGCCACGTTTCGAGACCGTACGCGGAGTCGGCCAGATACGCATGGGCGGATCCAACCGGCGCGCCATGCGCATAGAACTCGACCGTAGCCTGTTGGCCGCCCACGGCGTTACTCTCTCCGACATAGTCAGCGTACTGCGCACCGAAAATGTCGAGATTCCCTCCGGCCGCGTAGAGGGAGAGTGGCGGGAGTTCGTCGTCAAAACCGAGAACGAACTCGACTCGCCCCAGGCTTTCGGGAACCTAGTCGTAGCCTACAACGAAGGCAATCCGGTGCGCCTGGGCGATCTCGCGACCATAAGACAGGGCTATGAGAACGAGAGGACCAGGGCCCGTTTCAACGGTATCACCACCACCGGGCTGGGAGTGGTCAAGCAGTCGGGCGCCAACACTTTGGCAGTGGCGCGAGAGATAAAAGAGCGCGTGCGCGCTGCGCGCGAAGAACTCCCCGAAGGATTCGGGATGCAGGTGGCTTTCGACCAATCGGCCTTCATCGAAAGATCGGTGTCGGAAGTGCAAAGAGCGCTGGCGCTGGCCGGATTCCTGGTGGTAGTCATCATTTTCGTTTTCTTACAGAGCGCACGCACCACCATGATTCCCAGTGTGGTGATGCCGGTGGCAGTGATCGGCACCTTCGGCGCGATGTACTTCCTGGATTTCACGGTCAATAATCTCACTTTGATGGCGCTGACGCTGTCGGTCGGGGTGGTAGTAGACGACGCCATCATCGTCCTCGAAAACATCTACCGCCACATGGAAAACGGCGAGGAGCGCGTACAGGCAGCGCTCACCGCCAGCGCCGAGATATCTTTCGCGGTCATCTCCACCACACTGACGCTGATAGCGGTGTTCGTGCCGATCGCCTTCCTCTCGGGTATCGTCGGACGTTTTTTCTACGAGTTCGGCATCACGGTGGCCGTAGCAGTGTGCATCTCGAGTTTTGTCGCGCTCACGCTCACTGCCATGCTTTGTTCGCGCTTCTTGTCGGTAGGTACGACAGCGACACGCGACAACGTGTTTGGACGCCTCGCACGCGCCTTCGACAAAGCATTGACCCACGCGTCCACGGCCTACGCCAAGGCCCTGTCCTGGTCACTATCCCACGGCTACTACATGGTGGCCATCCTGGTGGCGGCGCTGCTAGCCAGCGGTTTTCTCTTCAGCGTCGTGGGCCAGGAGTTCGTGCCTGACGACGACCGCGGCTACCTGATCGCCTCGATAAAGACTCCCGAGGGGTCCACCCTGGCCTACCAAGACCGCCATCAACGGCAGGTGGAAGCCATCCTCGACAGCAACGATGAGATCCGCTCCTACTTCTCGATCGTCGCGATGGGATCCGGGGGGCCGGGGAAGGTCAACTCGGGGATAATGTTCGTCCGCTTGGTGGACCGCGACAAGCGCGAGCACAGCACCGCGGAGGTCATAGCGCAATTGAGGCGCCGGGCACCCGAGGTCGTGGGTGCCGACGTCTACTTTTTCATAACCAATCCGATGCGACAGAGCAGCCGGGGAAAGCCCCTGCAGTTCGTGATCCAGAGCCCCGACTTCGAGCAACTCGCGGAGTATAGCCATCGTATCAAGGAACTCGCAGCCGCTGCGGGCGGCTTCAGCGACACCGATACCGATCTCGAGGTAAACAAACCCCAACTCAGCGTAAGCATAGATCGTGAGCGGGCTGCCGCCCTGGGCGTGTCGGCGGCCGACGTCGCCGACACCCTCCGCGTATTGCTGGGGGGAGCCGAAGTGACTCAGTACCGCCGGGGTAACGAACGCTACGATGTCATCGCACAACTGGCCGCCGCCGACCGTTTCTCGCCCAATGACTTGACCGACATCTACATCCGTACCGACAAGCGCCGCCTAGTACCGCTTTCGAACGTGGTGGAAATCGTTGAAACGGTGGGGCCGAGTGCGGTCAACCACTACGAACGCAAACGCTCGGTAATAGTAGACGCCAATCTCGACGGCATCGATTTGGGCACTGCGATAGAGAAGATGAAAGCGCTGGCGGCGCAGACCCTCCCGGAAGGATTCACGACCGCCCTGGCCGGAGAGTCCAGAGAATTCGTACGTGGATCGCAAGGCCTATCTTTTACGTTCTTGCTCGCGATCACCGCGATCTATCTGGTACTTGCCGCTCAATTCGAAAGTTTCATCCACCCCCTGACCATCATGTTGGCGCTACCGCTGGCCGTGCTCGGGGCTCTGGCCGGCCTCAAGGCCTTCGACATGACGCTCAACGTATATAGCTTCATCGGCATCATCATGCTCATGGGCCTAGTCACCAAGAACTCGATCTTGCTCATCGACTACACCAACGTGCTGCGCGACCGCGGTCTGGAATGCCGGGAAGCTTTGATCGAGGCCGGAAAAATCAGACTACGGCCGATCTTGATGACGGCGGTCTCGACCATCTTCGGTATCATGCCGATAGCTTTGGGCTTGGGAGAAGGCTCGCAAGCACGGCGGCCGCTGGGAGTGGCGGTAGTGTGTGGAATGATAACTTCCACGGTACTGACACTGCTGGTGGTCCCCGTATTCTACCGCATGTTCGACAATCTCAAGCTCAGACTGTCGCGTATTGCGGCTAACTGAAGGTCTCGACCAGCTCGATCAGGCCGAGTTCGCGAAGTTGGGCGTAGAGGTAGCCCTTGACCCCTTCCACGGTATCGTAGCGGACGATCTCGTCGGCCACCCTGCGAGCGTCGGAGAAACTGACTCCGCGGATGATCTTCTTGACCACCGGCAGATACAGGGCGCCCATACTCAACTCGTCGAAGCCCAAGCCCAACAGCACCACCGTATAGACAGGATTGCCGGCCATCTCGCCGCACATTCCCACGCGGCGGCCGGCATCATGCGCCGCAGTGACGATCATCTCGAGCGACTGCAACACCGCCGGATGCAAGGGCTGGTACATGGAGGCGACCTTGCCGTTGTCGCGGTCCACACACAGGGTGTACTGGATGAGATCGTTGGTGCCGACTGAGACGAAGTCGACCTCGCGCATGATCTGCGGAGCCCGCAATACCGCTGCCGGCACCTCGATCATCGCCCCCAATTCGATCGCCGAGTTCGGCACTATCCCGCGCGAAGCAAGATCGGAGAGGCAGTCGGCGTAAATCTCACGCGCCCGCCGGATCTCTTCCACGCTGGTTATCATCGGGAACATGATCCGCAGCGGCGCATCACCCGCCGAGCTGACAATGGCCCTTAGTTGCTCGGCGAAGATGTTCTCCACCTCCAGCGATACTCGAATCGAACGCCAGCCGAGGAACGGGTTGTTCTCTTCCAGAGCGGTCATGAAACTCGGGTACTTGTCGGCGCCGAGATCCAAAGTTCTGATGGTTACCGGCCGGTCTCCCATCTCTTCGATTACCCGCCGGTAGAGCTTCTGCTGCTCTTCTTCGCTGGGAAAGTCACGGTAGGAGAGAAAGGGAAACTCGGTGCGATAAAGCCCTATACCTTCGGCACCGTAATGATCGACCAGGGAGAGTTCGCCGAGAAAACCTATGTTCGCAAGCATCGCCACGCGGTGCCCATCGGTGGTTTCCGCCGGCAAGTCGCGTAAGTCTTCGAGTTCGCGCTGGAAGGCCCGGAAATCCAAGTCCAAGCGCCGGTACTCGCCGATAACCTCCTCGCTGGGGCGGATGTAGACGGTCCCACTGTTGCCGTCCACGACAACCTCATCGCCTTCCCCGCAGGAATCGATCAGGCCTTCGACCCCCACCACCGTGGGGATACCCATAGATTTGGCAAGGATGGCTGCATGCGAAGTCACACCGCCGCCGGAGGTGACGATACCCTCGAGTTTCGAGTGGTCGACCGCGGCGAGGTCGGAAAGCGTCAGTTCCGAAGCCACCAGCACGGCTTGGTCACGCACTTCGGCGATCTCGTGGTCCACGCCCAGCAGATGCCGGAGGATGCGTTGCCCGGCGTCGCGCACATCCACCGCGCGCTCGCGCAGATAGTCGTCGCTCATCGACTCGAAACGCAGCACGTATTCTTCGACCACCAGTTTGATGGCAGCCTCGGCAGTCATGCCCTTGGCCAACTCCTCGGCCACGCGGTCGGAAAAAGATACGTCTTCGAGAATCATCCGCAGAGCTTCGAAGATGGCCCCGCCCACCTCCGGCACCAGTTCGCGCATGTGAACGCGCGAGCGTTCCACTTCTTCGATGCTCAGAGCCAGCGCCTCGCGGAAACGGCGGGTTTCCTCTTCCTCGCCTGCTCCCTCGCGAATGACTATTTCGTCGAGATTGGCGGGAGCTTCGATCAGATGGGCGCGGCCGATGCCGAATCCGGGAGATGCGCCTTATCCGGAAAGATGGACGGACTCTTCTTCCGTCGCTTCCGTGGAGGCAGCCTGCTCGGCGGCTTCGTAAGCCTCGAGCCGCTCGATGGCACGCATCATACCGCGGCGGTAATGCTCGCGCTGATGCTCCTCGCGCTGCAAGGACTCCGAGAGCTTGGCGTTGAGCATGATCCCGCGTACATGGGCAGCCGCTTGGCGGACCACGCTGATCTCTTCAGCCCCGAAACGGCGGCGGCGGCGGCTTTGCAGCACCAATACTCCGAGCAGTCCCAAGCCCTCACCGACCGGAACGCCCAAAAAACCGTGATACCTTTCCTCACCGGTTTCGGGAAAGAACTTGAAGCGGGGATGGGCAAGCGCATCCTCCACCACCACCGGTTCCTGTTTTTCCGCGGATAGTCCCGCCAGGCCCTCGCTCTTCGACATCACGATACGGCCGATACTGCGTGCCTGCAGCCCATGGGTGGCAGCGAGGCTGAGCGTTTCCGAATCCGGATCGTAGCTGTAGAGCGAGCACACCTCGCAATCCATGGCCGCGGCAAGTAGCCGGACCACACCTTCGAGGGACTCCTGTGCATCCGGCGTCCTACCGATGAGGTTGCTAATGTCCTCGAGCAACTTGAGGTGGCGGCGCGAACGGCTGCCGCTTTCGCTTTTCGCCTCCCCCCGGGGCTTCCCAACTTTGTTCAAATCGTCGATGTGCTCGATAATACACAAGAACCGCGCCGCGTCTAGCCTGCGACGGGATGCGGGCGGGGGCTTCTCAGTACCGGCCGGGCACCCACGCGGAGCGAATCGGCCAGCCATGCCCTGACGTAAGCCCGCGCGCTTTCCACTGCCGGGCGCAGCGACTGCCCTCGCGCCAGCGAAGCCGCAAGGGCCGAAGCCAAGGCGCAGCCGCTGCCATGCATGCCGGCAGCCCCGGCGACAGCGCCGCTCCGCCCGCGGCCGCCGGGGGCAAGACGCGACGCTGCGAAACGCCACACCCCCCTTGGCGTCCACAGTATATCCACCACCTCGCCGCGTAGATGGCCACCCTTGACCAGCACGGCGCGCGGCCCCAACCCGGCGATGACAGCGGCCGCAGCCGCCATGGACTCTTCATCGTCCACCACCATCCCCGACAACGCCGCCGCTTCCGACAGGTTCGCAGTCAGCACCGAGGTGATTGGGAAGATGCATCGTTTCACACCGGCAACAGCCCTCGGTGAGGCAAGCAATCCGCCTCCCGAAGCTTCGATCACCGGATCGACCACCAGCGGCAGGCCCCGGCCTGCCAAGCATGAAGCAACCGCACGGGCACAAGCCGGGGTCGGGATCTGCCCGAGCTTGACCGCTGCCACCGGCCAAGTATCGAGTATCTCCTCGAGTTGCGCAGCCACCAGCCCGGGACGCAACGCTTCGCTGAGTTCCAGGCCCGAGCCCGATTGAACCGTAACCGCGGTCGCAACCGCCGCCGGCAGCACATCAAAATCCGCCAGAGTGCGAACATCGGCGGCAATACCCGCCCCACACGAAGGGTCCAATCCCCCTACGGCGACAACCGCGCGGCACCGCCTAGAGCGCCGCGCGCTCATGGCCGCAACGACTCCGCTATGGAAGTACAAACGTAGGCTACTTGGTCGCTGTTCAAAGACGGATAGACCGGCAGCGACAGCACCTCGGCGGCCGCACGCTCAGCTTGCGGCAACTGCCCTTCCTCATAGCCCAAGCCGGCAAAACACGGCTGCAAGTGCAAAGGTAGAGGGTAGAATACGCGGCTGTCGATGCCGCGAACGGCCAGCGCAGCCTGCAACTCGTCGCGCCTGCCCGGCACTCGCAAAGTAAACTGATGGTAGACCTGCACCTCGCCTTCGCGTTGCGGTGGAAGCAATAGCAAGCCCTCGTCCTGCAGTTGCGCCAGCCCTTCGCGATAGGCGGCGGCGATCTCGCGCCGCTTGCGGCTCCAGAGTTCCAGGAGCCCGCTCTTGGCGTTCAACACCGCCGCCTGCAACTCTCCCATTCTCGCGTTGATACCGACCTCGGCATGCTCATAGACACCGCCTTCGACGCCGTGCACCCGCAAGCGCCGCAAACGTCGCGCCAACTCTTCATCGTTGGTGGTCAGCGCTCCGCCGTCACCGGCACCGCCGAGGTTCTTGGTCGGGTAGAAGGAGAAACAAGCGACGCGGCCCCAGTTGCCGACCACTGCCGCATCGGTGGCTGCACCGATTGCCTGGGCGGCGTCCTCGACTATGGCGAGGCCATAGCTGCCGGCAACAGCGGAAATCCCCACCATGTCGGCCGGACAGCCAAAAAGATGTACGGGCAACAGGGCTTTGAGTACTGCCGCACTACGCCGGTGAATGAGTTCGCCGCTGCGTGGTTCAAACTCGCGAGATATAGCCTCCCGGAATTGCCCGGCGGCGGAGTTGAAGCCGGGCGCTTCTACATCGACGAAGACCGGCTGGGCACCGGCCCGGGCGATCGCACCGGCACTCGCGAAAAAAGTGAACGACGGCACCGCAACCGCGTCTCCGGGGCCAATATCGAGAGCCAGCATCGCCAGATACAAGGCATCGCTCCCCGATGAGCAGGCCACCGCCGCGTGCGCCCCACAAGTAGCGGCCAACCAGGATTCGAGTGCCGCGGTTTGCTCTGCGAGTACGAAAGACTGCGAATCGAGCACCGCATCGATGCGTGCACGGGCATCTGCTGCGACCGCGGCGAAATCGGCGGCAATATTCAGAAAGGGAACGCGCATCAACGCAACATGGGGTCTGCGGCGGCCTTGAAACCGGCGCTGATATCGCCCGCATGTTTCAGTATCAGCGACATGGTTTCCGCAGCCGAGCCGCGGACGATCACCGTAGCGTTTTCATCCTTGGGGGTGGGTTCCCGGTTTACTATCACCAACGAGGCCCCGGAACGCACCGCTTCATCTGGAAGCGCTGCCGCCGGGTAGACCTGCAGCGAAGAGCCGACCACTATCATCAGGTCGCAATCGCGAGCCGCGTCGAAAGCCTCCGCAGTTTCCTTCTCGGGCATCGCCTGCCCGAAGGAAATAGTGGACGGTTTCACACGCCCACCGCAAGCCTCGCACTCGGGCACCGCGATCTCCCCGGCCAGCAGGCGGCGGTGAAGCTCAGCACGGTCGTGCGGCCGCCCACAATCTATGCAATGAGCTTTCAAAGAGGATCCGTGTATCTCCACCGTGCGTTGCTCGGAGTTGCCCGCTCTTTGGTGGAGGCCGTCGATGTTTTGAGTAACCAGCTTGAGCAAACGTCCTGAAGCTTCGATGGCCGCTACGGCCAGATGTGCTGGGTTGGGTTCGGCTCGGGTCAGCAGCGGATAAGTCTCGGTGGCCAAGCGCCAATAGTCGCGCCGGGTCTCGGCACTGGCGCAAAAACGGTCGAAGGTAAGCTTGGTGGGATCGTAACGGTCCCACAGCCCACCCGGGGAGCGGAAATCGGGGATGCCGGATTCGGTAGATATCCCCGCGCCGGTCAGCACTACCACGGCCTCGGCGCGGGCCAACATCTCGCCGGCCCTGCGGCATGATTCGACACTGTTCATGCGTGGCCTATAGCGACCTTGGCGAGGCTGCACAACCGCCGTAGCGAAGCTGCGATCATGTTGCAGCCCTAGGCGGGTGGCGATACCCTCGATAAGATTGGCAATCATGCGGCTGTTACGTTGGATCTTCATGACCGCGTTGGCCGCACTGGCGCTTACCGCCGGTGCAGGCCTCTTCGTGCTCTACACACAGTACTGGGCAACGCTGCCCCCGCTCGACCGCTTGGTTGATTACCGCCCTCCCGTCGCAACCCGCGTATATGCCTCCGATGGCACTTTGATCGAAGAGTTTTTTGTCGAGAAGCGTTATTTCACCCCGATCTCACAAGTCCCGGTGCGGGTTCGCAACGCTTTCGTGGCCGCGGAAGACGCAGATTTCTACTCCCATTTCGGTTTCGACCTGTTCGGAATCGCCCGGGCGGCGCTGGCCAATACCCGCGCCGGCGATGTCGTGCAAGGCGGCAGCACCATTACCCAGCAGGTGGTCAAAGCCTTGCTGCTCAACCCCGAGCGCAGCTACGAGCGCAAGCTGCGTGAAATCCTGCTGTCCGTACGGCTCGAAACCGAACTCAGCAAGGAACGAATTCTCGAGCTTTATCTGAACCAGATCTACTTCGGCGACGGAAACTACGGCATCCAAGCAGCCGCGCGATCCTACTTCGACAAGAAAGTCTCAGAATTGAGCGTTGCCGAAGCGGCTCTACTGGCGGGGCTGCCGCAAGCACCGAGCCGTTACTCTCCCAACCGCCACCCCGAAGCCGCGCATGCGCGCAAACGCTATGTGCTCAGGCGCATGCTCGAGGAGGGCTTCATAAATTCCGGTACCTATCGTGAGGCACTGCGCGAAACCACGGTCATAGCCCGGGGGAAAAGCGGGCACAGCGGCATCCGTAGTTACTACACCGAGGCAGTGCGACTCTACCTCGAAGACGTGTTCGGTAAGGAGGCGCCCTACGACCAGGGCTACCGCGTCTACACGGCAATGGACGCCCGCTTGCAAGCCGAGGCCGAAAGCGCGGTGAAACGCGGGATCGAGCGCGTGGACTGGCTGCTGGGCTATCGCGGGCCGGCAGAGCATCTCGAAACACAGGAAATGTCGGCACGGCTACTGTCGGACAGACGCAATCCGCGACTGCGGGAACTCCAAAGCGGGAAGCTCTACGAGGCGGTCGTTACCGAGGTCCACGGCAGCTCGATAAGCGTGGCGGTCGGACCCCATGCGGACGAGATCGACGTTTCCAAACTGATATGGAAACGATCGGTCAAGAACCGGCGTTTTGCGGTCGGCGATATAGTAGGCGTCCGCACTGAACAAGCGGGAGTCGCAGCGCCGAAACCGGATCCCTCGGAAATGGAACCACAAGACCCGGGCGCACTGCGAGAACCGGTCAAGCTATGGCTAGCCCAAGAACCGGAGATCGAGGCGGCTTTGGTTTCCATCGACATCAAGACCGGAAACCTAGTAGCTGCAGTCGGAGGTTACGATTTTTCCAAGACCCAGTTCAACCGTGCCACCCAGGCCAAACGGCAGCCGGGCTCGGCCTTCAAGCCTTTCGTCTATGCAGCGGCGCTCGACAACGGCTTTACGCCGGCCAGTATCATCTACGACGAACCCGTCACCTACATCGACCACGACCGCGAGTGGTCGCCGAAGAACTACTCCCGCGTCCACTACGGCCCGACCACGGTGAGAACCGCGCTGGAGAAGTCGCGCAACGTAGTGACTGTCAAGATGGTCGATTCAATCGGCGTGGACCGCGTCGTCAACTACATAGAAGCCTTCGGTTTCGATGCGAAAATAGGGCGCAATCTCTCCATCGGCCTGGGCACCTCAGAGCTGACCCTGCTGGACTTGGTGTCAGGGTACACCGCTTTCGCCAACGGCGGAGTAAAAATCCGTCCCGCGGTGGTGACCCGTGTGCAGGATCCCAGCGGCAAAGTGGTGCATGCGGCGCGGCCCCAATACAGACAGGCGATCTCTCCACAAACGGCGGCATTGATCACCCAGATGCTCAAAGGTGTCGTCGAGAACGGTACCGGACGGTCGGTGCGTCCGATCAACCGCCCGGTGGCGGGCAAAACCGGAACCACCAACGATCAGCGTGATGCCTGGTTCATCGGCTACACGCCGGAACTGGTCACCGGGGTATGGGTGGGTTACGACGACCACTCCCGCAGCATG
>JAJRWY010000196.1 GCA_024276575.1 Candidatus Binatota bacterium
CGCCTGCGCCGGGGCCTCGGCCGGCTTGGCAGCGGCCGGAAGTGTCGGTACTTCCGGCGCGGCAACGCGCTGGTCGTTGGCGGGTTCTCGAGACTCGAGATCCTGTTGCGGCGCGGGCGCTTGCTGAGGCCCCTGCTCGAACAGCATCTGATAGCCGATCAGGATGACCAGCGATAAGGCGAATGCCAGTAATGCCCTGTTTTCCACGCAGCCGCCTCCAAGCGGCCGCAGCCTGCAATGACTTACTACTTACTCAGAGCACCGGATCATAGCCACCCGAACACAAGGGCTGGCAGCGAAGTATGCGAGCACTCGCTCGCAGGGCTCCACGAAATGGTCCGTAACGCCTGATGGCCTCGGCGGCATAGCTTGAGCATGTGGGATGGAAGCGACAGTGCGGCCCCAACAAAGGGGAAATGAATCTTTTATAAATCGCTATCAGGGATAGGAGAAAAGCGCCTATAAGCCTCCCGGCCACCGCGCCCGCCAGCCACGCTTCAGTCGCGTTGCCGTTGCTAGCAGCCGATTCGAAGCGCTTGCGCCAACTCGGATTCAACATCCTCAAAACTCAAATTTCCCGCGCCGGGCCTTGCTATAACCACGAAGTCTGTAGCCGGCTGCAACTCGATTCTATGTAACCTAAAAAACTCTCTGACCCGCCGCTTTACGTGATTTCTCCGCACCGCGGAGCCGACCTTGCGGCTTACGGTTATACCCAGCCTGGTCTCTTCAGTCGCTCCCGGAGCTTCAATCAGCGTAAAGTGCGGACTCTTCCTTCCGCGATAGCTACGCTGTATGCGCAAGTATTCCTTACGCTTTCGTAGCCTGTACCGGCGCGGGAAACGCCCGCCCGCGCTACCCTCTGGCGCGCTTTGGCGGCGTTGCGACCGCAAGCCGTTTACGTCCCTTGGCCCGGCGGCGTTTGATCACCGCTCTCCCACCCGGGGTAGCCATCCTCGACCTAAATCCATGACGCCGTCGGCGTTTCAAATTGCTTGGTTGGAACGTACGTTTCACGGTTCTATAAGCCGCCTACCTGCAACCCCGACATGGGGAGGCTCTAGCGGCTGCAAGCCCAGTAAAGTGTCAGTACAATGGCGAATTGTCAACGCCGGGGCTCCGGCAACCGCTTCATCAATGAAACTCGGGCTTGAGCCTGCGGCCGAACAGTTCGTAAAGAGCGCGTTCAGCCGGCATGCCCTCGTACAAGACCTTGTAGGCGCATTCCACGATAGGCACCTCGACACCCTTCTTCTGGGCCAAGTGCTTCACGGCCTGGGTATTGCGCACCCCTTCGGCCACCATCCGCATACCGCTGAGGATCTCATCAATGCTCTCTCCCCTGCCTATACGCAGCCCCACTTGGCGGTTACGGCTAAGGTCTCCGGTGCAGGTAAGTACCAGGTCGCCGATGCCGGAGAGCCCCGACAGCGTCTCCAGGCGGGCTCCCAGGGCTACTGCCAGACGGGTCATCTCCGCGAGTCCGCGCGTAATCGTGGCAGCCCTAGCGTTCAAACCGTAACCGAGGCCGTCACACACGCCGGTAGCTATAGCCATGACATTCTTGACCACGCCGCCGAGTTCTACGCCGACCAAATCGTTGGAACTGTACACGCGCAGAGTCGGAGCGGCAAAGAATGTCTGAATCTTTTCAGCTACTTCCATACTCTCAGCGGCAGCGACTACGACCGTCGGCTTGGCCTGCGCAAGTTCCACCGCAAAACTCGGCCCCGAAATCGCACCGATCCTAGCGGCCCCCCCGATGGTCTGTTCGAGAACCCCATGCATCGTCAGCAGGGTCTCGTCCTCCACTCCCTTGCTCGCCGACACCACTATGGATTCAGCATCGATATAGGGAGCGGCCTTCTCCATGGTTTCGCGCATGACATGGGAAGGAACTACCGCGACCACGAAACTGGCCCCTTGTAGCGCAGCCTCCATATTGGTCTCGGCGCGAAGTGTTACAGGTAGTTCGAGGCCCGGAAGGTACACCCCATTACAGTGGTTGGCATTGATATAGTCCGCCACTTCCCGCCCGCGCGACCAAAGAGTAACCGCGATCCCCTTCGCGGCCAATGTCGCACCAAGCGCAGTACCCCAGCTACCCGCACCGATCACCGTGGCCTTCATGAAAATCCTCTCTTCATTGACACGGAAGCTCTCGCTCTATTCGCCTGGGCGGCTTGCATCGCGGTAATCGCTAGCCTCGCCCCCATGGGACAGCTCAAACCGTAGCCATAAAGCCTCAACTTAACCTTGAGCGGACAACAATTCACGGTGCAAATCGCCTCCGGCTCGCGCCGGAGCACGCCGCCCGAGGCCATAGCTATTGGTGCGAACATCAGCGCTGCATCGATAGCCGCACGCAACCGTGACAGCCGCAATTCTCGTGCGATGGCATATATGGCGACAAACGGAGTTCTAGTCGGGCCTCGCTATGCCGTAGGGCCGGACTAGCCGCCTTCGTCAGAGCCATCTGTATGATCCGCTACTGCCGCATCCACCGAAGTCTCGCCTTCCACACCATCCGCGGGACCGTTAGCGGCCCCATCGCCGAGCACCGGGACTTCTTTTTCTGCAACCGGCGCGACCTAAACCACGGTCTCGCCGTCCTTACCGGAAATACGAACCAAGCGAACCCCTTGGGTGTTGCGGCCGGAGATCCGCACATTGTTCATGGAAATCCGGATCAGCTTGCCGGCGTCGCTTACCAGCATCACCTCGTCATCTTCGTTGACTATCTTCAATACCCCGACAACTGGTCCCGTACGCTCGGTAACATTCATGGTCTTTACGCCGCGCCCGCCGCGCTTGATCAGACGGTAATCGTCGATATTGCTTCTCTTGCCCATACCATTGGCGGAAATGGTCAGCAGCGTAGAACCGGGCTGAACTATCTCCATGGCAACCACCCGGTCTTCCCCGCTGAGCGCCACGCCACGCACACCGGCCGCTCCACGTCCCATCGGCCGTGCTTCGTCTTCCCTGAAACGCACCAACATCCCCATTCGCGTAGCCAGCGCTATCTGCTGCTCGCCGTCGGTCAGCCGCACGGAGATCAACTCGTCGTCGTCGGCCAAGCTTATCGCAATGATTCCGCTGGAGCGCGGCCGTGAATAGTCGATCAGACGGCTTTTCTTGATGGCACCGCGAGCCGTAGCAAACACTACGTAGCGGTCTTCGGAGAACTCTCTAACCGGCAGAAAAGCCGAAAGCTTCTCGCCGGTGCCCAGCGGCAACAAGTTGACGATGGCTTTGCCGCGAGCGGCGCGACCGGCCTGTGGCAACTCGTGAACTTTCTTCCAATACACGCGGCCGAGGTTGGTAAAGAACAGGATATAGTCATGGGTCGAGGCTACAAACATGTGGGCGATGAAGTCGTCGCCGCGCGTCGATGCCCCGGTACGCCCACGCCCACCACGTAACTGCTGACGGTAAAGCGAGGCGGCGTTGCGCTTGATGTAGCCGTCGTGCGATACGGTCACCACCATATCCTCTTCGGCTATCATGTCTTCGAGGCTTATTTCCGAGCTGCTGTCAACGATCTCGGTACGCCGTTCGTCGCCGTAGTTCTTCTCGATCTCGGCCAATTCAGCCGAGATGATCTTCAGTACCTCGCCGTCACTGGAGAGAATTTTCTGCAAACGCGCAATGAGTGCCTTGGTATCTTTGTACTCCTCGATAATCTTGCCGCGCTCGAGGCCGGTCAAGCGCTGCAAACGCATGTCGAGGATCGCTTGGGCCTGGATCTCGCTGAGTTTGAACTTCGTGCAAAGTCCTTCTTTGGCGGTCGCTCCGTCCTTGGCCGAGCGAATCAGCTTGATGACTGCGTCGAGGTTGTCGAGAGCTATTTTCAAGCCTTCGAGGATATGGAGCCGAGCTTCGGCCTTGCGCAAATCGAAAGCCGTTGCCCGCGTTATGATCTCTCGGCGGTGCTTGAGAAACTCCCAAAGCAATTCCTTGAGATTGAGCAATCGCGGCCTGCCGTCGACCAAGGCCAGCATTATGACCCCGAAGGACTCCTGCATGGGAGTGTGTTTGTAAAGATTGTTGAGTACCACCAAGGGAATGGCTTCGCGCTTCAGTTCGATGACTATGCGCATACCGTCGCGGTCGGACTCGTCGCGCAGATCCGAAATACCGTCGATCTTCTTCTCGTTGACCAGCCGGGCGATCTTCTCGATCAAGCGTGCTTTGTTAACCTGGTATGGAATTTCATTTACGACGATGCGTGCCCGCCCACGCCGCTCGTCGGTTTCGGTGGAACAGCGCGCACGCATCTGTAAGATGCCTCGCCCCTTGGTGTAAGCCTCCAGTATCGGAGCACGTCCGTAGATTATTGCACCGGTGGGAAAATCCGGGCCGGTCACCATCTTGGCCAAACTTTCCACCGATATATCGGGATCCTCGATCAGCGCTAGAGTCGCCCTGACGATCTCGCCAAGATTGTGCGGCGGGATATTGGTCGCCATGCCCACAGCAATTCCCGATGAACCGTTGATGAGAAGATTGGGAATACGCGCCGGCAGAACCGCCGGCTCCACTGTCGTCTCGTCGTAGTTGGGGATGAAATCGACAGTTTCTTTATCGATATCGGCGAGCATCTCGGAAGTGATGCGGGCCATACGCACTTCCGTATAGCGCATCGCCGCCGCCGGGTCCCCGTCAATAGATCCGAAGTTTCCTTGCCCGTCGACCAGCGGATAGCGCAACGAAAAATCCTGCGCCATGCGCACGATAGCGTCGTAAACCGCACTGTCCCCGTGCGGATGGTACTTGCCTATGACATCGCCGACTATACGAGCGGATTTCTTGGGAGCTTTGTTCCATTCATTGCCGAGATCTTTCATCGCAAAAAGAATTCGGCGATGGACCGGTTTCAAACCGTCGCGAACATCGGGCAAGGCGCGCCCGACTATGACGCTCATCGCATAGTCCATATAGGACGTACGCATCTCGTCTTCGATATTGACCGGGACCGGGGGGTTATACTCGCGAATGCTCATCACACATCCAGATTGCGAACGTTGAGCGCATTCTCTTCGATGAAGTTACGCCGTCCCTCGACCACGTCTCCCATCAAGGTGGCAAAGATCTCATCGGCCGCTACTACTTGTCCGACTTTTACTTTCAATAGCGTACGCGTCTCCGGATCCATGGTGGTTTGCCACAATTGCTCGGGATTCATCTCGCCCAAGCCTTTGTAACGTTGAATGTCGAGGCCCTTTCGAGCGGCCGCCATCACCACCTCGTTCAACTCGATAAGACTTCCGGCGAAAACGCTGCCTCGCGAAGTAATGATCTCGAAGGGCGGCTTACCAATGTCGGAGGCGTCATGAAGTAAGGCCCGAAGCTTTTGAAACTCCGGTAAATCCAGCAACGTCTTGTCTATCACCGTGGTGGTCATGGATCCGTTCAGCTTGGAATTGAACAGAACCCGTTCACACCCGTGTTCGCTATCTTCTTCAAAACTTACCGACAGCGGGGCAAGATCAGCATCACGTTCCAGTACCGCTTTTTCCAAAGCTTTGATTTCAGTTCGCAAAATCTTTTTATTGGCAAGAGTGTCGGAATCGATCGCTGAAACGGCCAGAGCAGAGACTACCGTAGGCTGGCAGCGTTTCTTCTGCAGGACTTCCACCAACTGCTCGATGTCTGCAAGCTCATTGAGAACTCTGCGTAGAGTGTCTTCGGTTACCGAGCGCTTGGCACCTTTGGGTTTAACTTTGGCGTCACTTACTCCGAGGTTGATCAGATGTTCAGAAAGTGCCGATTCATCCTTCAAATACCGCTCGGTCTTGCCTTTCTTTACTCTGAATAAAGGAGGTTGAGCGATGTAGACGTGCCCGTTCTCGATCAATTCGTAAAAATGACGGTAGAAAAGCGTAAGCAGTAAGGTCCGTATGTGAGACCCATCTACATCGGCGTCGGTCATGATTACGATGGTATGGTAGCGAAGCTTCTCCAGGCATTTATCTCCCTCGCCGACCCCGGTTCCCAACGCTGTTATCAGAATGCGAATCTCTTCGGACGATATCATCCTGTCGAAGCGCGCCTTCCACACGTTCAAGATCTTGCCGCGTAGAGGCAATATGGCCTGATTGCTGCGGTCCCGGCCTTGTTTAGCCGAACCTCCGGCCGAGTCTCCCTCAACGATGTAAAGCTCGCTCCGCGCCGGATCTTTCTCCTGGCAATCAGCCAGTTTACCGGGCAGTCCCCCTCCGTCCAAAGCTCCCTTGCGCCTGGCCAATTCCTTGGCTTTGCGCGTGGCCACTCTTACCCGTGCGGCTTCAAGGCCTTTCTGAATGATCTTCTTGGCTTCTGTAGGATGTTCTTCGAAGTAAATAGCCAGCGACTCATTAACCATCGTTTCGACCAAACCCTTGACCTCGCTGTTTCCGAGCTTCGTCTTGGTTTGGCCTTCGAACTGCGGTTCAGGCACTTTCACAGAAATTACGGCGGTCAAGCCCTCACGGCAATCGTCCCCCTCCAGCGAGTTGTCGCCTTTCTTGAACATGTTATTGGCAGCCGCGTAATTGTTGATGGTGCGTGTAAGCGCCGATTTAAAACCGCTGAGATGGGTTCCTCCTTCGAGCGTGTTGATGTTGTTGGCAAAGGTGAAAACGGTCTCCGAGTAACCCGCGTTCCACTGCATGGCAACCTCGATCTCTACACCGGCCCTCTTGCCGGATAAGTAGATTACCCGGTTGTGAACCGGAGTCTTCGAGCGGTTGAGATGCTCGACAAACGAGTTGATCCCGCCTTTGTAGAAGAACTCCTGTTTCTTACCGCCACTACGTTCGTCTTCGAGAGTTATGCGCACTCCGCGGTTGAGAAACGCCAACTCACGAAGACGGTTGGCCAACATGTCAAAGTTGAACTCGACTTTCTCGAATATCTGCGAATCCGGGAGGAACTTTACCGTGGTGCCGCGTTTCTTGGTCTTACCGGTAACCGCGAGGGGCTCGAGCGCGGCACCTCTATCGTAGTGTTGAAAGTAAACGCGGCCATCGCGCCTGATTTCGACTTCCAACCACTCCGACAAGGCGTTGACTACCGATACCCCGACACCGTGAAGACCACCTGAGACGGTATAGGAACCCTTGTCGAACTTTCCGCCGGCGTGGAGTTTCGTCAGCACCACCTCCGCCGCAGAGATTCCTTCGCTGGAATGAATATCGACTGGTATGCCGCGGCCGTTGTCGCTAACCGTAATGCTGTTATCGACGTGGATCTCCACAAGTATGGTGTCGCAGTGTCCGCCCAAGGCCTCATCGACCGAATTGTCCACCACCTCAAAAACGAGATGGTGAAGACCGCGCACCGAGGTGTCGCCGATGTACATCCCAGGGCGCTTCCGGACAGCCTCTAGCCCCTCGAGAACCTTGATCGAGTCAGCTTCGTACCCACCACTTGTTCCAGTGCTTGCTTTTTGCTTTTTTTTAGCCGTCATTAGGGGAATAGCACAAAGGTTTGCCCGCCACCGGCCGACAAACGCGATGCGATGTCGGACAGGGGAATAAATCTCCCCTCCACAACCATATAAAATTATCAGGGGTAGGTGGAAAAGTAAAGCTGGGGAATTGCGTAACACCTAAGATTTCTCTTTTATTTTCAGTGTGTTAGCTAATCAGACAACCGGTAGTCCAGCCGTCAGAGGGTAAGAAACGGTGGGGCCGCTTCAGATCCTCATCGGCATTACCACATAGCTGTAATCGCTATCTTCTCCGCGTAACACTCCGGGGCTCAACTCGGTACCGAGGCACAGCTCCACGCGGCTGTTTTCAGGCAGCACCGCGAGCACCTCCAGTAGATAGCGGGCATTGAAGCCCACCACGATTTCAGCGCCGCTGTAGTCGATCTCGAGGTCCTCGTTGGCTTCACCAAGGTCCGGATTGTTCGCATTGATCTCCAGGCGCCCCTCCGACAGCGAGAGCCTGACTCCGTTGGCGCGCTCGCTCGACAATAAAGAGACCCTACGAACCGTGTGGAGGAAATCGTCGCGGTCCAGTAAAGCCACGTTCGGTGTCTCTTTCGGCATCACCTGTTTGTAATCGGGGAAGGTACCTTCAACCAAGCACATGCTCAGAACGCTGTCGGAAAGTTTCACCACGGCCTCGGAGCGCCCGATTGAAACAGTGACCAGTCCACTTTCTTCGGGTAAGACCTTGGCAATCTCCGCTAACCCCTTACGTGGCAAAATCACGCCACTCTCAGGAAGATCCCCTTTTATCTTGCGGTCGATCAAAGCCAGCCGGTGTCCGTCGGTGGCAACCATGCGAAGTTTGCCCTTCTTCTCCGCAGAGCAAAGATAGACACCGGCGAGGTTAGAGCGAGTGTCGTCGTGAGACACCGAAAACACGGTCTTAGCTATCATCTCGGAAAGCGCCGATGCTTCTATTTCAAAGCTCACCGATCCCTCACCATCTGCATCGCTAGTGGGCATGCCGGGGTGGTCGGCGGGATCGATGCCGGTGAGCTTGAAACTAGACCTTCCGTAAGAGACTCCGACCCACAGGTTGTCGAGTACTCGCAATTCGATAGTGTCGGAGGCACTTTCGCGAACCACCTCGAATAGCTTTCGTGACGACAATGCGACCGAACCAGGTGTCTCCACTGTGGCTGGGCACCACTGCAGCAGGCTGACTTCGAGATCGGTGGCCAGCAGTGTCAGTCGCCCGTCGTCGGCTTCGAGTACCACGTTGGTGAGGATGGTCATTGCATGGCGCCTATCGATCACTCCTTGAGCTCGAGCCAACAATTTGACGAAGTCTTCACGTCCAACGCTAATGTTCATAGTTCACATCCATATTCTTAAAGTATTCTTAATTACTTGTTGCTCTTAGATGGTTGCGCCGTAGTGTGGATAAGCCATTCAACATCCGGTTCCACAAGGTTTTTTTATGCCCAGCATCTCTGCACAAAGGGGCTGCGTAAGCTGCATAACTCGATCTTGGCTGCTAGTGAAGCATGATGCGCACCGTTTAAAGAACAAGTTACGCAAAGCTTATCCACAACCAATCATCTTGGTGACGGTATCGACCATATAGCGAAAGCGCGGGTTTTCGCGCCGGCGCTTTTCGACCGCCTGGCAAGCATGAATTACCGTTGAGTGATCCCGTCCCCCAAGGTGAGCGCCGATGGCCGGAAACGACGCGCCAACGTGGTTGCGCATGATGTACATCGCTACTTGGCGGGCTTCGGCTACTTTCTTGGTCCTTCTTCGCGCGGAAAGCTCCCCGGGCTGTATTCCGAAATGACGGGTCACGCTACGGGCAACATCCTCCATACTGACCGGTTTGGGGCCTCCGCCGGCCACCCCCGACATCAACTCTTCGGCCAGGGATTTGGTGATCTGGAGGGAGTTAAGCGATGCGTATGCACTGATGCGCGTTAGCGCCCCCTCCAGGTCGCGGATGTTCGAATCCACTTTCTCTGCGATGTAAGCAGACACGTCTAGGGGTAGATCGATGCCTTCGCTCCTGGCTTTGCACTCCAGAATGGCGATTCTCGTTTCTAGGTCCGGAGTTTGAAGGTCGGCTACCAAACCCCATCCGAAACGGTTGCACAGGCGTTCCTCCACGCCTTGAAGCTCGTTCGGGAAAGTGTCGGAGGTCAGTATGATTTGCTTGCCGGCTTCATACAAAGCGTTGAATACGTGGAAAAATTCTTCCTGAGTTCGTTCTCGCCGGGCGAGAAACTGAACGTCGTCGATGATGAGTACATCGACGCGGCGCATACGGCTCTTGAAAGCAGGGGTGTTGTTGCGAGCTATTGCGTCGATGAGTTGATTGGTGAAGCTCTCAGCCGACAAGAACAGTACTCGCGTCTTCGGCTCGTTTTGCACCACTGCCTTACCAATGGCGTTGGCTAGGTGGGTTTTACCGAGACCGACGCCACCATAAAGAAAGAAGGGGTTGTAGAGTGTCCCCGGTTGGCTGGCTACGGCCATGCTGGCGGCATGAGCGAACTGATTGCTCTGCCCGACCACGAAAGTATCGAAACCATAACGAGTTATTAGTCCCTTCGAACGCTTGGAAGAGACTTCGGGGACTTCTTTGCCTTTGGTTCTACGCAGGTCTTTGAACAATTCCCCCTGCAACGCCCCCTTGTCCCACGTGAAAGTGAAGGTTGCGCGACGCCCGCAGGTTCGCACCCAGGCCTTGCTCAAAATGTCGAGGTAGTTGTCCTCTACCCAAGAGGCGAACATTCGGTTGGGCACCGATAATTCCACTTCGCGTTCGTCGATCGACACCGGCTTCATCGGTTTTATCCAGCTTTCAAACTCGTCTCTCGCGAGCTCCGGCTGTATAGAGCTAAGTGCTTGATTCCAAAGCTCATTTATGTTGGAGGAAGATGAAATATCCACTGTTACCCCGACAGTTAGGCACAGAGTTGTCAACATCTGTGGATAACCCTGTGCGTGTGTACCCGCCGTATCCGCCTTTAACGGCTCGGCAGCCACGAGTATGAGCGACGCATACGGCTTGAGGGCCCGCGTTGCAAGGGGTGTCGTTTCACAAAGCGGCAACACCGCGAGATAAAGAGTTAGAGGCCTGTGCGGAAGCTGTGGATAACTCTCACGTGGTGGGGTGGCTGCGGCTAAGTAGCGGTTGTAAGGAAGGATATGGGAAAGCAGAGATCTGAAGAACTGTTCGAACGTGCGCAACACTGCATGCCGGGTGGGGTCAATTCTCCGGTCAGGGCGTGGCAATCTGTCGGCGGTAACCCTTTGTTCGTCGCCTCGGCGAATGGCGCCACCATTACCGATGCTGACGGCAATGCCTACATCGACTACATCGGATCGTGGGGGCCCATGATAGCCGGGCATGCCGAGCCGACCGTAGTAGAGGCGGTGCGCGAGGTTACGGCATCGGGGATGAGTTTCGGGGCTTCGACCGCCGCAGAGGTAGAACTCGCCGAAAGAATTTGCCGCCGTTTTCAATCCATAGATAAAGTTCGTCTGGTCAACTCCGGAACAGAGGCCACGATGAGCGCTTTGCGCGCTGCCCGCGGAGCCACCGGCCGCGATGCCATCATCAAATTTGCCGGTTGCTATCACGGGCATAGCGACGGTTTACTCGTGCGCGCAGGTTCCGGAGCGACCACTCTCGGGGTGCCCGATAGCCCGGGTGTTCCCCAGCAAATCGGAGAACTGACGCGTGTTGCCGTGTTCAACGATCTCGAGTCGGTGGCCGCTTTGTGTGACAGCGAAGTCGCCGCAGTGATCGTCGAGCCGGTGGCGGGCAATATGGGCGTGGTCCCTCCCGAGCCGGGCTTCCTCGAGGGTTTACGTGAACTCTGCGATGCGGCCGGCGCCTTACTGATATTCGATGAAGTAATGACCGGGCTACGCCTGGGACCAGCCGGCTATCAGAGCCTGTGCGACGTAAGTCCCGACCTTACCTGCCTGGGCAAGGTCATCGGCGGCGGTTTGCCGGTCGGCGCGTACGGAGGCAAAGCCGGTGTGATGGATCGCATTGCGCCGGCAGGGCCGGTTTATCAAGCCGGAACCTTGTCCGGCAACCCGCTAGCTGTAGCCGCCGGTATGGCAACTCTGGACAAGCTTGATGAACCCGGCAGTTATGAGCGGCTCGAGGAGGCCGGCGCCAAACTAGAGGCAGGGATGAAGGCAGCGCTGGGTACGCGAAAGGCCTGTGTGCAGCGCGTAGGATCGATGATTACGATGTTTTTCGGTACTGAGAAAGTAAGCGCCTATGACGATGCCTTGGCTTGCGACACAGAGCATTTTGGCCGCTTTTTCCAGGCCTTGATCGATGAAGGGGTCTGGGTACCGCCGTCACAGTTCGAAGCGTGGTTCGTTTCGCTCGCGCACAGTGACGAGCAGATCGAACAGACCGTCGCGGCCATCAAGCGGGCGGTTGCAAGGTCGGACTGACCGGCCCGGATAAGGGGGCCGTGAAACCCTATGGTCATGACTCGAGACCGCAACAGCGCGCGCGGTGCGTCCTACCAAGCCATGGCTGTCGCTTGGAACATGGGCTGGCCGATCGCCGCCGGGCTGCTGCTTGGCGTCTATCTGGACAAGCGTTGGGATAGCAGCCCTTTCGCAGCGCTTTTCTGTTCTCTGGCCGCCTTGGCCGCCGTGGTCAAGCGTTTGATCTCACTTACTGCGGCCTCCGGTAAGGATTCGATCGATGGCGGCGAAGGGAAGGGGCAGGGGTCTAAATCTTCGCGAGGAAGCGGGTGACGCTGCGCCGTTCGGATCCGGCCCGTATTACCTATTGGGCCGCTTTTACGGCGCTCGCCACGGCGGCGTTATCGCTGCTGGCCGGTGTCGGTTCACCCTCGTCGGTACTGCTCGGTGGGGCGTTCATGATCGTCAACTTCAGTTTGATTCGTATGCTCGTTTCACGGCTTATTAGGCCCGGCGCGAGCAAGGGTGCGACCATGGCCTTGCTCGCCGCCAAGTTTTTCCTGCTGCTTCTGCTCGTGGTAGCCGTGCTGGCGCAGTTTCCCGTAGAGCCGATGTCCTTCGGTGTTGGGGCCACTGCCCTGGTGATTGCAGCGGTGTTGGAGGGCACTTTGCTAGGCGAAGTGCTCCCGCCGCCGGACCCCGACCATGATAGCCGGGATAGCGGAGGGCCTGCCGGATGAACGGCGGGTGGAGCTGAGAATCGTCATGGAACATCATCCGATCACCTGGATAGGACTGATCCCCGGGATCAATCAATTGCCGGCTCATACGGTGCACGCGACCATCGCCATGCTGGTCTTGGTGGCCGTTGCGATGAGCGCCAACCGCCGCTTGGTGGCGGCTCGAGCCGCCGGAACTCACTTGGTCCCCGATGAAGGCATGAGCGTGCGTAATCTTGCCGAACTCATAGTCGGCGGTATCACCTCGCTGGTCAAAGGCGTGATACCTCACGGTGGTGAGCGCTATGTAGGCTATTTCGGCAGTTTCTTCATTTTCATCCTGCTCGCCAACCTGATGGGTTTGGTGCCTGGTTTTGCTCCCCCGACCGCCGATTTCAACATTACTTTTGCTTTGGGCGTGGTCAGTCTGGTCGGTTACACCATCATCGGTATTCGTGCGCAGGGGCTCAGCAGTTACTTAAAGCATTTCATGGGACCCATATGGTGGCTGGCGATCTTGATGGTCCCGCTGGAAATCGTTGATCAGTTGGTGAGGCCGGTTTCGCTGGGCCTGCGACTTTTCGGCAACATGACCGGCGACCATATGGTGCTGGAGATTTTCACCGATCTTACCAAGCTGGTGATTCCGGTGCTTTTTTACTTCCTCGGCGCGTTCGTTTCGGGGATTCAGGCTTTCGTGTTCACTCTGCTCAGCATTGTCTACGCTTCGTTGGCCATGGGCCACGATGGTGATCACTAGCGCAGAGAGTTCACGGAAAATATGCGGCGTCGCATCGTTGCGGTCGGAAGAGGACAGAGGATGCGGTGGAAGCGAAAATAAAGGCGATGCCGTAGCTAAGGAGATGACAATGAACAAGATCAAAACTTTTACTTACGCTTTTATTGGGGCTGTAATGGCCGTTTTGGGTGGCAGCGTTTCGGCCATGGCTTCGGAAGGTGCAGCCGCATCGGGTTACGGAGCGCAGGGTTATGGCGCGATCGCCATTGCGGCGGGTATCGCCATTGCCGGTGCCGCTTTCGGCTGCGGTCTCGGCCAAGGCCGTGCGGTCGCGGCGGCGATGGAATCCATTGGGCGCAATCCCAACTCGGCCGATCGCATTCAAACTCCGATGATCATCGGTTTGGCCATGATCGAGGCACTCGCAATTTACGCGCTGGTAATCGCCTTCTTTCTCCAGGGCAAGATTCCCGGATAGGCCGGGACTAAGGGACTAAGGCCTCGAGCAAAGAGGCTTGCAAGCGATCTCGGAACGATAAGAAAGGGCCGGGGGCGAACAGCCCCCGGCCCTTCGGTTTACGGCAGTCGACTGGTTTCCCGCAGCCGTTCGGCGGCGGCAACGATTGAAGTGCGGGTGCTGAGCGCTTCTACCTTGGGAACCCGTGCGGCCAGCGCTGCCATGCCCTGGTTCTCTTCACGGTCGACCACGGCAACGATCAACTCGACTCTGCCACCGCTTTCCTCCACGGCGTCTACGGCCGCGAGAGTGGAACCGCCGGTGGTTACCACGTCTTCCAACAGAGCGACCGGCTTGGTGGGATCGAATCGCCCGTCAAGCCGGCGCAGAGTGCCGTGGCTCTTGGCTTCTTTGCGTACGAAGAAAGCTTCTAGGTCGTAGGAGCGCCGCGAGGCTTCGGCCACCGCCACGCTAACCAATGGGATCGCACCGGCGGCCATTCCCCCGGCCGAAGAAATTCCGTGGGCTTCGATCCTGTCCAACAATGCAGAGCCGATGAGTCCTGCTCCCTGCCAACTGAGCACGGTCTGTTTTACATCGACGTAAAAGTCACTCGTACGGCCGGATGCGAGTGTAAACAACCCACTTCTATAGGAAAGCCGGGCTAACAGCGCGGACAATTCGCCATGAATCCCAGGCTTTGAGTGGGATTTATTCATCGTCGCCGTCCCGGTCGAAGTCCAGAAAATCCGCCAAGTGGGACATGAAGGTCTCGAACTGATCGTGGTGAACCCAATGCCCCGCTTGGTCTACTTCTACGTAGCGGTAGTCCTTGAAATGTGCAGCGCGTCCGTCATCGACCGGATTGTCGGCCCAACTTTCCTTGCCTCGAAACAGCAGTACGGGGCTTTCTATCAAACTCCACAAGCGATGTATGCCCTCGGCGTCGTAGGCGTTGGGGCCCCAAGCGCGCACATAGTTGTCGAACTTCCACACATAGGAGCCGTCTTCAAGCCTCATGGTTCCGTGAATGGTGAGGTGGCGGGCCATCTCGGCCGACAGATGGGGGTTGGCTTCGCGCATGCGGGTCTCGGCTTCCGCTTGGTCTTTGTAGTGCCGAGGTTTGCGCATGGCGAGTTGTTTCATGGTGGTGATCCACTCGGCAAGACGCTGCTCAACCGGCTTGTCGACGATCAGTGAGGGCGGCGGCCCCAGTCCTTCGATCGCGACGACCTTGACCACGCTCTTGGGGTATATTCCGGCATAATTCAGAACAATGGCTCCGCCCAGCGAGTGGCCGACCAGGGTTACCGGCGATTCGCCGACATGTTCGAGAAGCTGGGCAAGGTCCAGCACATAGTCGGCCATGGTGTACTGGGCTCCGATCGCCCAGGCCGAGTCACCGTGGCCGCGCAGATCGGGTGCGATCACATGGTAGTGTCCGGTCAGTTGGGCCGCGACCAGATCCCAGTTACGGCAATGGTCGCGGCCGCCGTGGACCAACACCACGAGGTCTTTACCGATACCGCCATAGTCGACATAGTTGAGTCTCAGACGCTGGGAGAAGAAGCAGTGCGATGTAGGGCCGCCGCCTAGTTTGTAGGGACTCATGCCGTGTTCATCCCGAGAGTAGATGACGTGCGATCACCACCCGTTGGATCTGCGAGGTTCCCTCGTAGATTTGTATCAGTTTGGCGTCACGAAACAGTTTCTCTACCGGATAATCGCTGAAGTACCCGTAGCAGCCAAAGATCTGAATGGCGTCACTGGCAATCTGCACCGCACGATCGGCTCCAAACGCTTTCGCGTAGCTCGAAACGATGGTCGATCCTTGGCCTTGGTCGAGCAACCAACCCGCCTTGTAGGTAAGCAAGCGCATTGCTTCGAGTTCTATTGCCATGTCGGCAAGCATGAACTGAACCGCCTGGAAGTTCGCGATCGGCTGTCCGAACTGCTTGCGCTCGCGGGCGTAACGAGTGCACTCGTCCAGAGCTCTCTGAGTCATGCCGATGCAACTTGCGCCGATTTGCGGACGGGTGCGGTCAAAAGTACGCATCGCCAGCTTGAAGCCGCTACCTTCGGGGCCCAGCATCGCGGATTTGGGCACGACTACGTCTTCGAGCACGATCTCCGCGGTATCCGAGCAGCGCTGCCCGAGCTTGCCCTTCATTTTCGAAGTGCTCAAACCTGCGGTGTCGGTGGGAACTATGAAACAGGAAATTCCCGCGTGCCCCATTTCCTTGGACTTTGTCGCAAAGATTATATGCCAGGAGGCAACGGTGCCGTTGGTTATAAAATGCTTTACGCCGTTTAGTACGTATTCGTCGCCCACCTCCTTGTAGGTAGTGGACAAACCGGCGGCGTCGGAGCCGGAACCGGGCTCGGTCAGGCCGTAGGCACCGAAGGTGAATTCGTTGGTCAGCCAGCTCAGATAGCGGCTTTTCTGCTCGTCGCTACCCGCCAATAGTATCGGTGTGGTCGCCAAGTCGCTGGCCGCCATGCTGGTGCCGACGCCGGCGCAGCCATAGTTGATATCCTCCATTACCAAGATGGAGTCGAGAATGCCGAGTCCAAGGCCGCCGTACTCCGCCGGCACCTCGAGGTTCATGAGGCCTATTTCCCAGGCTTTACGGAGCAAGTCATGTGGAAATTCCTCGGCTTCGTCGTAGTGGCGCGCTACTGGAATGATCTCTGCGACTGCAAAATCGCGTGCGGTTTGCTTAAGTTGTCGTTGTTCTTCGCTAAGGCTGAATGAAAACATCTGTATCCCTTTGCCGAGTCGGCATGTCCGGATCACGGTGGCCCGGCGCGCGGGCTCATGATGAGCCGTGATCAACGCGGGCGTGCATCCGGGCTGCGGGGGGAATTTTTGACTATCATTTTCCAGGGATAAAGCGAGACTTGCGCGGTTTACGTCTGCGCGATCTGTCCCCGTGTGGCTTGCACCGGCGCTGTCTGTGCCGCATCGCCCGCGGCTACACCTTCGGTAGCCGCCTTGTTCGGGCCATGTGCAGCCCTGGTGACCACGCCGACTACGCGTTGCTCAGATTCCGCGTATTGGGTCACCCCTTGCGAAGCCCAGGGGTCACTTGGTTGTGCATCGCCGTGATCCGGCGGCGAACTCAGCGCAAGGAGCACGGGGAGGGAGGCGGTACTCAACGTACTAGAACGCGTTTCAGTTGCCTGAGCGGGTCGGCTAAACTTCTCGGTGCTCGACTGCCGTGGGGCGCCGTTCGAGACAGGCCATAAGCCACTACAGGGAGAACGTTGAGGTGATCGAAGCTACGACTTTTCGCAAGCTGAATTCTTTTCTTGCCGTCCTTATTGCATCTGCTGTATTTGCGTTGCCCGTGCCGGCTCAGGTCGAACCCGGCGACGTGATATCGCGTTAGAACGTGGAGAAGGCCGAAGCGTTGATTCCGCCGGGGGTGCGCTGGGCGGTCGAGAAAGGCATGGATATGAATGTGGTGCCCTACAAGCCCATTCCCATACCCAAAGCCTACGTTGAGGCTACCGAGAAGTATTCGGGCCAAGCCTACGTGGGTAAGGATGATCACGACTTGCACGATTGGGTGGCCGGCCGGCCCTTTCCCGCCGTGGAGGATGATGATCCGCAGTTGGCTGAGAAACTAATGTGGAATTTCAGCCGTACCCACTATTTCACCGACGACCTCAATGTCCATCTGCCCGATGCCGATACCGGCGCCCTGCTGGTGGATGCGCAGGGCAATCGTACTTACCAAGTAGAGCGCCATTTCATCGTCGATTGGTCCCGCCGTCTTCGTTTCTATGGCCGCATAAAGAATGAGCCGATACCGCAGTTCGAGGAGAACCCCGACAAGACCTTCGAAAAGGCCGGATTTTATCCGTTGATAGAACCTTTCGACCTCAAGGGTGTGGGTACCGTGACTTACCGGTACTTGGATCCGACACGACAGGACAACACCTGGTTGTACACGCCCGTCATCCGTAGGGTCAGGCGTCTGTCGAGCGCGCAGCGCAGCGATGCTTTGTTCGGCCAGGACATAGACCTCGACAGTTTCGGTGGTTATGCGGGGCAGATTCCCTGGTTTGAGTG
This sequence comes from Candidatus Binatota bacterium, assembly GCA_024276575.1. Classification (GTDB taxonomy): domain Bacteria; phylum Desulfobacterota; class Binatia; order UBA1149; family CAITLU01; genus JAJRWY01. The sequence continues at coordinate 17,872 of JAJRWY010000196.1, forward strand.
GAAGTATCTGGGCAACAAGCCGATGCTCGGTTCGCTTCACGGGGAGAACCTTCCACCGGTAGTTTGCGAGAAAGACGGCGGCGCCACCTACTGCGAGAACTGGGAAATAAGGCCGGAAGTCTATGTGATCGAAGGCGCGTCGAAGTTGCCGGGTTACGCCTATTCCAAGCGTGTCATTTATCTGGACAAGGAAACTTTCATCATCTTGTACTCGGACTTGTATGACCACAACGGAGAATTGTGGAAAACCGTTCTGCAGAGTATTCGCAACTCGAAACGTCCTCACCCCCATGTTGATTTCGAATACGAGGAAGAGCGTATGTTCGTATATGCTTTCTCAGTTCTCGATACCCAACTCGAGCATGCTACCCGGGCGGCGATTCCCGGCATGGCTTTTCCGAACGAGCCAGGGTGGTATGTGGACCGTGGTTTGGATGACGATCACTCGGTTGAACTATCGTGGTACACCGTTGCAGCTTTGATTCAGGCTGGGCGTTGATTTTGCGGTGATCTTGCGGCCCTGACCCAGGTCGGCTACACAGGTAAGCTGGTTTGCGAACGAGCGGCGGCTTATCGCTGTCTGTGTTCGTGCCGAAGGAGGCTACAATGAGAACCGTTCGTGTCCTGCCGCTGCTGTTCGCGGCTAGTATTATGTTGTCCGCTTGCAGCACCAGTGGTGGGCAAGGATTCAGTCTGTGCGCGGTGGTTCCGCCGCCCGCCCCGGCACCCGCGCCGCCCGCCCCCGAGCCTGAACCTGCTCCTGCTCCGGATCCCTGCGATTCGGTGACCAGGCTCTACGGTGTCAACTTCGCGAGCGACAGCGCCGCGCTGGATGAGAATGCCAAGTCACGTCTGTCGGCTGCGGTCGAGACCTTGAAGCAGTGTCCTTCCTCGCGAATCAAGATCGAGGCTCACACCGATTCAACCGGCTCGGATGCCTACAACCAGAAGCTTTCCGAGAGACGCGCCGCTTCGGTTGCTGCTTACTTGACCGGAGCCGGTATCGATGCCGCTGGGTTGGAAAGCGAGGGTCTGGGTGAGAGTAGCCCGGTTGCGACGAACGCCACCGCTGCGGGACGCGCGGAGAATCGCCGCGTAGAAATGCGCTTGAGCGTGGATTAGCCGCCTAGCCTCCGAAGCGCTGCCCCGGAGAAGCGGGGCAGCGCTGGCCGGAGAAGCGTTGATGGATTTTTCTTACACCCCTGAGCAGCAGAGTTTTCGAAACGAACTGAGGTCGTGGCTGGAGGCTAGACGCGAGGAAGGGAGAATTCCTCCCAACGCCCATGACTCTTTGGATGAAGTAGTAGCGCGCGGGCGCCTTTGGCAAAAAACCTTGGCGGAGGCCGGTTGGTGTGGAATTCACTGGCCGGCGGAGTACGGCGGACGCGGCGCGGGCTTGATCGAGCAGATAATCTTCCAGGAAGAGCTGGCGAGGATCGGCTCGCCGCAGTTGATCAACCTGCTGGCGCTGTCGATGGTCGGGCCGGTTATCATCGCCCATGGCAGTGAGGCGCAGAAAAGGCGCTATCTGAGACCCATAATGACCGCAGAAGAATTGTGGTGCCAGGGGTACAGCGAACCCGGGGCCGGTTCCGATCTGGCCGCGCTGTCGACCAGGGCACTACGCTACGGCGACGACTATGTAATTGACGGCCGCAAAGTTTGGACCAGCTACGCGCAGTACGCTGATTTTTGCATCGTACTTGCGCGCACGGACAAACAAGCGCCAAAGCACAAGGGTATAACCATGTTCATCGTGGATATGCACAGTGCGGGTATACAGGTGTCGCCGCTCAAGCAGATGAGCGGCGACAGTGAGTTTAATGAGGTTCTGTTCGAAGAAGTCAGAGTTCCCAGCGAGAACATTATCGGCGGGGAGGGCGAGGGGTGGAATATGACGGTTGCGATGCTGATGCACGAACGCGCCACTCTGACCTTTCAACGGCAACTTCAATCGCGGGTCGCGCTCGATGAATTGCTCGACTTTGCCCGCGAATTTATGGTCGCGGGCAGGACCGCCGCCTCGGATCCGGTGTTGCGCCAATCGCTTGCGCAAGCCTATATTGATAGTGAAGCGATGCGTCTGACGGCTTTACGCCACCTTACCAAGCAACTGCGCGGTGGCCAGCCCGGTCCTGAGGGATCGATGGAGAAGCTGTTCTGGAGCGAGATGTTCCAGCGCATGATGACCACCGCCAACCATCTCTGCGGTGCCTATTCGATGCTTGCTCCGGGAGATCCTAGAGCCCCGATGGAAGGCCGCTGGCCTTATCTGATGCTCTATTCGCGAGGGCGTACGATTGCCGCGGGAAGCTCCGAGATACAAAGAAACATCATCGCCCAGCGAGTGTTGGGGCTTCCCAAGGCAAGTTGACGAGCCGCGATACCGGGGTGGGGTTCGTCAACGCTGCCGGGCAACCTGGGCGCGGGCCGGGCTGGAAGGACGCAGTAATTCCAAGCCGCCGCCAGCACCCTGCTGCTCCGCTTGCTCTGGCTACAGCGGGACCGCTCTTGGCGCTACCGCTCGAATTCCAGGCCTCAGTCTTGGGCTTGTTTCGTTGGCAGCCTATCCGGTTTTTCGGAGGCGTCGGCGCTCGCGTTTGGCGTTGATGCTATGGCGCCGGCCGTTTACGCGGCGGAATGGAAAACGGTAGACTTGCCCTTTCATTCCTTCGCGCGATGCCCGCTCTCGCCATTTATTGAGTCCCGAGCGCAAGTACTCAGGTTCCATATCCAGAGCTTCGCAGATGCTAGCGAAAGAGAAGGGCCAGCTCATGTCGTCGGATTCCAGCCATGCCTGAACCTCGTTACGGTCAGGGGACTCTTCTTCTTCGCTGCTGCTACGTGAGGGTTGTACATAGGCGCGTTGATAGGCGGCGATAGCATCTTCGAGAACGGCGAGCATCAGACGTTTCTCAGGAACCAAAGATGCTTCAGAGAAGATGCGGTCGAAAAACTGTAGCGGAGTCATGGTGTCCGGCTCTACCATGGTAAGAGAGGGATCCTCCACACATACGGTCTTCGACTTCCGCTTTTCCCCGCTTTCCTTTACTTGCTCGGCTCGTTCACTCATTTGCTTCTCTCTCTTGCCGGCCCCCTGGCAACCGGACGTTTTCCTGACGTGTTCTCCGAATCGTTTTCCTCAACCGCTGCTCTCAGCAGTTTGGGTGTCTTGTGCAGCGCTGCTTTCCTCGCGCAAGTCCTGAATTGCCTTGAGCAAGAGCTTTCTGCGCAGCAGTACGATGAACTGCTCCGCCAGCTTCATGCTCGCGATGGCCACGTTTGCCACCCGGGCCGTGTCGTAGCGGCCGGTCACGCTTTGCGTGAACATCTTGAGTTCGTCGCGTGCGAGTTTGCCGATGCTTTCTACATAGATCGGCAGCGAGGTGGCGTGCGGGATCAAATCTTTGGTCAGTCCGGCTTTATCCATCGCCAGGAAGGTCTCGAGCATCAACACGTCGTCGCCTTCGAAGTACTCAACACCATCACGAGTGACGGGTGACAGTACACCGAACTCGATTAGGAGATTGAGATCTTCCTCGGTGGTTCCATATCTGCTTTCGACCTCATCGCGCGGTATCGGTGCCTGCCCGGGTACGTAGTGGATGGCCTCGTAAAAGGTGCCTTCGAGGTTCAGTAGGGTTTCGACTTCGTGCGAGCTTATTACGCTGTTGTTGTGCTCGATGATGGCTTTGATCACGTCCAATGGCAGGAAACGCTTGGACTGCAACTCTTTGATGAAACGAATCCGCGGGATGAAGGAGCGGTCGTAGTAGGCCATGTTGCGGCCCGTCTTCAGCGTAGGCTGAGCCAGCAAGCCCTGGCGGATGTAGAATTTTATCGTTCCCGCCGCCACACCCGTTTCCCGGGCGAGATCAGAGATCTTCAGCAATCCTTCGCGCTTGCTCTTGGCTTGGGTTTCCATCTTGGTATTAGTAGATAGTAGGTAGTGCGACTATCTACTTACTAGAGCGCGACGCGGGCTGTCAAGGACTAAATTCAGCGAGCCGAACAAAATCTCGGCGTGAGGGTTAGTAGATGCCGGACTAGCTGGCTTCAAGCGCCACAAGCACTTGAAATCATTGTGGTAACGTTTCAGACTTGAGAATCGTGATCTCCACGAGAGCAAACTCTTACAGCCGAAATCCGACAGACTTTCGAGTTCCGATGGTTGTAAACAGTGTCTCTGGCTGCCATGGCGAAGTGGCGAGGCAGCAAAGGGGTGAAGAACCGGGGACCCGTCGCGTGTCTCCCAGGCAGTTCAGACTCCGCGTTCGGCGATCCAGACGATCTGGCGTGCACCCTTGCCGCGCCGCGCCCGCGGCCGCAGCTGCTCGGTCTGGAAGCCCGCTTTTTGCAGCCGCGCAGTGAAGCTGGGGTCTGCGGCCGCCGACCAAACGGCAAGTACGCCGTTGGGCCGCAGAGCCTGATACGCGGCGGCCAAGCCGCTGGAAGTGTAAAGCCACTCGTTTTCCTTTCGGGTAAACGCGTCCGGGCCGTTATCGACGTCGAGCACGATGGCGTCATAGGGCCGGCAGTCGGATTTCAATATCTCGATAATATCGCCTTCGTAAACCGTGCTTCGCCGGTCACGTAGCGGGTGGCCGGCATATTCCCCGAGAGCGCCGCGGTTCCATGCGATTACGGCGGTCAACAATTCGGCCACGACCACGTCGGCGCCGGAGGGCAGGCAGCGTAGTGCGGTGGCCAGGGTAAAGCCCATGCCGAGTCCGCCGATCAGCACGCGGGGGCGGGAGCGGGTCGCGATCTTGGCGCAGGCAAGTTCGGCCAAAGCGTCCTCGGATCCGTGTCCGCGTGTGTTCATCAGCACGCCGCTTCCCGCGACGCGTATGGAGAAATCCTTGTCGTGGCGAAAAAGTTGAAGGGTAGCACCGCCGGGGATATCCGCGGTATCAACCAGCGTCCAGGCGATCATCGCACTCGTGTCCGGGCTTGTCCCGGCAGCGGTCTCCGGGTGTTGACGCCGGCTAGGGCCGGATGGTAGCAGGACGTTACCCAGTAGGCACAGGGCCCGGCCATCGTGCTACTTGCGGCGGCGGTCCGGCGTGCTGCGGCAGATGCCGCGCGCAGAGGCCTCGATGAAGTCGATGTACTCACTAACGATCGCCTTTTCGCTACGTTTGGCCAGTGCGGCGAGCATTTCCGGCCTAGTTAGCCGCCGCGTCGACAGGGTGCGGTAGACCCATTTCACGTCGGCGATTTCTTCGGCCGGCATGCCGCTTCGCCTCAGGCCGACCATGTTGACCGTGGAAGCGTAATTTATGCCGGTAATCATGAACCACGGAGGCACGTCGAGAGTGGGTCCGGTAAGCCCGGAGATCATCGCCCCGCGGCCGACGTGCACATGCTGGTGAACCGCGGCATTGCCGCCGATGACTACACGGTCGTCGATGCGCACGTGGCCGCCGAGTAAGACTCCGTTGACCAACACACAATGGTCGGCTATCGAGCTGTCATGGCCGACGTGCGAGTTGACCATGAAGTAGTTACGGTTTCCGATTCGTGTCGGTTGCTCTTCGCCCATGGCGCGGTGCACGGTTACACCCTCTCGGAAGATGTTGCCGTTTCCGATCCGAGTTCCCGGTCCCGGACGGTCATGGTCGGAATCCGACCACTGCGGTGCGAAACCGATCGATGCGCCGGGGTAGACGCTGTTGGCCGTACCTAATTCCAGCGGTCCTTGCAGCACTACATTGCCGATCAAGCGCGTGCCCGCGCCGATGCGAAGGGGACCCTTCAATACGCAATAGGGGCCGATGACGACGTCGTCACCGAGATCGATCTCACCCTCGAGCAATGCCGTGGGATGAAGCTCAGCCATGCGGCGGACACTAGCGCGGTCTTGGCGGCGATTCGACCGTGGTGCCGCCGCGCCGCCGCCCGCCGCCGCATTCTTCGACTACGCCCCGGCCGCTGCTCCGGCTACAATGTGACGGTGAGAAAACGCAATCGCCAGCCGCCGGTTCTGGCACCGGCCTTGGCCTTGGCCTGCGGCCTTGTTGCTGCATGTACTCCGGTCTCGAAATCCTTCGAGGTGAACAGCGGCGAACTGATTAGTTGCGAGGAAGCCAACCGTTTCGTTTTCGAGACTGTGGTGTCGATGGATATGGAAGTGACCGCTTTTTCCAAAGCGCGGCCGGGAGTACCGGGAAAGATCGTCGCGCGCAGCGCCAATCCGGCCAACAAACGCGCGGGGGAGGTGGTCATAAGCTGCGAAGCGGATGGAGTTCATATCGACCCCCGGCAATTCGGGCTCGACCAGGACATGAGCTTCGAGCGCGGCTTGTTCCTCGGAATCACCGGCCGCGCCGGCTTGCTTGTCGGCCGCGGTGTCATCAAGGGCCGGCGTGGAGTTCCGTCGCCGGCGGGTGCCGCTGTGTCTGCGGCGGAGGCGGGAGCCATGGAGCGAGCGCGGGCGAGTATCCTGTCTTCCCACGATGCCGGCGCCCGGGGCGATGCTGCCGGTTCTGCAGCGGTGAAGACGCTTCCGGGTTCGGGCGGCCGCGCTACTGCCCTTGCGAAATCGCGGGGAAGTTCTCCACCTGCCGTAGCCAAGCCGCCGGTCTCGCGCGGGACCTCGGGTGGTTTCTCGGTGGAACTGCAACCGCAACGCGGTTTCGCGACGGTACTTGATTTCGAGGCGGACGTCAGCGCGGCGGGGATACTTCCGATCAAGATTCGCGTGCGTAACGAGGGGAGCAACATTTACGAGTTCGATCCCGCGGATGTCGTAGTGCGCGTGCGCGGCTCGCGCAGCAAGGCCAAGCCTTTGAGCGTGCGTGAAGCCGTAGCGCGTCTGCGAGCGGCGGGTGGTTCCGGGAAGAACCCGGATATCGGTGATGTTGCCGCGGCCGCCCGGATAATCGAGAAAGGAGAAATCCGTGCGGCTCGGCTTCCACCGGGGGCACAGCTTTCGGGTTATCTCTACTATGCGGTGGGTGACTATGATCGTGCGACGTTGAGAGTGGTGGACGTGGCGACCGGAGAGACCGAGGGTTTCATGATTCAGTTTTGACCCAGGCCCGCAGTATCGCGCCTGAGATCGGCGACCAAGCTCTCCAAACCGGCCAGGCCTTCGGAAACTTCTTGCACACGCGCATCGGCGAGCACCCGTTCGTATATGGCCAGGGCTACGCGCCGCGCACGCAAGGCTCCTTCGGCGTCGCCGTCCTGCTCGCGCATGGCGGCCTCGTTCAAGAAGGCTATGCCCAGCTTCTTGAGGCTCTTGCGGCCGTACTCGCCGATGTCTTTCAGAGCCAGAAGCCGTTCCAGTTCAGCGCCGGCGGCATCCATGTCGCCGAGCACGCGGTAGGCGACCACGCGCAGCGACAGCAGCTCCGGTAGCCGCTTGGTCTCTTTGGGGAAACGCTGCTCGAACCCCTCGAGGCGGCGCAGCCGCTCCTTCATGTTGCCCCCGTCGATCTTGGCTACCAGTGATGCCCCCATTATCACCGCGTGAGCCTCCATAGGCGCGAGCAGGGAGAGTTGCGAAGCGGTGTTCTTCTTGCTTTCACGGAAAGCCGAGGCTTCGCTCAGAAAAACATCCACCGCTTCCAGGGCCGCACGTGCCTGTTCAGCGGGGACGGCGGCACTTTCGGGCAACTCCTCCACCTGGCGGAAAGCACATTCGGCCGCGAGGAAGGCGGCTTTCAATCGAAAAGACGTTTCTCCGCGCACCTTCGAGAACGCTTCAGCGCAAGCCGCGTAATCGCCGGCGTCGCGCCGCCATTCGCCGAGTCTGAACCACGCTTCGTAAGCGTTGTCGTGGCTGGGGGATATTTGAAGAAAGGAGTTGAGGGCGGAGATGTAGCGCCGTGCGGACTCGCTAGCGGGTCCCTTACCGGATCTCAAATAGAGTGACTCTGCGGCCTTGAAACGCAGGTAGGCCGCTTTGGGCAGGTAGGCGTGGCCGCTCTTGGCCGACTCGATGAAAGCGCTGAGCAATTCTAGGGCGCCTTCGTAGTCGCCGTCGTGGAAAGCGCAGAAGCCCAATCCGTAGCGCGATTCCGAAGTGTAAGCCCCACGCTCGATGAGCGAGCGGTACAGCAGGGCTGCAGAGGCACAGTCTCCCCGGCGCCGCTCGGACTCGGCTACCAGCCAGGTGATGAAGGCGGTCGGTGATTGCGAGGCCCACAGCCCGGGATTGCGGATGCCGGCGTCGATCAACTGCAGGGCTTTGGTCTTCCAGTAGCTTCCGCTCTTATAAAGAGTTTCCAGCAGCTTGGCCGCTTCGTCCCGGTATTGCCTAATCAGGCTGCTATCGGATGAGGGAGCGTCGAGCGCCAGCAATAAAGCCTTGGTCCTGAGGAAGCGGATCTGCTCGAGAACTTCACCGCGCGGGGATCCCTCGATCAAGCGCGCCGTTACTTTCAAAGCGGCCGCCACTTTGTTCGCCGACATCAGGCTTTCGGCCAGGGCGATGCGCACGCGTTGGGCGAGTTCTGGCGGCGGCGAGGCTGCCAAGATGGCGTTGAAGTCGGCGACTGCCTCCTCATGGCGTTTGAGCGTCTTGTTGGCTAGGCCGCGGCCGAACAGGGACTCTTGCGCCAGTTCGGTATCGGGGCTGTATACGAATTCACTGAAACCGCTGCGAGCGGCAAGTAAGTGTTGCTTGCGTTTCGTGGTCGAGCGCTCGAAGCGCATCGCGATCTCGTAGTGAAGCCAATTGATGCGGTATAGAAGCCGCATTGCGAGCAGTTCCCGTTCTCTCCAGGCGGCACTGTCCTGTACGGCTTCAAGGTCGCCGTCGGCCTCTATGACCTCGGCTTGCATTCGTTCCAGAACTTTCGTGTAGCGCGCGCGGGTCCGCTCGGCCAAGCTCAGCAAACGCGCCGCTTGTTCTGAGAGTTTGGCTCCTTCCGCAGCGGCCTCGTGGAAGCCGTCGCAGAGAGAATCGATGCGATCGACCAGGGCGGCTTCAGCCTCGGCGCTCCAAGGTTGGGCGGCAATGACTTTTGCCTGTTTTTCGGCGGACGACAGTTGCGCGGTCAGAGCTCGAGTCGAGGATGCTGCGGCGTTTAGCGCGAGCAGAGACAAGGCGGAAGCAAGCAGCAATGCCCCCCCAGGATACGAAAGCCGCAGTGGCTGCAGCAGCCGCCACCATCGCGTCGGCCGTGAGGGCTGTGCCGGCCGCGCTAGCCGCATCCGTTGCGTCAACCGCACCGGTCGCGCTAGCCGCCACCATTGCAACAGTTGTGTGAGTCGCAGTAGCGGCGAGTATGATGCTGGCGAACGCATCGGCGAGGGTGGGGTTGGCCGCCGGCCGCCGGCCTGCCCGGCCTTCAGAGGGCCGCCGGCCGGGTTTCGAGTGGCTGTACGGTAACGGGTGTTCATGATCGCGGGGCCGCTCCCGGCATCGCGCCGCCCGTCGAAATCGGGAAGACCACCTGTCTGAGTTCGAGTTTCAAGCAAGTGTTGTAGAGGCCGATGACGTAGTCGTAGACGACGTTGGGCCCGGCATCGATGACGATCATTGAATCCTTGGACAAAGAAGCCAGGTGGTCACGCACCGCGCCCGCATCGCTGACCGGCCAATCGTCGATGAAAAACTGTACTTGCTCCCCTGTCTGCACCAGGCGCACGATAGTTTCCTTCTTGGGATCGGTGACGTCCTGCTCTTTGCGGTCTTCTCCGAGTGCGAGTTCCGAAGGCAGCAAGCCCTCCACGGTGCTCAGGCTGATGGTAAAGACGAAGTAAGTAAGCAGCAGAAACACGGCGTCGATCAGGGGGCCGAGCTGTAGCTCGAGCTTGGCCTGGGCTGGGCGCGCTTTGTGTGAAGCTCTCACCGTATCTCTACTTCATCTCTACTTCGGCTATCCGTGAGACGGTTACGGCGCCAGCGCAAAGCCCTGCTTCGGCACCCGGGCAAAGGCCGGCTATGGCGTTGGCGTAACGGCCGGCTATGGTGTTGGCACAAACGCCGGCTATGGCGTTGGCGTAAAGCCCGGTCATGGCGCCGGCGCAAAGCCGGTCTTCGGTGGCGGCCGAGAACGGTCTCACGGCGTGTCCTCTTCTCCGAGTTGCAGTGCGGCTAGGCCTACTTTGGACAGCCCTGCTTCGGCGCTTATCCGCATGGCGCGTTGTACCGCTTCAAACTGAGTTCTGCGGTCGCCGCGGATAACCACTTCAATACTGCGGCTCGAGCTTTCCGACCGCCGTTCGAGGTAGTCGAGAAGCTCGGCGCTGCTCCGGCGCACTGCGTTGATCAAATAGAAGCCGTCGCGGCTGACATTGACGGTAATGAGTTCGACCCTTTGATCGGATATCTCCTTGGCCTGGTCGGCGTTGGGCAGTTTTATCTCTTCCTCACCGGCTTGCCCGAAACGGATCGACATGACGAAGAAAGTTATGAGCAAGAAGGCCATGTCGATCAGCGCGGTCATGGAGAAACTGATGTGGCGCGAGCGTGTGGAACGAGGGCCTTTCACCTTCCAGCGCTCTCCGTAGCCGCCACGGTACTGTCTTCGGTGCCGGGAGCGCCGGATTCACCCGTGCTGTGCGGGGGCGAGGTGGGCTGCGCCCGCTCAGAGATCGCGCTAGCGCGTTGCGGGCCCCAATCGCGCTTTTTCAACGGCGCTACGATGTCTTCGGCGTAAGCGCTAGCGTCGGCGACCAAGGCGTCGACCCGGTTGCGGAATAATCCGAACAGATAGAGCGAGGGGATGGCTACCACCAGTCCCATAACCGTGGTCATGAGCGCCTCGAAGATGCCGCCGGCAAGACGCCGCGGGTCGACGCCCCCTACCGCGATAGAGATCTGGTTGAAAGAGTTCACCATTCCCATCACCGTACCCAGCAGCCCCAGCATGGGCGCGATATTGGCGATAATGTTGAGATGTTCGATTTTCCTCAGTAAACGGCCGGTTTCCACGTCGGCGCGGTCTTCCATCGCTTTGACTACGGCGTCATAGCCGCGTTCTTGCTCCTGTACGCCGGCTGCGACGACCAGGCTGAGAAAGGAAGCGCCCTCCTCGGAACCCTTGGCGGCGGCTTGCTCGTAGTCGCCCGCGTGCAGCATAGCGGAGAGTTGCTCGCGGTCCTCGTTGGGGATGAGTGCTTTCGCACGGATTTGCATCGCGTATTGGATCACCAACCCCACGGCGAAGAAGGACAAGACGATGATCGCGTAGCCGACCCAACCACCGAACTTGATCAAGTCCACGATGTCGTAGTTCAAGGCTGTGCCGGTGGGGGCGCCGGCCGCCGCCGAGCCTTGGGCCAAAGCTGCGGCGGGAGCCACAGCCAGCAGCACAGCGAGCAGGAGCAGTGTGGGCGGCGAGAAAGCGGGGCGGGTGAAGGAAATTAGAGGGGCTTTCATCAGGGTCTCCTTGGCGCAATCGATTTCGTGGATGTGAGGTGGGGGATGTTGCTTATCCTTCACCGGCATAGCGGGCGACTTCTTTCTCCCAGCGTGAACCGAAAGCAAAATACAGTATCTGTTGAACCAACTGGGCGTCGGAACCGAGCGAGGCCAGTTCTCCGTTGCCGTTCTCGGCCATGCTACGGTAACTGGCGCGTACTTCGTTGTAGAACTCGGGCATCGGCGAGATCTCGTCGGGTTCGGTGCCGTGCAGCCATATATGGAGATTGCGCTGATACTCTTCGTGCATTCGTTTGGTGACGTCGATGGCGCTGATTACGCCGCCGCTTTCAGCAAATTCGCGGGCCAGCGCTTCGATGGCGGGAATGTCGCTCTTGTGCGGTGGTGAACTTCCGACGATTATGATGACGCGCTTGGCGCGCCGCCGCCAACTCAATTCGTCGATTGCGGCTTCGAGGCCTTGTCTGACCGCTTCCTCGTAATCGCCGCCGCCGTCGGCTTGAAGATCGTCGAGCCAAGCCTGGACTTTCGCTTTGTGAAAACTGAGATCGCGCCACTTGACGACGAACTCGTCGCCGCTGTCGCGAAAAGCTACGGCGCCGACCCGTGCTATCGGCACCAGCCTTTGAATGCCGCTGACCAGAGCCCCGGCCTGGGACTTAATCTCGTCGATCACGTGTTGCATGCTTGCGGTTGCGTCAATGACGATTGCCACGTCGAGCCCGGTCTTGCGCAAACCTCCGATGAAAGAGCCGAATTGCCCCGAAAGTCCACCTACTCCGCCGGAGACAGGAGCGAAACGGGTCTGTATGTTGGCCAAGCGGCGCGAGTCCGGGCGGGGTGCCGAGAAACTCTTCAGTTCCGGCATCGAGACCGGACGTTGCTCGATTCGTTCGACCTCAATCGGTTTCAGACTCACGTCTTCGGCCATTTGCTCGAGTTCGGCGTCGTCCACGGTGTTCTCCCGTGCCACGATGCTGACCCGGGCCGCTTTCGGTCCTACGCCGAAGCCGAAACCCTCGCTGCCCGAACTCAGTGTTATAGAACCCAGCAACAGCAACAGCAGGATGTGGAATATCGCCGAGGCAGTATAGCCTTCGAGGCGCTGGCGGAGCGCTCTTCGATCGCCTCCGCCGCCAAAAATCGTGTTAAGTTTCAAAGTCTTAAAAATCTACTGCGATAGTGAAGTACTCACAAGGATAAATCTGGATCGTGGTCTTCAACTTCGCGGGCCGGGACCCGGCGTTGAGTTTCCATTGACCAGGCGCTACGAATTCCACTTGGTCGTTCCGCTTCGCCGAGCACCCCCGCGAACGGGACCGTAGCCCCCGACTTGAGCTGAGCTTTGCGAGATCGTCTCCACTCCCACCTATTGACGTGTACCGAAGGGTCCAGCACGGGCCGGTTGTTGGATCTGGTTTTCGACGGCTGCGGGCGTGACACCGAGTTCGGCCGTTCTTTCGTGCGTGCTTTGTTGGCCGATGATCCGCGTGTGGCCGAGATAAGGCCGGGTTTCTGGAAAGTCGTCGACGAGCATCTCTTTGCGGTTCCGGTCAGCGAGGCTCCCTTCGTGGTCTTTGATCTCGAGACTACCGGTCTCAAGGGTAACGACGCAGGCATAACGGAGATCGGAGCGATTCGTCTCCAGGGATCGCAAGAAGTAGGCCGTTTCGAACAACTCGTGAATCCCGGGGTTCCCATCCCGCCGTATGTCGCCAAGCTTACCGGGATAACCGATGCGATGGTTTCTGTTGCGCCGCCGATAGAAGATGTCCTCGACTCTTTCATTACTTTTGCTCGCGGCGCCGTGTTGGTCGCCCATAACGCAGCTTTCGATGTGGCGATGCTCGAGAGCGAGTCACGGCGTCTGTCCGGCCGGCCGGTGGGCCTTCCCTCACTGTGTACCATCAAGCTGGCCAAGCAACTGTTGCCGGAACTGAGCAAGACTTCGCTTGATGCGCTGGCCGAGCATTTCGCTGTCGAAGTTCCCCTGCGCCACCGGGCTCTTGCTGACGCTGAGTTGACCGCAATGGTACTACAGCGGCTGATTGCTGCCCTCGCGTCCCGCGACGCAGACGCGCAACTAGACGTGCAAGCTTTGCTGGCTGCGCAAGACGATTCGGGACAGCGCAGGCGCATGGAGATCTGCGTGAGCCAGGACAGTCTCGAGCGCTTGCCTCCCGGCCCCGGCGTTTACCGTTTCGTGGGTGCGGACGGTGAAGCGTTATTCGTGGGCCGTTCGCCGGCCTTGCGCGAGCGCGTGGTGCGTCACTTCCTCGACTTCGACCACTTGAGTGGGCGGCAGCGCAGCATGATGGCAGAGACCCGGGATATCGAGTTCATCGAGTGCGGGTCCGGCCTCGAGGCGGCCTTGGTCGAAGCCCGTGAGATTCGGCTTCGCGAGCCTTCTTACAACCGGCCGGGCAAGCATCTTCCGCGTGGTAGCTACGTCAAGATCAACGTCAACGCGCGTTTTCCGCAGGTTTCGGCGAGTTCGCGGATCGGAAACGAGCGAGCGTTGTACTTGGGGCCGCTCAAAGGCAAGGCGCTAGCTTCCGACGCGGCGGAGATGCTCGCGGCGGTGTTCGGGTTGCGCACCTGTGAAGGTTCGCTCAAGCCTCGGGCAGATGCGGAAAGTTGCTCGCTTGGTGACAAAGGCTGGTGCAGCAGCCCCTGCGACGGCAGTGTTTCTCGCGGCGCCTATATGAAGCAGGTTGCCGAGGCCGGAGCGTTTCTTCGCAACAACGGCAGCGGACTTCGTGAGAAAGTGCAGAAGCTCGACCTTTCGGGATCGAGCGGAGCCAAGTCGCGGTTCTCCGCCGCGGTGAGGCGTCTGGACAGGTTTCGCAAGCACGTGCAGTGGCTGGTCAACGCATACAGCTATCTGGCTGTTGCGCCGGCAAGCTCCGGCGACGGGCTGTTCGTAGCGGCGGTGCTGGAAGGCCGTTTGCTTACGGCGCGGACTCTGCGCTGCGAGGATGACGCGAAAGCGCTTATTGAGATGGTTGCGGAGGTCTCGCCGAAAGGATCGCCTGGCCGGCCGCCCCGGGAGGACGCGGATGCGGCCACCATCTTGAGTGAGTGGAGGCATCGCAATGCCGACGAACGTGCCGAGGAGTTATGGGCGCTCGAAGCGGGCCACCGCGAGCAACTACACGAACTCGAACGGCGTTTGTGCCGGCAGCTCTCGGTGCTTTGCTGAACCTAGCCCGCATTATTCGTGAAACCTCGTCGCGAGAGTCGCAAGCGCCCGTGAGATCGGCCCAAGCGCAGCGATGAGGCCCGCAGGCGTACTAACAGTACGTCGAGGGCCGAAAAGCGAGCACGGGCCGAGATTGCGGGC
>JAJRWY010000197.1 GCA_024276575.1 Candidatus Binatota bacterium
AGCGATGGCCAAAGGAAAGACCGTTTTCGTCCCCGGCCCGGCCAACAAAGCGCTGGCCCTAGCCTGCCGCCTGCTCCCCGACTCACTGCTCGGCAAACTGAGCGCGCAACGGCAGATCGTCGCAGAGTAGTCGCAGAGTAGTCGCAGCGTAGTTGCAGAGTAAGCGCAGCGATCGCCCGCGGCGGATCGCTGCGCTCGCCCCGAGCTGACCTGCGCTCGGCACTCTCGCGACGACGTTTCTTGAACAATGGGGTTAAGCGTTACTCGCCAAGTTAACGCCCTTTAACCTCGCAGAGTTCCGCCCCGGTCCCTCACGAGACCGTGTGGCCCTGACATTCCCCATACAAAACCGGGACTTTGCAGTCCGCCTCCACTGCGGTGGCAAGTGGCACGCTGCTTGCGGTTACAAGTGCGGAGGGCGCGCCAGTTGAACTGATTTCTGCCCGCTCCCCGGCTGCCGTAGGAGCGACGATGAGGGCTCACAAAACAGGAAACTGGACACTTCTAGCAACGAACGGATTTCCCGTTCGGACTTTGTTCAGAGTCCTCATCATCGTGGCAGCCGGGGTGACAGGCTTAGGTCTTGCGGACTCGAGTTCCGCCGACACGACCAAGGTCGTAGAGACGGTGGACCCGGTAGAGCCTGCCGGGTCCGGCGGCGCTGCGGATCCGAGTACTCCCTGGTCTTAGGTTCGCAGCGTCGCTAGTTCTAATACCGCCCCCCTGCCCCATTTCGAATCCAGCACCATACGAATCGAGCGCGGAGCAAGCCGCTCGCGCGCAGGCAAAGGCGGTTCCGATAGCTTGCGCATATCCTTCTCGGCATTCGACAGATCTTTCATCGTCGATCTCGAAGCCACTTCGCTTTTCACCGAAGATGCCGTAATCCGCCATTTTCGTGGCCGCGGCTCCGGCGGTAGCTCCGGAGCCAACTCCGGCGGTAGCACCCGCGGTAACTCCAACGCTAGCTCCAGCGGTAACTCCAGCGGCAACTCCGGCGGTAACAGCGCCGCGGCTACCGCAAAGGGATATTACGACGAGATCAGCAAAGCCAAATTCTTTCGCGGCCGCCTAGCCGGAGATCCCGACTCCACAGCCGCCGTGACTTTGAACAACGGCTCGGTTTCCGCGCTGATCCGCAGTAACGGCGAAAACTACATCGTCGAACCGCTCTCCAACATCGACGAAGGAGCCCCGGCGGGACACGTCGCGGTCTACCGTAGCAACGATATCAGGAACGGCGCGGGCCGGGGCGCCCCGGACATCGGGGCTCGCTGCGGAGTGGTGGCCTCCGGTCCGGCGGGCGGATCGCAAATCGGCGCTGGGCGAAACACGGTGGACCTCTTGGGCGGGTCGCAAATCGACGGCGGGCGAAGCACTTCGTACCTCGATAGCGGGTGGCGAACCGGCGGTCGGCGAAACACATCAGGCCTTGCGAGCCGGTCCCAAGACGGCGCTGGGCAAAGCACGGCGGGGCTCGCGGGCGCGGCACTATCCGGAAACGGCGTGGATCCGCTCGTCGTCACCCTGTCACTGGTCGCCGACTACGAATTGTTCCGCATCCTCGGCGATTCGACCGCCGCCTACATGCACAACATCATAAACGCCGCCAACCAAACCTTCATGCGCGACCTCGGCGTAAGCCTCAGGATCGGCTACACGGAAATTTTCGAGAATCCCGCCGACCCCTTCTCGTCGAGCAGCGCCGGGGGGCGCTTATCAGAGCTGGCTGCGCACCGGGCCGCCTCGGGACGCGAGTTGGCTGCGACCGATATCGCCCATCTGATAAGCGGCATCGACTTCGACGCTTCAGTGCAAGGCCTCGCCTACCTTGACGGTATCTGCGGGATCGTCACCGGCAGCGGAGTCACCCAGTACAGCTCCGACGCCTCCGCGGTACTGCGCGTAGCGGCCCACGAAATCGCACACAACCTGGGGGCTTTCCACGACGGCGAAAGCGGCTCGCCCTGCGCGTCGATCCCGCGCGGCTACCTGATGTGGCCCAAGCTGATTTCCAATACCGCACTGAGCTTCTCGGCTTGCACGAGCGCTTCGGTCGGCGCGCTGCTGGCGAGCGCGCAGTGTGTGGGAGCCGCCGTGCCGCCCGGCTGCGGCGACGGCATCGTTTCGGGTACCGAACAGTGCGACGACGGTAACAATGCGCGCGGCGACTGCTGCGCTCCCGATTGCCGTTTCGAACAGGCCTTCAGTGACTGCTCAGACCCGGCTGTCGACGTCTGCACCGAGCGGCGCTGTGACGGTTGGGGCCACTGCCTGTCCTCAGACAAGCAAGGATCCTGCAACGACGGCGACGTCTGCACCGAAAACGGCGTGTGCGACCGGGGCCTGTGCGTGCCGTCTTCGATCCCCAGAGCACTACGATCCGCGACACTGAAGGGAAAAATCAAGGCCGGTGCGGCCAACGACGGAATCAAGCTGAAGCTGAAATGGAGCACCGATCCAGCCTTCGTAATGGTGGGCAACGAGGGCTTGGTGCTCGAGATCGCCGACAGTGCTTCGAATCTGCTGTTCGCGGCCGGCCTCGCCCCCGAATCTTGCGTGGCCAAGGGCGCCTCCGCGCGCTCGCTGTCCTGTCAAGCCACGGGGGCCGGAGTAAGTGGCGGCGCCTCGATCAAGGTCAAAGTCAAGAACTCGTACGATAAGCGCAGCCTCATGGTGATTGCCAAGAGCAGCGGTTTCGACTTTCCCGATCTGAGCCGCGCGTCAACGGTCGCACTGCGCGCCCAGGTCGGCAGCGATAGCAGCGGAAGCTGTGCCAGCGTCTTCGACCTAGCGTGCCAGTGGAACTCCAGGTCGCTCAAGTGCCAGAGCCCTTGACCGTACTCGTTCGGCGAAGCTGCCTCATTCATGAAAGCTCCGCTACGAGCCTGTCAGGCGCGTAATAGTGTGGTGATGGTATAGGCGGGCACGTGCAGGCGGACACGTGCGTCGGCCGGACACGTGCGTCAAAGCTTCGCTGCGACGATCAAGCTTCGCCGATACCGGCCATGACTTGGCCGAGTATGGCTTGGACCGGCAGATCGTAGTCGATATCGAGAGGACTGCCGTAACGGACTTTGAGTTCGACCCCGGTCTTGCGCAATTTCAGCCCGGTCTTGTCGAAAGCTTCGCGCAAGCCTTCCAATCGCACCGGCAATACCAGCGGGCGGAACTGCTTGATGATATGGGCGCAGCCAAGGCGCCCGGGAGCACCCGGCGTGGTAGTGCCTTGGGGATATGTGAGCACCCAGCCGTTGTCCAAGCCGGTGCCGACTTTCTCGACATCTTGGAGATCGACACGGCGCTCGATCAGTTTGTCGTGCTCCTTCCAGCTACGTTTCACGCAGATGGTCCCGTTGTAGGCCATCAAGCGCGGCAGCCAGCCACTCTTTTTCATGGTCTCCAGCGCCGCGACTATGTAGAGGTCGGTACGCGGCCACAGCAGGTAGGGCCGCCGCAGGTAGCTCACAGAATGAAACACGACGATCGAGTCCATATAGTGGGTCAGATGGTTGGAAACCAGCAGCACTCCACGCCGTGGAAGCTCCTTCAGGTTCTCGACGCCCTCGACGCGCAAGCGGTTAAGAACCCTTAATTGTAAAGCGGTGAGGTACCCCCCGAAATTGATCATAGCCCAACGAATGGGACGCAAGTGGCCAAAGGCATCTCTCAGCATAACGCGGTAAACATAGACTAATCCCACCCCCGAAGGCAACGCCCACACACTCACACTCCCGCTCCCACGCGCCCGCTCCCACCCCGCTCCCGCTCCACGCCCACTCTGGCCCCTCATGCGCATTGGTAATCGCTTGGGCAACGGCGGTGCCGATTACATTTTCGAGATTGAGCGACAAGGCCGCTCGCAGCGACTCTCGCCCCTGTCAGCACGGAACTACTCCGGGAAACTCGGAGCGGTTCACCACGGTAACCGTGCAAGGAGGTGGCAATTGTCGGCATACAGCTCGGAACACGGGTCCGGACGCAGCGACGCGTACCGATGGAAAGATGGGTTAGAGGCTAAAACCAACTGTAGCCCCGGGCGGCAGCGTTGCCGCCGCTGCGGCTGCGGGCATGAACACGGGCCTAAGCGTGAGCATGAACAAGGACATAAGCTGGAACTTGGGCAGGGGCCCGGGCGCGGGGAGTGCCACAGGCACCACCTCGGGCACCAACACGGACGCGGGAACACGCAGGAGCCAGGAAGCCGTCACCGGCTCCTCAACATGGCCGCAGTGTCCGGGGCACTGTTTCTTTCCCTGTGGGCCTCCCAAGTCCGCTCTCAGCAGACGCCCTGTTCTACCACCGCACGGGGCGTGGACACCGTTCACTTTCTTTCGCAGCGGGGTTCGAGCCTGGAGTGGCCGCCGGACGTGGACTGCCGCTTACGCATACTGCGCCGGCACCGCTTGCGTTCCGCCGCCACTGCACAATCACAAGCACAAGCAGCGAACGGCCTCCAGCAACGCGGCTGGGTGCAGGGCGAGGACCGTGCCAATGGCAAAGCCATCCCTTACGTCGAGGCCAAGCCATGAAAGCCGCCGCTGCAACTCGAAACCGGGACTTCGTTCTCGCAAGCCTGCCGGCCTCGCTGTTGCTGGCCCTTGCCGTAGTTTGCACGGCGCATGCTTCGCTACCGCTACCGGGAAGCGCGCCGGGATCGCAGACCGGCGATGCCGCCGGGCCCTTCGCCGGCTTGGCCACTTCGCCCGACGCCAACCTCTACAGCGGCACGGCATCCACCTCGGTGGCCATCGAAACTCCGCCCGGACGGCTCGGCATGACACCGAAGCTTTCGCTTCAGTATTCCAGCGCGGCCGGTTCCGGACCTTACGGATACGGTTGGGATCTGCCGATCGCGCGAATTCAAAGATCGACCAAGCACGGTACCCCGCGCTACGACGGCAGCGACGAGTTCGTAATCCAGATGGCGGGCGGGAGCCAGGAGCTTTCCCGCTCGCACGCGGGCTCGGCCATCTACCGGATCAAGACCGACGCCGGGCAACTGCGTATCGGCTTCGACCATAGGGCCAACTACTGGAAGGCTATCGACAAGAGTGGCACCGTATTCATCTTCGGAACCCACAAGGAAAGCCGGATCGGCTTCGCTGCCGGCGCTGAATCGACATTCGCCTGGCTGCTCGAACGCATGGAGGACGCCGCCGGCAACAGCATCGACTACAGCTACGTCTACGATGAAGAAGCGGCCACGAGCAGCGGGCTACCCTCACGAATCGCCTACGGCGGCAACGCACGGCAAGCCATGCCCCATTTCGCCTTCGTGGATTTCTTCTGGAAGCGCAAGCAGGAGCCGTCCCGGATCCGGGTCAGCTACCGCAGCGGTATACGCCGGCCCCAGGACCGGCTGTTGCTGGCGATCGAAACTTCCATCAAAGGCCGGCGGGCGCGCCGCTACGACGCCAGCCACCGGCGCGATCCGGTATCGGGCGTCGAAACCCTGGCCGCGATAACCCTGAGCGCTTTCGCCGGCGACCCGGCCGGCGACGTCGTGCTTCCGAGCACCGTGTTCATCTACTCGCAGGCCACACGCACGGGCTGGCCTACCGGCCCAGGCCGTAACCGGCAGGCGTTGATCTTCGACTCTCCGGGCTTCATTCGTGACACCGGCAAGCATGTTAACCGCGAAGTCCTCGACTTGAACGGCGACGCCATCGTCGACTACATAGACAGCAGAACCGACCCACCCACTGTTCGCCTGGGCAACGGCTCGGGCTTCGATGAGCCAGGCCCGTGGACCTGGCCGGACACCCGCTCCAATCGCTACGCACCGCAATGGGTACGGCACACCGACAAGCACAACAATATCGAAACCAACATCTTCGACATCGACGGCGACGGCTTCGCCGACTTGGTCGACGGCCGTTCGCGCGACTGCGGCGGGCCGCGCGATCAATGGTGCGTGTACCGCGGCGGCCCCGGCGGCTTCGCGCTCGAACCCGAGTACTGGCCGGCGCCGATGTCCGGTATCCAGCATGCCGACGACGGCGGCCAGGAGGTGTTTCGCGGCATCGCCGACCTCAACGGTGACGGCCTGCCCGACTGGGTCGACGCCAGCACCTACCGCAGTGGAGACCGCGATCCCTATCCCCACTGGACGGTGTACTGGAACGACGGCAAGGGCTTCGCTTCCAGCGGCGAGGCATTTCGTGCTCCCGTCGGCCTACTGACCCACTTGAGCCGTGCACGCACGGTCTCGGGGCTGGCCGATATGAACGGCGACGGCCTGAGCGACTTGGTCGTCGCCGACACTTCCCGCATCGACCCGCAAGCCTACTGGCAACGGCAGCCGGCGTGGCTGGTCTACTTCAATAACGGTCGCGGATTCGCCGCAGAGCCTTTCTTGTGGGAGGTCGAAGGAGGAGAGTTCCCGCTACCGAACTTCATGAGCATAAGCGTCGAGGGCGGCCGCAGCGTGGCCGGAGACTTGCTCGACATGACCGGGGACGGCCTTCCGGATTTGCTGCGAAAAAGCGTCGCCGGCGATCCGGCGCTGACAGGAGTCGATTACAAGTGCGCCTATCTGAAAGGCTGCTACAACCCCGCCTCCGACGCCAGCGCGGTGACACCGTATTGGTGCTGTTACAACCTGTTGCTCTATGTTAACACCGGCTCCGGCTTCTCCGCCCCGCTACCCTGGCAGTCGCAGCCACTGGGGCTCAGGCGCGGTGACGTCGAGTGCCCCGGCAAGCGATGCTGGAATATCGAATCGGTCAACTTCGACATCTTCGATATCGACGGCGACGGCTTCCCGGACCTAGTCGACCGTGTCCGTAACTTCGAAGGCCGCTGGTTCTGGAGAGTCTTCTTCAACCCGTCCTCCCCTCGTGCAGCCGCGTCCGCAGAGGCAGACGAGCCACGGGTGAAGCCCAATCTCCTGCTGGCCATGAAAAACGGCGTCGGCGGAGAAACCCACTTGGATTACACGCCTGCCGCCTGGATGGAAGGGAACAAGCTGCCGCTGGCCCACTGGCTGGTCAGCCGCCGGCGAGTATACGACGGACTGCAAGAAAGCCCCGTAATCGACAACCGCATCGCCTATTCGGGCGGTGATTTCGGTGGCCCGCAAAGGGAGTTTCTCGGCTTCGCCGCCGTCCGCGAAAGCGACGCAAGAGGCCTGGCGCGCCTCAGTGAATTCCACCAGGACGTGGCACGCAAGGGGCGTCTGTGGCGCACGACGACCTTTGCAAAGGGTGCCTGCGATGCAGTCCCGGCGCGCGCGGAGGCCTGCGATCCGGCTTTGATTCTCGAACGTAGCGAGTTCAGTTGGGAGGCAGCCGCTTCGGTGCAGCTTTCGCGAAGTGTAAAAGAGCGATTCTACCTCGGTGCAGCGGTCGAGGACCTCACCGTCACCCGCAACTACAAATACGACCGCTACGGCAACATCACACTCGAGCGCGTCGATGCCGCTTCGGCAGGCATTAGCGAGACACGCAGCAGTTACATCTATCGCCAGCGTGACAGCGGTGGCATGCCCGGGCTCTATAAGGTGGACAAGCCCGATCATACGATACTCGGTGAGATCACGGAGGACGGATTCGTTCCTGCCGCCGAGAAGAGTTTCGATTACGACTGGGACGGAGCAGTGCCGGGAGTACTGCGCTCGGTGGCAACTTGCATGTCTTGGAGCACAGTGGCCGGGGGGCCGGGGGCATCGCCGGGTTGCAAGGCTTGGTCGACCCGGCGCTTTGAGCACGACGCTTTCGGCAACATGGTCAAGGCAATTGCTCCCGGTGGCAGCGTAAGCCGGACCATCTTCGACGGCGATGCCTTGTATGCAAAACAATCCATCGACGCTGCCGGCCTCACGACTTTCGCGCGGCACGACCCGCGCAACGGCAAAGTGCTATTTACCAAGGCACCTAACGGCGTCGAACTGCACGCCGTTTTCGATGGCCTCGGACGGCCGCTAAGCGCCTGGGGGCCCGGCCACAGCGCCGCATCTCCTCTGTGGCGCAAACGCTATGTCGAAGCCGGCGGTGGAGCGCCGGGATACATATATGTAGAAGCCGACGGACAGGCGCCGCAGACTACTTTCTACGATGGCATCGGCCGAGTCATCGCCGTAAAGCGGCTCAGTGAAAGCGAAGACGGCGTCGTTACCACGGTCTCGGGACTCGAGCTTTACAACGAATCCGCGCAGGTGGTCCGCGAAGCGCTGCCTTTCGTCGCCGCCAATCCCGATCTCGAAACTCTCGACAGCAGCATGGCCGACGCCGAGGCTTGGGTCGGCTACCGCTACGACGAGCAGGGGCGGCGCAGCGCCAAGATACTGCCTAGCGGAGCCGAGATCACCTACGACAGTTCGGCACCGGGCATCAAAGTTACCGTAGACGCCAATCTCACCGGCGGGAACTATCCCGGCTCGGCGAGCATCGACTACCGCGACGCGCTCGGACGTACCATACGCAGCGACCGCTGCTCGAAAGCCCCGCTGCACACCGCTCCCTACCGCTGTCCGGCGGGCACGCTGATTGGACGCTCGACCTACAGTTACGACATGCTCGGGCGGGTCATAGAGCGAAGCGCGCATTCGATCGAGGATGCAGACAGGGTCTCGACCGTCCGTTTTTCTTACGACGGGCTCGGCAACCGAATCGCGGTCAGCGACGACAGCTCGGGTCTGTGGCGCTACGAATACAACGCCGACAGCCGTTTGGCCTCCAGCCTTACACCGGGCGGCAAGGCCTCGCGCTACAGTTACGACGCAATCGGACGCCTGCTGCGAAGTAGAAGCGGCCGTACGCGCTCGGTTTACCGCTACCACAAAGACGGAGGCGGGCTCGGACGCATCCGCAACATTATCACCCGCGGCCCCTCCGGCAAGACTTCGAAGAGCTTCGAATACGACCCGCGCGGCCGTAAGACCGCCGAGTCGGTCAAGATCTCACCCCGCGGGCATCCTGCGATGAGCTACACCTTTCACTACGCTTATGATGCATCCGACCGCCCGCTGAGCGTAGACTACCCGACCTCGCACAACGGCGTGCGCGAGATCGTGGAGACCCGCTACTCGGCATTCGGCTCACCCACCGCGCTCTACTCCGGCGCCACCGCCTATGTCCTCGACGTTGTCAGCGATGCTTACGGACGGCCACGCCGCATGGACTACGGCAACGGCTTGAGCGACCGCTACGAGTACTCCTTCGCGTCAAACTACGAAGGCGACAACGGACGGCTTCGTTGCATCCGAACGGCGCCATCATACAGCGGCGGTGGAGCTTGCGACGATGACGCGCAGGATCTGCGCGCAGTCACCTATGAGGCCTACGACCCCTCCGGCCGCCTGCTTCGAATCCTCGACCGGCGCAAGTTCCAAGGCGGCGGCGCCGCTGTCACACCATCGCTAGCATACGCCTACTACGCCGCCGGCCGCCTGCGAAGTGTGTCCTATGCAGACGGAACGACGGAGAGTTTCAGCTACGACTCCCTCGGCAACATCCGTAGTTTCAACGGCGCGAGCTACCGCTACGACGAGCCCTCGCGCCCCCACTGGCTCAGCGCCATTGAGAATGCACACACCTCGCAATCAATCCGTGTCGAGCACGATGAGGACGGCAATATCTCGCGCAAGGGTGCCTGGACCTTCAGTTACGACCACTCGAACCTTCTCGGCCGGGTGTACGAAGACGGGGAACTGTCCGCTCTTTACCTCTACGACGAAAGTGGGCGGCGGGTGGCCTACTATGATGGCAGCGAAGGTGCCTTCGTATACGACTTCGGATTGTTCAGCATAAGCGGCGGCATACTCGAGCGACGCTTCTTTCTCGGCAGCGAATTGATCGCGAGCGACCAGAGCCCGGCACCGCGCAGGCTCGACGCGCCGCAAAGGAGGACTGCAGGCCCGGGCATGGCGGTCGACGCGCGGCGCGTGCAGTTCTTGCACCGCGACCATCAAGGCTCGCCGCGGCTCAGTAGCGACGGCTACGGACAAGCTACACGCTACTACGAATACACAGCCTATGGGGCAAGGCGCGGAGTCTTCGACGCTTCGGGCCTGCCCGCCGCAGTCCCATCCACCGACATCGCCTACACGGGACATCGTGAAAGCCGCGCTTCACAGCTCTTGTTCACGGGCAGCCGCTACTACGATCCCCAACTCGGCAGCTTCACGAGCCTGGACCCCGCTTTTCAGTACCCGTCCCCGTATTCTTACGCAGGGGGCGATCCGGTCAGCGGGCGCGACCCCGACGGCCGTTTTTTCGAAGTTGCCGCCATCGATCTGCTCGCCGGGTTGATCGGAGCCGCCGCTTTTGTCGACAACTTGGTCCGTAGCGGGAACCTCGGAGCCTCACTGACGGCCGGTGTAGTAGCCGGCTTGTCGATGTACTCTTCCAACCGGCTCGCCGGCAGCCTTAGCAAATCGTTGTCGCCGGCGCCCACCTGGTTTCGCTACGGAGCAGCAGTCTCCGGCGTCGTGTCCCAAGGCAAGAGCGCGATGTCTGCTATCAGCAACGGCAATTTCGCCAGCGGCATAGTCACGGCAGGTCTTACCGCCGCGTCGTTGATGGGAGTCGAGTCAGTGCATGATGGCCCCGGAGCAGAGAACATCGACACAGATTATGCTGCCAATGGCATAGACATCAGGCGCGGCCAGGGCAAGACTGACGTCATCATCGTAGGCGGAATATGCGCCACAAAGGGTGAGTGCGTCGGCAACGCACTGCGTGCCTTGAAAGAAAATGCTGCCGACGTAATCTCCGGCGAAATCGGATGCGACGGTAATTGCAAACTCACCGGTCAGGCCGTCGCCTCATCCTTCGAAGATGGGAAAAACGTATTGCTTTACTGCAACAGCTACGGGGGAACCAAGTGTATAGGCATGCTTCCCGCCTTGATAGAAAAGTACCATCCAAATACCGACGACCCCTCGGCGCCTTCTTTGACAGTAAAGATAAGCGGAGCCCCGATAGCAAGGCCGCCGCGCATCGAGGGCGTAACCTACCATGTAAACCTCTTCGACCCGGTGACCTGGATAGGCCCTGCCTACTTGCTCCCCTTCCGTTCCGATGTGGTTTTGGGCGAGAGCTGGTGGGTACCACTGCCGCTCATCGTTCACCAGAAAAGTTTCTACGGATACCCGTCCCCATGAACCACGGCCGGGAGTGGCACGCCCCGCCGTGCCACTCCCGGCTGAGTCGTAACCCGCTTAGGTTGAGTTCGCTATGAAATACGCAGGGCCGGCGGCCGGGAGCCGATACAAGCGCGCTTCGATAGCGGCAATCTTATTGTGCTGCACCTTGCCCTTGAGCGCTTGCTACTTCAGCACGCAGGCCAAAGTGCGTGGTCGTATCGAGGAGGCCAACTACCAATACGACACCCGCCGCAGCGACGAAGCCCTGGCCACGGCGAGAGAAGCCGTGGAGTTGAGCCGCAAGGCTTTCGGCTCCGGCTCAGCGCAAACCTTGGAATCCCTCTCGCTGCTGTTGCGTACGCTTTTTGTAACCGAGCACTTCGAGGAGGCCGAGAAGTTAGCCTATGACATGCTGGAGATCCACGCGCTTTCCGCTTCAACTGACTGGCAAGGCTACGCGGACGCTTTCTTGTATCTAGGATGGATAGCCGAGAAGAAAGGAGAGTTGGCGGCGGCGGAATCGTTGCTCAAGAAGGCTTACGGCCCCTGTGAGACCGAGGTCGAGGGGGGGCCGGTTTGTTTTTCGCGAGCGGGGGCGCTTCTCAGGGATTTCTACGAACGCCACGGCCGCTATGAAGACGCAGAGCCTTTCCGAATCGAACACTTCGAGGAAACCGAAAACAGCCCTTTCCTGCGGCGCCTGTTGTATTACTCTTCGGTGCTAGTAATCACCGACTTCTATCGAGAGTATGGAGACTACGAAAAAGCCTGTAGCTACTACGAGAAAGGCTTGGCGGAATGGAAGCGTCGCAACGCAGCCGGTGCTGCGGCCACCGAGAAGGTGGAATTCAGTAACCGCCGAGTGAGCAAGCAACGAGAGAACATGGGTTTTCTAGACTGGCTCTCCGAATCCGCAACGATTCTGCAAGAGGCGTTCTTCGGCCCTCCCGTAACCATGGTCTTCACCATGCAGGATCGTCGTTTTTTCGGTATCGCACCGCCAGGCCTCGAGGACTACATAGAGATACTGCAGCGCATGGGCCGCAACGAGCAGGCGCGCGAACTTCAGGACTTACACCGCTCGCAGTGGGCGGAAGCCGGAGCGCAGGAGCAACGCTATCTCGATGAACTCGAGCGAATCCGCAAGTACTCTCCGAGCCCTCTTACAGTAGAAGACAACGTTTCGGCGATGGCTTACTTCTACATGCAACGCGGAGAGTCCGATAAAGCGCTTCCCTTGTACGAGGAGGCGCACGAACTACGCGACAGCGTAAACGCCGAACTCTACGAGAGCTTCAAGGGATCCGACACCCCCGGATACATCGAGATCCTGTTCACCCTGGCCGGTATACACTTCGAAGCGGGCCGCATCGAGCGAGCAGAGCAACTCTACCTGCTAAGCGCTGAACGGGCAGAGCGTTACCTGAACGATAGACACCGGCTGAGACTTGAAGCCCTCGCCAATCTCTCACTTTTCTACCGTCGCAGCGGGCGCGACCGTAAAGCCGACGACTACGCGAGCCGGTATCTGGAACTCGCCAAGATCAGCCGGGGCGAAGAGCACCCCGACTACATCTGGGGCCTCGCGCAACTGCGCGGCGATGAGCAAGCGGGGAACGAGCCCGCTAGCGGCCGGCACAGCGGCAAGCTCCCCCCGCTCAGCGGTAGCGCTGGGCGATGAGCTTGCCCACTATTGACCCGAACTCTACCGTCGAGTTACGCCTGGGCACGCAGCTATTGGCGGGCCTGCGATAATCTCGCGAATCGCCCAGTACGAAAACCCGTGCGGGACCAACTCTCGCTTCGACTTCAGGCCGGTCCAGCGCGCTGAGTTTGGCGTCGTAAGCAACGCGATAGGAGATCTCTCCGATGGTTTCCATATAAGACTTGGTCTTCGAAGCCGCCTTCGAGTCCTTGTTCGAATTCCCCTCCAGATCGCCACGCTTGAGACGCCGCCGGTTTAGGAACACATAGGTGTCGGACAGCGATACTTCGTCACCCGGCAAACCAATCGCGCGGGCAGCACACAAGATGTTGTGGTTTCCGAAAGGTTGGCGGTAAACCACGATGTCGCCAGGGGCGACGTCGCCCGCGCTCGCATAGGCTTTGGTATGCACGGTCACCCAGCCGTAGGAGAGCATCTCCGGGCGCATCCAACTTCCGGTCACGCGCATTTCCTTGGCGCCCTCGGGTAAGTCCTTACACGCCGTAGCCACTAGGGCTAAGACAACGGCAACGGCGGCACGTGTGAGCACTGTGCTAAGCATGCGCATGGCGGCAGCAGGCAGCTTGTTAAGCGAGCCCGTAGCGGCGATCACAAGACGCCGACGCAGGTTCCACTTATGCACTGGTCGTTGGAGGTAGCCGGGTTGCCGTCATCGCAACTCGTTCCGTCCGGTTTGGTCGGGTCCGAGCACAGTCCGGTAAGCGGGTTGCATATGCCTATATCGTGACAGGGATCGCTGGCGCTGCAGATCACCCCGGCACACAGATCCGCCACCGCAGTAGTCGTCGTAGTGCTACTGGTCGTAGTCGTCGGTAGCGCGCCCTTCTGTGCCGGAGTGCAAAGCAGCACCGCTTTGAATTTTCCCACCTTGCGAGTCCCGAACTGATCGGTCACTTCCAATGGATCGATCACGGTAACCGGACACTTCAGTTTGTAACAGATCCTGTCGAGGCTGAGCTCCGGGCCCGCAAAGCTCAACTGTCCGAATTGCCCCTTGCTCCTGTCGTCGAAGCTGGTGACTACTTTGTTCACCGGGGCACACAGGAGCCTAGCTTTGCCCTTGAGCTGGCAATCCTCCACGCCGAATTCGGATTGCAGGGCGCTAAGCCTCGCCGTCGCAATGAACTTGGTAGCATCCTTGATCTTGTAACACTTGAGATGATCGTGCAGTACCTGGGCGCGAGCCGCCGCCGGCAGGCTCACCTGCACCAAAGCGGCAAGCAGCACTGCGCATGCGAAAGTAAACAAACCCCGTTTCGTCGCCACGATAGGCCCCCTTTGTCTAGCCAGCCACGCGAGCGCGGCCTGAACAAGCGGCAGTAAGCAGACTACCGCTACCCACCGACGGGCTGCTGCCTTGATGGCTGGGGTGTGGTAAGAACACAGCGGTCAGCGATGTTACTGGGCTTGTAGCATCTTCGTCGAGCGACCACCACGGGTAGTGGCAACGAGGAAGGCCGTGATCGGACCGTAACGGCCGGGAGCGCACCACTTCCCGCGCATACCCTCTCATTTTACCCTAGAAATGACAGCGCTAAGCACGGTATCGCGAAGTACACTTCGAAAAAGTCCCTCTTCCACGCAGACATAGCTACAGCAACTGGGGGTAGCAGCAACTGGGGGTCGGACCTCCAACTGGGGTCCAGCGCGGGGCCCGACCCCAGCAAGCCAACCCTCGCGTACCCTCTCGTTTTACCCTGGAAATGACAGCGCTAAGCACCGTATGGCCAAGCACTGCTCAAAAAAGTCCTTCGGCGACATAGACATAGCTACGGCCACTGTGGTCCGACCCCTACTGTCCCAAGCACTGCTCAAAAAAGTCCTTCGGCGACATAGACATAGCTACGGCCACTGTGGTCCGACCCCTACTGTCCCACAGACCGCCGTAGCTACGGCCACTGTGGTCCGACCCCTACTGCCATCCCGATGCGGCCACTCCGGTGCGGCTTATGCCTGCATACGGTGAAGGCTCGGGGACTCGGTGTCGTTTAGGCGGCCGCGGTCGATGATGGCGGCGCAGTCGAGGCCCGGGGGTAACATGCCGTAGCTGTGGCCGGAGCGGCCGTCGAGACGCGCTGCGCAGAACGCTTCGGCGACGCATGCGGAACCGTGGCGCAAAAGTAGCGACGCTTGCAGCGCCAGCGCCATTTTCTCGACGACCGAGCGAGCGCGGTACTCCAGGTCTTGCAGGTCGGCGAACTCCGCTCGCAAGGAAGAGAAGTAACGGTCGAAGCGGGCGTCGACGCCCGACCCGCGGCCGACTTCGCCGAGGAAGGCTTCCAGGGAGTGCGGGTCTTTGTTCATCGCGCGTAAGACGTCCAGGCATTGAACGTTGCCCGAGCCCTCCCAGATCGTGTTGATCGGAGCTTCACGGTACAGGCGCGGCATGATGCTGTTCTCCATGACCGCCGAGCCGCCGATACATTCCATGGCTTCGTAGGCATGTCCGGGTTGCCGCTTACACACCCAGTACTTGCCGACTGCAGTCGCGATGCGAGCAAAGGCGGCTTCATCGTTGTCGCCGGCCTGCGCCCGGTCCAAGGCGCGGGCGACCCGGAAGGCCATGAGCGTGGCCGCTTCGGTCTCTACTTCCAGGTCGGCGAGCACGTTTTGCATCAGCGGTTGCCGGTCGAGGTAGTCGCCGAAGACTTGGCGATGGCTGCAATGGTGGATGATCTGAGTCATGTGCTGCCGCATGGCGCCGGCCGAACTGACTAGGCAATCGAAACGGGTCATCGCCACCATTTCCAGGATGTTGGCGATGCCGCGGCCTTCCTCCCCTACCAGCCACGCCAGCGCGCCGCGTAGCTCTGTTTCACTGGAAGCATTCGACGCATTGCCCATCTTGTCTTTCAGCCGCAACAACTGCAGCGGGTTCTTGCTGCCATCGGGACGCCAGCGCGGCGCCAGAAAGCAAGAGATACCGCCTTCGGCTTGGGCCAGCATCAAGAAAGCGTCACACATCGGGGCCGACACGAAAAACTTGTGTCCCACTAACTCGTATTCCCGGCCTGGTCCCGGACCGCCTATGGGGTAAGCGCGGGTAGTGTTGCTACGCACATCGCTGCCACCTTGCTTCTCGGTCATCGCCATTCCGATGGTGACCGTGCTCTTCTCGGTATGTGGCACATTGCGCGGGTCGTAATCGGTGGACAGCGCTTTGGGAATCCATTCCTCGGCGATCTCCGGCTGCTTGCGCAACGCAGGCACGGAAGCGAATGTCATGGTAATGGGACAGTGGTGACCCGCTTCCACTTGCGCGCTAAGATAACTGCCTGCCGCCCGCGCAACGTGCGCACCCAGGCGCGGTTCGGCCCAGGGCGATCCGGTCAGCCCCTGGGCCTTCGAGCTACTCATGAGCTGGTGGTAGGCGGGGTGGAAGACCACCAAGTCGATGCGGTTGCCGTAGCGGTCATGGCTTTCCAAAACCGGCTTCACCCGGTTGGCTTCGTGACCACGCAAGATCCATTCAGCGCTACCGCAGCGCCGTCCGTAGTCCGAAAGATTGTCGAAGGCCCAGTCCGCGCCTTCGCGCAGCACTGCGTCCATCAACGTCAGATCACCGCGGAACATATTGTAGTCCTCGAGAAGCGGCGGCATGTTCTCGACCACATGGGTTTCGGCTGCGCAGGCCTGCGCTTGCGGATAACGGTTCATATCGATGTCCTCTTGCTGCCGACTGCCCTGAGGGCGAAGCGGCATATTTCGTCGCTCAAATGTTGTTGTTGGGATGAATCGAGACTGCGGCTCGAAGGCGCCAGCGGACCCACCAAGGTTTCCGCCATCAATCCGACAATTGCGGTAGCGGCGATCTCCGTATCCATAGCGGCGAAGTCGCCGCCCGCTATTCCCTGTTCGAGAAGGGTCCGGAACAATCCGGCATAGGCACGGCGGAACTCGAGCCGTTCGCTCTCGAGGGCGGGGTCGAGCGGTTCCGCAATCAGCGCGTAGGCAAGATGGCGTCCGCGCATGGCACGGCCGGCGAAGTTACGCACTGTATTGATCAGCCGCTCGGTGGCATCGCCCGCTTCCTGCGAGACGCGCCGAACCTCGTCGACTTCACGTTGGGAAGCGTTGCGAAATACCTCTACACAAAGCTCGGCTTTGTTCTGGAAGTGCCGGTATAGGCTGCCGGTGGCCACCCCGGCGTCCGCAGCCACCGCTCCCATCGATACGGCCGCGAAGCCTCCCGACAAAACGCGACGTTGGGCCGCATCGAGTATGCGCTGCCGCATGCTCAGCCGCTGTTCTTCGGTCTTCGCCGTCGCTTGATACGCCATGGTATGAATCTCGGTTCACCCTAACAGTAAAGCAGTGAATCACGATTCATTTCATGGCGCAAGAGCCGGGTACCGCTTGCCGGGCAAAAAATGGGTGCGCGCAGAGTCGGGAAAGCCAAAGACGCCGGCCACCCCTCGACGTCCTCAAGAAGGCGGAATCGGGATCAGGTCCCATTCCCCTTGGTCCAGGCTTTCAACCAGCGCTGCTTGTAAGCATAGCTCTTGTTCTCGCGGACTGTCTCCGCAAACTGTCTCCGCAAACTGTCCTCGCAAACTGTTCTCGCGAACTTGTGCACCGTATCTTCCCTACGTAGGCTCGTCGTGTGGGACTCGATCTGACATCGTTGCGGCAGGCTTTGCTCGCCGAGTGGAAAACACGCAATGGCGATTGACCTCGAGAAGCGCCATCTGCGCGAAGTGCGACAGATACTGCGTGAGAACATACCGGAGTGCCAAGTGTGGGTTTTCGGCTCGCGGCTCAGAGACGAATTCAGGTATTCCCGCTCGCTTCATAGACGCCGGCGTCGTCGTACGCGGCGCCGGCTCGCGTCGGCAAAATGGGACCGTCGATTTGCGCAACACGCGATGCGACGCGCAATTAATCAAGCTGCTGAACCCTCGGTAAGACCGTCACATGTCGGCTTCATCAATAGTCCGCACTAAACTAGTGGGTTGTGCGTTTTCAGTTCGGGGAATCGAGAGAAGTCGCGATCAACGGTCCACAGCTCGGTCACACCGTAGGCTTGGCAGCAGCTAGCTATGCGTGCGTCGTGGATTTTGGCGCCACGAATCTTTTTGTTGATCGCTGAGCTTTCAAGAAGTTCGAGCATTGCCGGATGGTCACCGAGAATTCGACAACTTGGCGATTCGCGCCACGCGGCGATTTGGTCCAACGCTTGCGTCGGTGAGGAGGGTTCTTTCCACAAACGTGGCTGCGTTGCCACACCGTAGAACTCGACGAGACAGTGCATTGGAATGCCCCAGGGGCGGGGTGACTCGGCGAGTGTGATCAGGGCAGCAACCGCGCGTTCGTGCAGAGCCGCCTCTCGCTGATGGCCATGTATCAGCACGTTTGTATCAACGGCGATCATGACCCGAACCGGTCGTCGCGTTGCTTGTCAATAGCGCGGTTTATGGTATCCGCAGAGACGCGCTGGTCGCTTGAGACCGCGTATCCTGCCGAGGCATCACGCAGGCGAAACTCCGGAGATTCCTCTGAAATTGCCCGCTCCACCGCATCGATGACCAGGGCCCGCAAGGTCATCTTTCGGCGGGCCAAGACGACTCGAACTCGATCGAGAAGCGCATCCGGCATATCGATGGTAGTCCGCATGCATAAATACATAACGCACTACCGGACCTCCGGCAAGCGAGATCCACCTTCTCCCCTGGGATTTCCCTGGGATTTTTTTCTTCGCTCGGCCCTTGCCGTGAACCCTTCCATGGGCTTTCCCATGGCAACCGACCGCTTCCCGCGCAGCATCCGGGTCGTTGCACGCACAGTTGTCGCCAAGCAGGCCGGGGAGGCCGGCCGGGGTCGGACCTTACGAAAAAGACAAGCCTTCGTTCCTCAATAAGCAATAGCCCAAGTGTGAGTAGTGCTCACATGCATTTGTCCACGGCCGGTGTAATCAGCGCGAGCCTGATTGAGTTGTTTGAGCGTCGTATCGACGCATAAGAAACGAACGTGTTTGCGGGCGCGACACGCGGCGTGCCCAATTGCGCTGGCAAGGAAAGTTTTGCCGACACCGACCGGTTGGTCCGAGCAGCAGGACGTCTTCGTTGCGATCGAGGCGAAGGCTACGTCGCGAGTTCATTCGGATCATCTCAAAGGGTTGCGGTCGCTGGTCGAGGACCACCCACGGGTCTCACACCGCATTGTCGTGAGCCTCGACGCGCGGCCCCGGTAATAGCGCCGTAAAGATACAGCATCTTGGCAAGACAAGGGCATTAACCCGCATTATTCATGAAACCTCTGCTACGAGCCTCAATCGCCCGCAATCTCGGCCCGTTCGCCGCTCGCCGGCTCGCGTCTCACCACTTTTCGGCCCTCGACGTACTGTTAGTACGCCTGCGGGCCTCATCGCTGCGC
>JAJRWY010000198.1 GCA_024276575.1 Candidatus Binatota bacterium
ACTCCTCGCCACGATCCGAGATCACTCCACCCTCGGCGGAACTCCATCGCAAGACCAACCTATTGTGTCGGCCGTACCCAAGATCCGAGATGTCGCGTCCCATGGCTCCGCGCGCGGGACAATCTTCATTCGTATCTCGACACTAAACGGATTCGAGCCGACGTCCCATCGGTGCAGCCGGGAGGCGACCGTCAGATTTGCGCGCGGATCGAGTTTTGGCAAGTCACAGGTATCTAGATTTGAAATCGTTCACCCGCCCACCTTGCCGGTAGCCCGCTGAAGTTGACAGAACCTCGCTGAGTGAGATCCAGACGCTCAGACTCCCACGCTCGCGTAGACCCGCCTCATACTCGCGCCAGTTCTTCACGCGCCAGGCCTTGTTCACATACTTGCGCTGGCTGCGTTTGAAAACACTCCTGGGGAACCTCGAATCCGCGAGCAAAGGGCAATTGTAGACCGAGATCACGGGTTGTGCACCAAGGCATCGTCATGCCGCAACAACGGAGATGCGTGCAGCTCTTCCCGACCGTGGCTTCCTCTTGATGACAATCTCGACGTCCCGATCGAGCGAAGTCAGAAACGTCATCAACCGTTCGACAGAGAAACCCTCGAGCTTGTAGTTCGCCAGCACAGAGACCTTTGGCTGATTGATGCCGAGGATCTCTGCCGCCTGCGCCTGTGTCAGACGCCGCCTCTCAACGATGCTGTTGATCGCGTGGGCTAGGCGCAGCTTTGCCTGCCGTTCTTCAGCATCGGGGTAGCCAAGATCAGCGAACAAATTACCAGTCCCGCGAGTAATCGACTCGCCGCCCTTCTTTGACTTACTTCTTGGGTTTGCCATAGCGCACCTCGTAGTCCTGTCGCGCCAGCCTCAGGCGCCGTTCAACCATCTCAACGTCCGTCCGCGTCGTACGGATACCGCTCGGCGATTTCTTCTGAAACGCGTGAAGGACGTAAACTACCTCTCGGAAGCGAACCGTGTCGACGGCGCGATACGTATCACCGTCGTGGTTGTCCACGGCTTCGAAGACGCCGGCACCTTGCCCTTTCCAAGGCTTGGTCGAGGGATGCTTGCCGCCGAACTGCGCAAGACCCAGAGCGTTGCCCATCTCGTCCTTCACGGGCTCAGGAAAGGCCAGAAAGTCTTTCTTCGACGAGCCAACCCAGTCAAGCGGCTTCTCGCCTTTCACCGGAGGTCGAGCCACAAAGCAATATCCCTTTTTTGGGATACTGTTTCAAGGCGCGACCGCCAGGAGCGCTGCGGTCGCAGCAAGATCGTCGATGCGACCGGCCAAATCTACACGAGTGCTCGACAGGCGCTCCGGCGAGAGTAGGTTCGAGTCTTTTTCTCTCGGCCGAAAAAAGGTTCGCGTAGCCGACCGAATGGGGAGCCAAATTACGCTTGGAAAATACCGCGTACACCCCCGCCAGTTAGAACCAGAATCCGATAGCTCAAGCCAGCACTCCTTCCCGAGCCACTCCACCGATTGGACGAACCGTATCACCCGATGGATCTACCTGGTACCGAGCATTGTGCGATGCCGCGACCGTCCCTGACGAGCCTAGGCGCCCGACCAGTTCGGATGGCCCCAGCGCCGTGCCCGTCAAGACCATTCGTGCTGCGATGCACCTCCGTGCTGGCCGGTTAGACCACCCGGCTACGCCGCCAGTTGATAGTCATGGTGTGGAGGCCGCCTGGAACCGGCAGCCGGTGACCTCGGATCAGGCCAGCGCAGCCTCTGCGAGGGACCGTGGAGAATAGATGGTGACCCCGCGGAGGGTCTTACCGTATAGGGCTCCGAAGTGGGTGCGGTCGCCGGTCTTTCGGCACCCCCCGGTTTTTGGTGACAAAATTCTCCGGGATTTCGGTGACAAAATGCTCTCAGGCCGGCCGCGCAAACAGCCCTCTGAGACGGAGAGATTCAGACGCGCAAACGAGTGCGGAGCCAAATTTACTGTGGTCCAAACCATGACGGACTGAGTTTTCACGAAAGACACCCCCTCCCGCACCACTCGAACTCGATTGTCGATCGCTCAGGAAACCCACGTGAGACGTGGCCGCTTCTTGCTTCCCACGCAGTCGCGCAAGTACAAGTTGATGAGATTTTGGTAAGGGATCCCCGTCTCGGCGGCTAGATCCTTGAAGTAGTCAAGAACGTCCACGCCAAGGCGAATCGTAATTTGCTGTTTGAGTCGCTTGGCGTAAGGATTCTTGCGGCCCTTCATGCCGGCGAAATCGTATTCCTTTCTCATGTTCGGCCTCGTTGCACGTATACACGCCGCTCTCCGGTGGTGGCCTTGCGGGCAGAGATGATCCGTATCGTTGAATCGCTTTCCCGATAGCAGTGGCACACCACCAACACTCTCAACTGTAGGCTGCGTCCGAGAAGCAGAAACCTCGCTTCGTCCTCGGAGTGATCGGGGTCCGGAAACTCGAGGGCGGTTTCATCGAAGAAGACGCTGTGCGCTTCCTCAAAAGAGACGCCGTGCTTCCTTTTGTTCGCCGCCGCCTTCTTCGGATCCCACTCAAACGCAATCATACTTATTTTATAATTACACTATTGACCAAGCGCCGCAAGCAAGGCTGCGTCGTTGCTCGCGTTTTTGGTCGGCCGAGTTTTCGCGCCATACGGGAACGCGTCGAGCAGAGTATGATGAACAACCGAAGCACCGGAGGCGAGCCTCCCTTCGCGGCAGCAAAATGATACGTCAATGAGCCGTGTGCGGAGAAGTTTTCCGGAGGCACTGTCCGTGACGGAGAACGACCGAGCTACGGCTCAACGGAAAGCCCAAGGAACAGTTCTAGGCCTTGATCGACGGCGGCAAGCTCGTCGTGCGAGACACGGTCGAACACGCGCCGGATGCGACGCTTATCGACGGACCGAAGGTGGTCAACGAGTGCATACGACTTCTTCGTGAGACCGCTCTTGCCGGGCGAAAGCGCGGGGTAGAGCGCACCCTCCCCCGGGGTTCCGGTTACAGGCACAACGGCGATCAGCGGGAAGCGTTGGTCCGCGTTCACCGCGGGGTCGCTCACGGCGATGCACGGGCGAACGCCGCGCTGCTCATGGCCCAGCGTTGGGTCCAGTGTCACAAGGACGAGCGTGCCGCGATCAACCCTCATGCCGACTCCTCAACCCAACCCTGTCCCTCAATCCAGCGCACGGGCTTGCCCGCAGAAACATCGACGAGGCTCTCATCATCCTCCACGGGCAGGCTCGCAACCCAATCGGCCATTCCGGTCTCGGCTAGCTCAGCGGCCTCGGGGTGCGGAGTCTCGAGCGAAGCCATGAGCCCTTCACGGCGGCGGCGAACCAATTCGTGCGCAACCGCCTCAGCGATGAAACGGCTGCGGTTACGTTCGAGGTGATCGATACTCTCAATCAGCTCACGGGGCAGGGTCACGGTCACTCGCTCAGTTGTCGGCATAAGCACCTCCAGTATGATCGAGAGTATGATCATACCCAACGTTTGGGCAAGCCTTGTGACCAAGACGGTCAGCGCCCCGGCCGCAGCGCCGGTGTCAGAATGCCGCCGCAGTACAGGTCGCAAATGGGGTCGAATTATTCAGGGGAAAAGCTGCACCCGCCGTAAGTTCTCGTTCTCAAGCCGTTCTCAGGCCGAGAGCGAGTTCGAGTCTCTTGTTCTCCGTCGCAAGAGAAGTTCGCCGAGCCGACCGAATAGGGAGCCACATTTTTTTCATACTAACTTTCTCTACGTCGCGCTGAGAGATTCCGAGCCTCGGGATGCAGCGCGATTTCTTTGTATTGTTGCGCGGGTTTGCGCTGGTTGCTGAGTGCGCGCCGGGCCGGCACGTTAACCAGGAGAGCCCGACGTGGCGGCTGTCGGGGCGGCTTTCGACGTTTCGGGCTCTCAGAACGGCGGTCTGGGGAGAGAGCGCTGGGGGTGTTTAACGGCTCGGCGATCAGCGGCGGGCGCGAAGCGTCCATCCGTCTGTATCGCCTTATTGGGCAGGCTATGCTTCAAGTTGACGATACCTCTATCCAAGCTCCAAGAAAGCAGCTTCTGTATGTTCCGCGAACGCGTGCACTCCATCTGCGCGGAAGCGCAGCAGCCGAGTCACATCTGCCGTCGCGCAGTTGCCGAGTCGAATCCAGATCACCTTCGGCGGCGGGCCCAGCAGCACACTCAGGCGGTGGAAGTCCTCGTCTTTCGTTACGAGCACGAAGTTCTCTGCTGCCGCACGAGCCCATATCGCCCGGTCGCCAGCGCCGCCGAGGCCGAGGGCCAGGACATGCGCGGAACCCGGGTAGAGGTCGGCAAGCTCGCGGACGAGGCGCGCCGCAAGGTTCTCGTCGAACAGGAGCTTCATGCCAAGATGTTTCAGCTGCCGGGGACACTCGCCAGTCTGCGTTCACGCTCTGCGGCGAAGGCCAGGCAAGCGCGGAGATCCTCATGCGAGAGCTGCGAGAAGTCGGCCAGGATCTCATCCTCGCTCATACCGCTCGCAAGGTAGGAGAGCACGTCGCCGACGGTGATTCGCGTCCCTTGGACAATCGGCTTTCCGAAGCGAACTTCGGGATCAACGATGATGCGCTCGCGGTAGTCCATAGACAGATACTACGCTCGCCCCAAGGGCGTGGTCAAGACACCCCTACCCAGTGATCTGTAGCCCGCCCTACGGCTTGGCGATCAGCGGCCG
The DNA here is from genome assembly GCA_024276575.1 of Candidatus Binatota bacterium. Classification (GTDB taxonomy): domain Bacteria; phylum Desulfobacterota; class Binatia; order UBA1149; family CAITLU01; genus JAJRWY01. The sequence continues at coordinate 4,664 of JAJRWY010000198.1, forward strand.
GCCGGAAGGCCGGTCCGTTGCATTGGCTTGATACTCATCAAGCCCTCCTCCCCCGACGCCGGGTAGCCTGAGCGAAGTTAGCACAACCCGCTCACGAGGGAGGAGGAAAGCCGATGAAATTTTACAGCAAACAACATCAATACTACTGCGGCACCGATCTGCATGCCAAGACCATGTACGTCTGCGGCATCGACGGCGAAGGCAAGATCCTGGTTCACCGTAACATCCGGTCCAGTCCCGAGGCCTTTCGCGAGAGCATCGAACCCTACCGCTGCGACGTCGCCGTGGCTGTCGAGTGCATGTTTACATGGTACTGGCGCGCCGGTAATCGCTGGGATGAAGATCTGCTGCTACGCCTGCGCTCGATTCCGGGAATCGGCAAGGTGCTTAGCCTGACGATCCTCTACGAAGTCCACGACATCGCCCGCTTCCCTCGCGTCCAGGAATTCGTCTCCTACTGCCGACTCGTCAAGTGTGCCAAGGAGTCCGGCGGAAAACGGCTCGGCAGTAGCGGTCGCAAGCTCGGCAATGTTCATTTGAAGTGGGCGTTCTTGGAAGCCGCGGTTCTCTTCCTCAGGAACAACCCGAAGGGGAAGGCCTACCTGCAGCGCATGGTGCGCAAGCATGGCAAGGCCAAGGCGCTCAGTATCCTGGCCCACAAGCTCGGCAGAGCCGTCTACTACATGATGGCACGAAGGCAGACATTCGACATGGAACGATTCTACCAAGGCTAGAGACGCAAGGGAGTTGGTGAGCCCGAGGTCTAACTCGAGCAACGAGGGCCGAACTCGTCGAGCGCTCCGAGGTGCCATCGCACCTGCGGCACTGACCGCGTCCGTCCGGAGCACTTGTGACACCGTGCCCGGCAGCGTGTGCTATTGATTGGACACCCGCCCCCTCTGCGAGAACAAGAAGACCGGTGTCGATCGCGGCGTCGGCGAGCTCTGCCCCTTACCCGAGCCTGGAGATAACTGCCGGCTGTCGGCGTATACATTGAGTAGGACGGAATGAGGGAACACATGAGTTTCTAGCCCGCATTATTCATGAAACCTCGTCGCGAGAGTCGCAAGCGCCCGTGAGATCGGCCCAAGCGCAGCGATGAGGCCCGCAGGCGTACTAACAGTACGTCGAGGGCCGAAAAGCGAGCACGGGCCGAGATTGCGGGCG
>JAJRWY010000199.1 GCA_024276575.1 Candidatus Binatota bacterium
CGCCCGCAATCTCGGCCCGTGCTCGCTTTTCGGCCCTCGACGTACTGTTAGTACGCCTGCGGGCCTCATCGCTGCGCTTGGGCCGATCTCACGGGCGCTTGCGACTCTCGCGACGAGGTTTCATGAATAATGCGGGCTAGGTTTTTCGGGAATTCTCCCCTTTCCCCATCTACGCCGTCTTCCTTCTTAGCGCCATAGCTTCCACCGGCGAGTACGGCGACGGCGTGGGATCCGGTCTTTTAACCGCAATCGACCGCAACCGGGGGAAAGCAACCGGGGGGATCTGTGAGCGTAAGGGTTTGCGGCCCGGTGTAGCCGCCGTCGTGCTTGAGCTTTGCGCTGCGGCGTTTGACGCGAGTGTCCAACGAGACCCCGTTGAACGAAAAGGTTAATCTCTGGCGGTCGCGAAGTTTGTCATTCATCAAGACCTTCGCTTTGATGCGGCCCCGCTTGCATTTTACCGATCTGAGCCGACGGAGGTCTCCGCAGGGCACCTGGCCGTGGACATTGACTATACTCAACGCACTCCGGATATCGCTGACCAATACTCTGTCCGGCCCGAGCAAAGGATAGACTCCCCAGGCACCGTAGAAGCTACCCGCGAATCCTCCTTCGGTATCGTAGGCGGCCACGAAGTACAGTAGGCCACTTTGCGGGTCGATATCGTAGACTCGCAGGCCGGCTTCATACCAGGAGTTGTAGAGGCGGTTGCCGGCGATCACTTGGTTATGAACACTGCTGGCATCGCGCGACTTCATCTTGAGTTTGTCTGTGAGTTCGAGCGTAATCGAGCCGACATTCTCGATAACACGGTGCACCTTGATGCCACCACCGGAACGCTCTTCCCCCGTCACCACGAAGCGGCCGTCGCCGGTGGGCCAAACAGAATGGGTCGCTTTACCCGGATAAGTACCCAACAAAACCGGGGCTGCGACGCCGATGTTGCTTACGTCATAGACGTAGAGCCCGCCGTTCCAGGCGGCAGCGTAGAGCCGCCCATTCTTGACTGTAATGTCGTGAACGCTGTCGTGGCCCACTCCCGTCAAGCGCCATTTTTCCGTCGTGATCAACGACGGTGCATTGTCCGGGTCATAAGTCGTCAGGTCGACGATGCTGATGATCGGGCGCTCGGTATCGGCCTGGTAGAGATAGCCACCGGCATAGAAGACGTTGTGGACACCAAGTTGGTCCATGGTATCGACTATCGTCAAGGCGATGGGGTTGGCCGGATCACGCACGTCGGCAATGACGGTCCGCCCGTTCGACCCTGGCAGTTCGGAGGCGTCAACACCAACGAACATGAGGCCGGCCGCGACTTTCACGTCTTGAGCCGATCCCCCTTGGGCAAGACCGCGCCGTGCCGGGATCTGGTCGGGAGCGACAAAGCGGGCCGCCTCGAACGGCGCGGAAGGGTCGCTGATATCGATGATGTGTACCCTGGGAGCGCCGAAGCTACAGACATAGGCGTAGTTGCCGTCGCCCCACACATCGCCATACTCGCCGCCGATGCCGCCCCACTCGCCGACCAGCGACGCGCTCAGCGGCGGGTCTTGGGCCTTCGCCGCAGGCGCGAGAGTGAGCAGGATTGCAGCGCCAAGCTCTACTATGGCAAAAGCATAACCCAGGCCGCGGCGGCGGGTCGCTCCGAAGAGCCCACTGAGGGTATCGGGTTGCATCATGATGGGCGTCTGTGGCTGCATAAACGTCGCACCGCGAGAGCGGCGTCGATCCCTGTCTCGATCTGCTCGAGAAGACCGGCCAGCGTCGCGAGGTGGGGACGGTTCACCACCCAGTCAACGTTGTAGCGCGGCTCAATAGAGCTTGACGACTTTGATCCCATCCGGGCAGGCCTGCTCACACAGATCGCACAGGGTACACTCGTCTACGTTGTCGTCAACCACGGTTACGCTCTTGTCATCGGCGCCCGGCGCGAAAATCTTCACGGGGCAGGTCTCGATCAGTTTCGAGGCTACGCCCGTGTCGCGCACAACGTCCTCATTCACATCGATGCGGATGAACATTGCCATATCAGCCTCCTGTGCGCTCGCGTACCAGGCGAGGAATATCGCCGATCAAGTCGGCAACCGAGATACCCGCCGCGCGCATGGCGCGAATCTTTTCGGCCGGCGAATCCACCTTGCGATGCACCACCGTACCGGCGTGGCCGAAACTGACACCCGGCATATCGTCCATGAAACGCCCCGAGACGAAGGCTACGATGGGCAACCGGCTGTTGTTGTCTTGCGACCACTGCGCGAGCTGCGCCTCCATGGGGCCGCCCGGCTCGGAGTAGATCACCACGGCCTCTGTCTGCGGATCGTCCTCAAACAGCGGCATCAATTCGGCGTATGACGAACCCACCACTGGGTCGCCGCCGATCGAAATGGCGGTGCTGACGCCCAATCCCGCCACGGTCAAAGCGTTGCAGATCTCGGTCGTCATCCCGCCAGAGCGAGACATCACGCCAACCGAACCCGGGCCAAAGGCCTTCTTACAATCCTCAGCCGGGCCGCCGAGGCTGCCGAAGCGACAAACCCCGGGCGAAATCACGCCGAGACAGTTAGGGCCGATCACCCGCGCGCCATGCATCTTCGCAAACTCGATGATCTCCACCGCACTCTTGCGCTGTATGCCCTCGGTGATGATTACGATCTCCTTGATACCCGCATCGATGGCCTCGAAAGCGGCGTCCGGAGTAAACTGGTAAGGCACCGTGATCACGGAGCCGTCCACGCGAGTCTGCTCGGTAATCTCGCGCACGCTGTCATAGACCTTGACGCCGTAGACCTCGCGGCCGCCACGCCCCGGGGTGACACCGCCTACGATCTTCGAGCCGTAGTTGAGGCACTCACGCGTAAAGTTCAGCGCCTCGCGCCCGGTAATACCCTGCACAATGAAAGTGAAATCGTCGTTGAGAATAATGCCCATGTTTCTTCGCCTTCCCGCCGGTCAGTCGTCCAGCTTCGCGACGGCCCGCCGGGCGGCCTCGCTCAGCGACACGGTTCGATCGCAGTAGTCGATGTTGTACTTGTCCAGGATCTTGAAGGCATCCGCCTCCCAGGCTCCGGGGCAACGGAAGATGGTGATGACCTCAGACGGTACCAGCCCGAGGTCCAGCACCCCCTTGATAACACCGCGGGCCACCAGATCGGCGCGGGTGTTGGAAACTACGTTGGACATCACCGCTATCTTGTTGACGCCTTCTTTCGAAAGCACCAGTTTGGTGAGGCGCCGGGCCTTGCCGACACTGGGGTTGCCACCGATCGCGCAATAGTTGGCGGGTTTGCCACCGGCCTGCGTTACCGCATCGAAGATCGTCAACGAACCACCGCCCGCGCCGATCACCAATCCCATGTTCCCATCGAACTCCACGAAAGGGCTGATCAGGCCGCGAACATCCTCCGCGTCGATAGCCTGCGCTTCACGCTCCATCGCCGTGGGTTCGCCACGCACGCCGCGCGTCTCGGTACTGGGAATGCCGAACTCATCGAGTAGCCCTTGCTGGCGGAAGCGCCCCTCCTCTTCCATGTCCATATGAACATCCACGGCCAAGAATTTGCCGTCGCCGGTAAGCGCCAAAGGATTGATCTCGGCCACGGTAAGATCGTATTGCAGAAACAAGTCGCAAAGCTTGCTGGCGATCTGAGTCAGACGATTGAGTTCCGGCGCCCCGATGTTGAGGCCCCTGACGAGTTCCTTGGCCGTGTAGACCTGGGTACGAATGGGCGCAAGCGTAGAAAAATGACGCCGCGTAATGCGCTCGGGAGTATCGTCGGCCACATCATCGAGGTTCTTGCGAGGCACGTCGCTGAGGATCATGACCGGCAACTTGGCCACCGCATCGTAGGTGACCTGAAGGGCATACTCTTTCTCGGACTCCACCGGCTTGGTGACCAGCACGCCGACCGGCGAAAGACCCTTGATCTCGAGCGCCAGAATTTCCTCCGCAGCGGCTTTCGCCTCCGCGGGGCTCGCGGCTACCTTCTCACCCCCGGCTTCGCGCGCAGCGCTTGCCAGAATCTGCGATTTGATGACGACCGGGCAGCCCAACTCGCCGGCGAGTTTCTCCGCCTCTTCAGCCGTTTTCGCCAAACCGCCTTCGGGGTACGCGATACCGTACTTCCCTAAGACGGACCTGCATTCGAACTCGTAAAAGCGCATGCTATTGTTCCTCTTCGTCAGATCGGGATGAATCTTCAGCCCGGAATCCCGGAATGTGGACGGACTTCGTATCCTGCGAGGGCGGCGTTTTCAAGAGGGCGCCAAGCCGGACGCGCCGGCGACAGGCCCCAGCCGCGAGTTCCAGTTTGCCACCCACACGCGCCCACACTCACCGGCCATATCCGGTGCCCGCATCCGCCCGCCGCATCACCGCGCCCAGACCGTCGAACAGCCCCGGGCACCCCACTATCGTTACTATCGTTGCAAGCCGAAACGACGCCCGGAAGCTGGCCTTACAAACCGTAGGACGCAGCCAAGTCCGGGTCTTTCTCGGCGAGCATGCCGGCAAGCTCGACCATCACCTTACACTGCTTGAAAGTCGCGTCGTCCTGCATCTTACCGTCCACCATGGCGGCGCCGGTGCCGTCGCCCATGACTTCGATCACACGCTTGGCCCAGGCTACATCGGCAGGATCGGGGCTGAAGACTTTCTTGGCGATGTCGATCTGCACCGGGTGCAGGCTCCAGGCACCCACACAACCGAGCAAGAAGGCGTTACGGAACTGGTCCTCGCAAGCAAGGGTGTCTTTGATATCGCCGAAAGGCCCGTAGTAGGCGAGAATGCCGTGCGCAACGCAGGCATCCACCATGCGCGCCAAGGTGTAATGCCAAAGGTCTTGTTGGAAAACAGCACGCGGAGCGTCGGGGTTGTCGGCATCGGGATCCTGGCGCACCAGATAGCCGGGATGCCCGCCGCCTACACGCGTGGTTTTCATCCGGCGGGAAGCGGCTAGGTCCGCAGGGCCCAACGACAAGCCCTGCATGCGCGGACTGGCACCACAGATCTCTTCGACATTAGCGACACCGGTAGCCGTTTCCAGAATCGCATGCAGCAGTATCGGACGTTTGATCTCGGAGCGCGCTTCCAACTGCGACAGCAGGCGGTCCATGTAGTGGATGTCCTCTGCTCCCTCGACTTTGGGAACCATGATGACATCCAGCTTGTCGCCGATCTCGGTGACCAATTCCAGGATGTCGTCGAGCACCCAGGGAGAATCCAGCGAGTTTATTCGCGTCCACAACTGCGTACTGCCGAAATCATTGGCTTTGGCGATCTCGATCAAACCCCTGCGGGCCGCAATCTTGTTATCCGCCGAGATGGCGTCTTCGAGGTTGCCCCACAGCACGTCGACTTTCTTGGCGATGTCGGGAGCCTTGGCGGCCATCTTGGCGTTGCTCGGGTCGAAAAAATGAATCATCCGCGAGGGCCGGAACGGGATCTCGCGCGGCGGCATGGGGGCTCCGATAGCCTTGGGTACGAAAAAATCTTTTGCACTTCGCATGTAGTGTAACTCCCCTGTGTGTACTACCGCTGGAAAGCTGCTTTGCAGTCCCGTCCCGCGCGGCCCGCAGACACTAGAAAAGGCGGCTTGATTGGGCAAACGAGGGGCAAATCGCCCGACAACCAAGGGTAAAACACCCGGTTTCGAAAGTCTCGGCAATCTATCCGTCATTACTCAGGAAACCGAGTCGCGAAAGTAGCAAGCGCCCCTGAGATCGGCCGCCGGATCGAGCAATGCGTAGCGGGGCCCTTCAACGAAGCGTCCGCAAAATCTCGAGCAAGTTTTGCGGCAGGACCGAATCTTGCCTCGCCACGCGCTGCCAGTCGAAATCGCCTAACAGTTCCTCGGGAGTGCAACCGTGTGGCTCATCCATCAAGCCCGCCGAATAGGCCAGATAGCCCGTGATCTTCTCGGCAGCGATTCCGGCCTCTCGCAGTTCACGCAGCGACGGCACCCCGTCGCGTTTCGAAAGCTTGCCGCCACGCTCATCGAGCAGCAAAGGAACATGGGCATACTGCGGCAGCGGCGCTCCCAACGCGCGGATCAACAACATCTGCCGTGCCGTAGAGTCGAGCAAGTCGCGGCCGCGCACGACCTGATTTATGCCCATGGCGATATCGTCGACGACCACAGCCAAGTGGTAAGCGTATACTCCGTCGCGGCGTTTCAATACGAAGTCCCCCACCGTCTCAGCGACACACTCACTAAAAGGTTCCTGCAACAGATCCTCGACCACCACGCCGGCAAGAGGCGTAGCTTCGCAAACCGCTGCAGAGGCGTCGACAATGAATCGTATCGAGGCAGGCGTAGCGTTGCCGGCCTGCAAAGCCTCGTACCAATCCGGAGGCAGATCCCGCGGTCTCAACGATGCGGGATACGGCGGCAACGCTCGGCCGGTGCCATGGGGCGCGGAAGCGAGGCCGCGCAGGTCTTTGCGGGAAAGCCGGCAGGGGAACAAGCGTCCGGCAGCGGCCAAGCATGCCAGCGCCTCCTCGTAAAGCTCGCGACGTTGCGATTGGCAGTAAGGTGCGTGGGGACCGCCGCAGTCGGGGCCTTCGTCCCAGTCCAGACCCAGCCAGCGCAGATCCTCCAGTGCCGCGGCAGCCATACCAGCGGCCACACGCGGAACGTCAAGGTCTTCCAGGCGCCAGATGAAAGCGCCGCCTCGCGAGCGCACCGACAGCCACGCCAACAACGCAGTCCGCGCGTTACCCAAGTGGATCAGACCGCTAGGCGAAGGCGCATAGCGCCCGCGCAAGCGCATGTCGCTGTTCACACCGGCCACTGCCGATCTCTACACACGCTAGGGCCCCGAGATCCTAAGCCTTGATCAACCTTGATCGGACAATACTTCATGGGCGAAAACACGCTGGAGAGCGTCGGTCGTGGCCGAGCGAAGCGTTCGCCGAGCGGAGCGTACCCAAGCGTAGGTGAGCATCGGCGGGCGCGAGTACGGCCGCCCATGGCGTGCTCCGGCGCGAGCGGGAGGCGATTTGCGCCGTGAATCATTGCCCGATCAAGGTTGATCATGAACGTCGGTTGCGAGAGCGCCAAGCATGCGCCGGCCCGGGGCATGCGCAGCGATGCGGCCCGCAGGCGTACTTTACAGCACGTCAAAGGTCGAAGAGCGAGCACGCCCCAAGGTGCCATGCGATCGGCGCGAAGATTCAAGCTGGCCTATACCGCGTGGCGTCGCTACTATCTTAGTTGTCGCGAACGGCTCTGGCAGATACACAGCGGACGGGAATCCTCGAGAGGAGAGGACGAGACCAAGACATGCCGAAAGAGAAACTCCGGAAACTACTAGGCGAGATACGAGAAGAACTCGAAGATACCGACTCGGTTGAAGCGGAGGACCGAGATTTGCTTCGCGGCCTGACCGCCGACATCGAGCGTGCGCTTGCCGCCGATCCGGCGGGCCCGGATACGAGCGAGGCTTCACTGCTCGATAGGATGAACGAGTCGATAGAGCGCTTCGAGGGCAGTTACCCGACCCTATCGGCAATGCTGGGCCGCGTCCTCGATCAACTCGCCAAGCTGGGAATCTGAGCCCAACCGTAAGATCAGTGCGACTCCCGCCAGGGATCCCAATCCTCGCCCTCGCTCAGTTCGGGCAGTAAGCCGGGATCGGCCAGGGTCTCTCCTGCAAGCACACGCGCCATCAAGTTCTCGCCCAAGGCCGCGCCTGCGGCAACGACCCCGCCGCGAAGTACGTTGCTTATACCGTGCCCCGAGAAGGTGGATGCCCCGGTAACGAAGAGTCCGGGCAACTCGGTCTCCGGGCCTATGCGCATCGGCCCCATCTGATCGGTCGCGAGTTCGATACCGTAACCGGTCCCGCCGCTCGAGCGCGTGAAACGCTCGTGGGTAAGTGGAGAAGCCGTCTCTTTCCAATCGATGTGATCGCTCAGTTCGGGAATCACCCTTTGCGCCATGGCGATGAGCCGGTCGGCGAGTTCATCCTTACGGCGGCGATATTCGGAATCGCGATGGTAAGAAGCGCCGTCTACCGGCCCCTTCTCGACATTCCACACCGCGTACTCGCGCGGCACCGTGGTCATTATCTGAAGGTTGCTGTAGCCCTGCGGAGCAAGATGCCGGCTGTCCGGGTCTTTGGCAGAGGCGATCGTCATGTAGGCAAAAGTCTCGTCCGGGATCTCGCCCTCCTCGAGCTTGGCCCAGATACCGTCAACGTCGTAGCTGTCCCAGATGAAATAGTTGCTGTTGGGCAAGCCGCGGGCACCAAGATCGATGTCGAGCCCCAGGTAGACGATGAACAGCGGCAAAGACATGCGATAGCCGTCAACGCGCTCGGCGATCTCACTCGAAAAATGCCCTACACCTACTAGGTCGCGAACGGTTCGTTTCAAGTCGGCATTGGACACGACCACGGGCGCGTCGATCAAAGCGCCCGCTTCGCCGGATTTCGAGGCGGCCAAGGCCACACCGGCTACCCGGCCATTCTCGATTCTTACCTTGTCCACCAAGGCCCTGGTGCGAACCTCCCCACCGTATGCGCGAACGGCTTCGACCAGACGCGCCGCGATCACCTGCCCGCCGCCCTCGGGATAGAAGGCCCCGCGCATGAAGTGGTCGGTGTAGCCTGCCTGCAAGGCTACCGCAGTGCGCGAGGGGCGCACACCGTAGCCGGCTTGCTCGCCGAGAATCACCGCCGCCGCCCGCTCGGAAATTCCGCACTCTTCGAACAGCTCGGTAATGGGCCGGATGCCCCAGATCAGAAAGTTCGGGGCCTCGCTGAGAATGTCCTCGGGCGCGATTTCACGGTTCTGGATGCGGCGGCCGGACTCGGCCACCTCGCGCATGATCTCTATTACCCTGGCCAGCCCTTCCCTTTCCTCGGGGAAAGTTTCGAAGAGCCGGTCGCGATAGCGATCCCAGCCTGCCGGTACGCGAAAAGTAAGATCGGGGAACAGCAGCGTGGAGAATCCGTCGGCATCCATCGCGCGGAACTTCACGCGCCTCTCCAAGCCGGCACCACGCAACACCCGGGCAATGGTTCCTTCCGCTCCGCACTCCCCGATGTAATGCAGACCGACGTCGAATTCGTAATCGCGCCCCTGATAGCGCCGGCGGAACACCTGCGAATTTCCCCCGGCGATGTAGTGGCTCTCCAGCACCAAAGTGCGTTTTCCGGATGCGCATAGATAAGCCGCGCAAGAAAGCCCGCCCAAGCCCGAGCCTATGACGATCGCATCCCAAGTCTCCCGTCGTGTGTCAGCCACTGTCCGCACTGCCTCCTCGTTTTCCCGGTAATTCAATGGCACGATTCCCCGGCCGCTGGAAGGGCCGGGCGGGCATCAAAAGCGATTGGAGTCGCCGTTGATCACCGCTAGTTTGTCCACCGATCGTTTCGCTAACAGCGTAGTTGCCAGCGAGGTATGTTCTGCCGCTTCAATTGCAGCACCCAGGAGAAACCATGAAGCTCGAAGCTCTAATGACCTATAGAGTCAATCTCAAAGATCCGGTAGCAGTCGGCCCCGGTCCAAAGGGCACACGCATGATCTTTGACGTCGTCGATGGGACCTTCGAAGGGCCGCGCCTGAAGGGACGGTTCGTACAAAGTGGTGCCGACTGGCTGCTGCTCGACGGCGACGGCGTCGGCCGCCTCGATGTACGTGGAACCATGGAAACCGACGACGGCGCCTTCATCTACATGGAGTATTACGGTGTGATCGTCATGAACGACAAGGTAATGGCGGCGCTCAGTGGCGATACGAACACCGGCTACGGCGACACTGAGTTCTTCACCCAGCCGCGCTTCGAAACGGGGGACCCCCGCTATGCATGGATCAACCGAGTAGTCGCCATCGCCGAGGGGCGCGCACTGGCGGGAGCGGTGGAGTACCGCGTTTTCGAGGTTAAAAACGATTAACTCGGAGTTATAGAAACTTCGCCCCAAAAGATCCCGGCATCGACACTGCGCTGCGGTAGCGCAATGCCTATTTCCGCAATGCTCGTTTCAGATTCTCACCGCTTCATCTTCGTTCATATTCGCAAAGCTGCCGGCACCACCATACGGCAACACTTGTCGCCTTACGCGATAGCACGCCCGGACAGCCTGTGGCGCAAGTTCATGAGCCGCGCTCGCCTAACCCGCGACTACCGGCAGGAAGTGTTTCGCGCTCACGAAGCCATCGGCACTCTGGAGAGAAGCATGGCAGCAGAGTTGATGGCCGGATATTTCAAGTTTGCTTTCGTGCGCAACCCCTGGGACCGCTTGGTCTCGCAATACGAATATATACTGCGCGTACCAACGCACTCGCGCCACCGTAGAGTTTCCGCGATGAAGGATTTCAAAGACTTCATTCGCTTTCAGGCACGGCGGCGCGACGGCTACCAACTCGAGTACTTGTGCGACCGCCGGGGGAATCTCGCCGTCGATTTCGTCGGGCGTTTCGAGAATCTGGACAGTGACTTCGCGCAAGTGTGCCGGCGCATTGGCATCGGCTATCAGCCGCTCTCACATAGTAACCGCACCGAGCATGGGGACTTCCGCGACTACTACGACGATGAGGGACGGCGGCTGGTCGCCCACCACTGGGCAGCCGAGATCAAGCAGTTCGCCTACAGCTTCGAGAACACCAGCAATGGCGGCGAACGAAACGCTTTCCTAGAACTCGATCCGGCCGCCGGCTGACACTGTAGCTACTGCACGCACTCGTCGCAGAACAAATCTACCGGGTTGTGTACGGCCTTGTTCAGGCAGCGAAGCGCATCGGTGGCAAGGATCGCGCAACTGCTATCCACGTCGCATACACAAAGCGCGCAGCTTTCCAGCTTGACCGCCGCTCTCAAGATGTACAAGCAATCGCTGGCCAGGGGATCGGGTCCGGCGCTTACCGGCAAACCGCAACGGCCCAGGCACGAGGGTGGCCAGGTCGTGGTCGTCGATGAAGGCGGTGGCGGCACCACTGTGGTTGTCGTAGAACCCCCACCATTCAAGGTAGTGGTGGTACCTCCACCTCTCAAGGTAGTGGTGGTGCCTTCACCCTTCAACGTAGTGGTGGTGCCTTCACCCTTCAACGTAGTGGTGGTGCCTTCACCCTTCAACGTAGTAGTGGTGCCTTCACCCTTCAACGTAGTAGTGCTCGTCTCCACTGCGGACACTATCAGCGTAAACTCACGGATATCGGTTTCCGCCGAACAGGGAGGCGCCTGAAGGCACCCTTCCGGGGGCAAGAAAATCGGGTTGGTAGGATTCTCGCTGAGTTGCACAGTAAACGTGTATATACCGGCACTTTGCGGAAACCCGCTGACAGTCCCTGCGCTACTCAGACCAAGTCCCGGAGGGAGCGAACCGCTTATGACATTGAACACATAGTCGCCGATTCCGCCTTCACCTTGCAGAGGCACGGAATAGAATTGCCCCGTCTTTGCGTCGGGCAGACCCCCGTCCGTGATGAAATACGGCATCGGTTTGGATTGATCCACATCGAGAGTGCGGAAATTTACGGGGAAGCTGCCCGCACACGACGCGTGCGTTGAAGTAGTCGGACACAGGTCGATATTGGCGATCGAAAAGGAGCCGCAAAACGGGGCGCTCAAGAAACCATAGTGCTTACCATCGTCGCCGTCGATAGGACCCACGAACTGCGTGCCTCCGACATAGGCGGTGCTGGTTGCATCCGGGACGGTAGAAGGGTTCGGAGGCGTCTGTAAGCTTAGCGACGGCGGCAGGCTACCCGTCCGCGACCAAGAAAAGGCGTGCCCCTGATGTAAGGACGCGTTCGGATCGGTGCAAAGTGTCAGTTTGTAGAGGAAGCCGCGACGTACGCAGATACCGATGGGCAATGCATCTACACAGTTGCGCTCATCATCACCGCAGCGAGGCCCGGAAAGATTCTCGGCTTCCGGACACACCACCGCTGCCCGCCCGCGGGCGCCCTCGGGGCTACCGTGGTAGAGCACTCTGCCACTGCTGCTGAGTACCGTTTGCATGGCCGGAGCATCGGCAAAAGCCGCCGAAGGCAGCGCCACGAGTACCGTAAGCACTGAGACCGCAAACATAGATTTCATCCGAAACACCCCGCCCGGTTTTGCTTTGACCGGGCCGATGGGACCGCCCCGGTCAAAGTAGTAGTAGCCATCGTTGTTTTTAAGTGTAGCCCAAGCCCTAGCGGTCAGCCAACATGTCCGGCGCACATGGGTCCGTAGCAGGGTATCAGTAGGTAAAACCGTGCCCGGCTCCGCTATCGTAGGCCGCCGCGGGACTGTGGCCGTCGCGGGACTGTGGCCGTCGTGGGACTACCCGGATACGCAAAAAGGACCCCTCGCGAAACCCCAGGGACCTTGGCAATCAGGATTCACCCGGACAAGGCGGGAAAGTCCATCAACCGGCGGCACAACCCTCCGGCACTACCCGCCCTAGTTCGCTAGCTCGTCCCTTAGCTGCGCAACTCCCCCCTAGTTCGCTAGCTCATCCCTTAGCTGCGCAACTCCTCCCTAGTTCGCTAGCCCCGGCTCGAGCGCGCACAAACGGCCCCCTTGACTGCAGCGCCTGTCACAGCAAAACTAACAGCAGTTAGTTAATGCCCATGAGCACTCTCACAGCCGAAGCAGAGATCGAAGTCCGGCGCAGCCGCAAGGGCGAGCAAACCGCCGACCGCATTCTCGATGCGGCCGAGGCCCTGTTCGCCGAACATGGCTACGAAGGAACCACCCTGCGCGATGTCGCCGCTGCGGTGGGGATAAGAACCCCGAGTCTTTACAACCATTTCGAAAGCAAGGACGCCTTGTACTCGGCAGTGCTCGAGCGCGGTCTGCGCCCGGTGCGCGAACTCCTCGATGAGTTCGCGAAGTCCCGCCCCGACGACCGCACCGACTCCAGCATCGTCGAAGGCATCATGGATATCTTGTCCCAGCGTCCCGACATCGCCCGGCTGGTCCAGCATGAGACCCTAACCGGGGGGCGGCGGCTCACCGGAATGCTGCGAGCCTGGATACAACCGCTTTTCGAAAGCTCCGCCGACATGGTCGTAAACAGCCCGGTCCCGATACCGTGGACGGCCGAGCAGGTTCCCTTGCTGATACTGGCGCTCTACCACGTCATCATCGGCTTTTTCACGATGGCTCCGTTCTACAAGGAGATGATGGGCGAAGACCTCCTGGCCGAGGAAGGTCTCGCGCTTCAGACCGCTTTCGTACGCGAGCTAGTCGACCGCCTCTTCGTGGACCCGAAGCTTCTCAGCGAAGACTCCGGGACCCGATAGCACCGCGGGCCGTAGCGCCCGCCAACCCACTGCAGCAACGCACACGAAGGAGTATCGCTATGAAGTTCGACAGTATGTCACCCGCCACTTGGGAAGAAGACAGCATCTGGGAACATCTTGAATGGCTGCGCAACAACGCTCCCGTTTACTGGGACGAGACCAATGAGCTTTGGGTTCTGTCCAAATACGCCGACGTGGAGTACGTATCCAAGAACAACAAGCTTTTCTGCTCGAGCGGCGGAGTTAGGCCGAACAACCCCTCCCGCCTGTCCATAATCGATATGGACGAACCCCGCCATACACAACTGCGCGGACTGATCCGCAAGGGATTTACTCCACGGATGGTCGGCAATCTCGAAAGCGCGTTCCGAAAGATTGCCACCGATGCCATCGACAAGGTCGCACACAAAGGTGAGTGCGATTTTGTGCTCGACATCTCAGTGCCGCTGCCCCTGGAGTTGATCGCCGAGCTTATCGGCATCCGCAAGGAAGACCGCGCTACTTTCCATCGCTGGTCCGACGAGCTGATCGCCGCCGACGGCAACCTCGACGATCCGGAAATCATGGGCAAAGCTACCCGGGCTTACGCCGAGTACGCCGAGTACTTGCAGGAAATCTTCGCCGACCGCCGCGCCAACCCGCGTGACGATCTGATCAGCATACTCGTAGGAGCCAAGGAAGAGGGGCTCCTTGGGACCAACACGCTCAAGGACGGCGTAAAGCGAATACCCGGCGCCACCGAAGAAGACGTTGCGCTGGCCACCGACGAGTTGCTGATGTTCATGGTGCTGTTGCTGGTGGCGGGCAACGAAACCACCCGCAACGCAATCTCTGGAGGCATCGCCCAATTGATAGAAAACCCCGGAGAGCGGCAGAAGCTAATCGACGACCCGTCGCTGATGGACAGCGCCGTGGAAGAAATCGTGCGCCATGTAACTCCGGTGCTCAACTTCTCGCGCAGCGCTACTGAAGACACCGAACTACGCGGCACCAAGATCGCCAAGGACCAGAAAGTGTTGATGCTCTACCCGGGAGCCAACCGCGATCCCGAGGTTTTCGACGACCCGGATGCCTTCAAGATAGATCGCAACCCCAACCCCCACCTCGGCTTTGGAATCGGCAACCACTTCTGCCTCGGCGCCAACCTCGCACGAATGGAAATTCGAGTAACCCTCGAAGAAGTCCTGCGCCGCATGCCCGATATGAGCTACGCCGGCGGCCCCCCGAAAATGGTCCCCTCCCCCCTGGTGCGATCCTTCGTAAGCATGCCCGTCACGTTCACCCCCGAAGCCAGGGGTCGGACCTCATGAAACCCTCGTAAGACTGGCCAACCCCTCGGAAATGCTAAGGCCTGGAAACGAATTGTGATCATTTCCAGGCCTTAGATCAGCCTTTTCGGCACGAGAATGGGCGCCGAACTCTCATCGCCCTTGCCGGCGAGAGTTCCTCCACGGGTAGCAGGTAATGACCACCGCGTCACGATCCCGGGCCGGCTGTTGAAGTTGCAGTTTGCCCCTGGATCGAGCAATTGAGTGCCATGGCTATTCGCAACCGCGTAACCGAACTACTCGGCGTCGACCTTCCGATCGTGCAGGCCCCCATGGGCTGGATCGCGCGCTCACAACTCGCCTCGGCGGTATCGGCGGCGGGAGGAATGGGGATCATCGAAACATCCTCGGGCGAACTCGATGCCGTCAAAGCCGAAATCGTCAAGATGCGCCAGCTCACCGACAAGCCTTTCGGAGTAAACATCGCCCAGGCTTTCGTGCGCGACCCGGACATCGCTTCGTTCGTCATCGACCAGGGCGTACGTTTCGTGACCACCTCGGCCGGAAGCCCGACACGCTACACCGAGCCGTTGAAAAAGGCCGGACTCACGGTGTTCCACGTGGTACCCACCCTTCGCGGCGCCCTCAAAGCGGTGGATGCTGGAGTCGACGGTCTCATCGTGGAAGGCGGCGAAGGCGGCGGCTTCAAGAATCCGCGCGAGGTGGCGAGCATGGTGCTGCTGCCCCTGGTCCGCTCCAAAGTGGAAGTGCCGATCATTGCGGCCGGCGGAATAAGCGACGGCGCATCAATGGCGGCGGCTTTCGCCTTGGGCGCCGAAGGCGTGCAACTCGGAACCCGCATGGTCGCCGCGGCCGAATCTCCGGTCCACGAGAACTGGAAAAACGCGATCGTCGCGGCTGCGGAAACCGACACGGTACTTCTCAACCGCAACTTCAGCCCCGCTCTGCGTGCGCTACGCACCGCCTACAGCGAAGCCCGGGAACAGGCCGGCCACAACATCATGGCGGAGTTCGGCAACCCCCAGGAACTCTACTTCAATGGCGATCTCGAGGCGGGCATCGCACTTAGCGGCCAAGTCGCCGGCCGCATAGAAAAGGTACAGCCGGTAGCCGAAATAATCGCCGAGATAGAGCGCGACTTTCACGCAACTGTAGGATCCTTAGCGAAACGTTACATCTGCTAAACCTGAGGCACAGCGCCGGACGCGGCCCAGAACACACGGCACCGGAACCGCAATCCCCGGCCGCTCCCGGTGGCCGGCAACGCGGGCGCCGGACGCGGTCCCGAACACACGGCACCGGAACCCCTGATACACGGTGCTGAACACTGCCCCCGCCCGGGCAAAAGCACACCAGGCGGCATTGTTGGGGAAAGCTCGCGGCGAGAGTCGCAAGCGTCCCTGAGTGCGGCTAGGCCGACCCGAGACGCAGCGCCGGGAAGCGCAGGCTCCTATAGCAGCAACGACGACCCCGACATCAGCAGCAGTGCAAACACCGCGATTCTGAACCGGCGTTCGTCGAGCCTCGTATGGGCCCACTCTCCCGCCGCAACACAGAGCAACAACACTGGGATCAAAGCCGCAACGAAAGGCAGCCTGCTGGAGTCAAGACGGCCCGAGAACAGGAAAATCAGCGTCAAGCTGCTGTTGAGCGTCAACCACACCGTTGCCAAAGTGCTGCGGAAGCTGCCCTTGTCGAGATTGGAACGTCCGAGCACATAAACCAGCAAGGGTCCCCCGGTCGCGAACAAGCCGTGGATCACTCCGGCGCCCAAGATTCCCACCCTTGCAGCGCGTGGAGGAAGCGGAGTCCTCGGTTCGCCGTTACCCGCGAGCAAGGCCCGCAATTCCCGCAAGGAAACGGCCACGACGAAAACAGCGAAGGCAATCCGCAACGATTCGCCCGAAGCCACCTGGAAGATGAGTAAGCCCCCGATCATCCCCGCGCCCATATAGGGCAGGATCTTGGTGAACAAGAGCTGCCTGTCTATGTGCTCATGGTGCCGCGAGACCACGTATCCGGTGATCATTACGTTGAACGACACCAACAGTGGAACCAGCGTGTGGGCGCTGTACAGGTGCATGCCCAAAGCCATGGCGATGACCATACTCCCGAAACCGGCGGCAACCTCGGTGGTGAAGGCAAGAAACACCACCGCCACAAAAATGAGGAAAGTAGCGTCGAAAGACATCGCGGCTAGGAACCCGCGGCCCTTCGCTCTTCCTCGCGCAAACGAGCGGCGTCGCGGTCAAGGCTTCGCAGCATCAGCCGCTGATAAAGTGCCGGCCACACCCGCCATAACACGAAAGCGAGTTTTCCGACCCGCGACATCACCAGAAGCCGCCGGCCCTTGAGTAGCGCCCGGAAAATCTCGTCGGCAACGTCGGCAGGGTCTGCGTGTGTGCCTACGGTGGTGCGGCGATGCCCTCCCACGCTGCCGTCTGCGCCCAAGGCCCGCGAAGCCATATCGGTCTTGGTAAAGCCGGGACAGACGATCAGCACCTTGAGTCCCTGCGGCTCGAGTTCGGCACGCAAAGTGTCGAAGAGTCCGTGTAGAGCATGTTTGGCGGCCGAGTAACCGGTACGCGTAGGCAAGGGAGAGAACCCCGCCACGCTCGACATCGCCACTACGGTGCCGCGCCGTTGTAGCAACGACGGCAAGGCCGCGTGGGTAGCGTTGATCGCGCCGAAAACGTTGACGTCCATGAGCTTGTGATACACCGAGATGTCGGTCTCCGCGAAAGGGCTCAGATGAGTAAGCCCGGCATTGTTGATCAACACATCCACTCCGCCCCAGGCATCGATCACCTTGCCCACGGCACGGTCACAGTCTTCACGATCGGTTATGTCGCAAACCGCAGCCATGGACTCTATGCCGAGACCATCGAGTTCCACGGCAAGCGCATCGAGCCGCCCGGCATCGAGATCCAAAAGCGCAACCCGCGCGCCGGCCCTCCCGAAACGCCGCGCCAAGGCGCTACCGATACCTCCGGCCGCACCGGTTATGACCACCGTCTTTCCTGACATCGAAGTGCTATCAATCATTTATCTTCGCCTTCCGCTGCAGCGCTCTCACCCTTTGGGCTCCTCGTGCATGTCCTTGAAGACCTTGAGCTTCGGTGCCCACATGTGTGCAACCGGATCGACCTCGATGTGGACCACCGAGGGAAGTCCGCTCTCTAGCGACCGTGACAGCGCCGCTTCCAACTGCGAGGGCTTGCTCACATACTCACCGTGCGCACCCATGGCTTGAGCCACTTTGTCGAAACGGATCGGACTCAAATCCGCGTTAATGGTTTCGCCCGGGCCCAGCGATTTACGGATCAACGTCTTCACCGGTTTCAGCGCGAACTGCTGGTTCATCTTGACCATGCCCCACTGCTTGTCGCACATGACCAGATAGACTACCGGCAAGGCGTTGCGCACGGCGGTCTCGACCTCCTGTAAGTGAAAGCCCATCGCACCGTCGCCAATGATGCAGTAAACCTGAGAGTCCGGCCGTGCGACCTTGGCGCCCAAAGCCTGGCCTACTCCCGCACCGAGCATCCCGAACTTCGCAGTGGCCAGCATCGTGTTGGGGACGCGCACTTCGTGGTAGAAGTTCACCCAGATTACGGTATTGCCGCCGTCGGCTACCACTATCGCGTCGTCGTCAAAGAACTTGCGGCAAATCGAAGGCACGTGGGCCGGGTGCAACGGCGCGTCTTGCGCCACCAGTGCTTTGTCGAGATCCGCCCGCACGGCACGCTTGGCGGCAGCAACTTCGCCAACCTTACGCTTGCGCCCGGCCAAGGAGGCGGCCGGCGGACGCGATTCCAGTTCCACGATCAAGGCATCGATAAAAGCGGAGGCATCGGCCAGCACCGCAAGATCGGTGGGGCGGTTCATCCCGATGTTATCCTCGTCGTTGTCCACCTGTATGAGCTTCTGCTCGGCGGCACGGCGCCAGTACGGCGCCTTGCCCCACCAATCGGTCTCACCCAAGCGGCTGCCTATGACCAGCACCGCATCGGCGTCGTTGCGCACTTTCTTGTTCAAGTCGATGCAATGCATCGGGACCGCAAGATCGGAGCGCTCCGAAATGGCGCCGCGTGCGCCCCAACTCGTAGTCACCGGGGCCGAGAGCATCTCCGCCAACTTGTGCAGCCGGGGACCCGCACCGGCATGTATCACACCACTACCCGCGTGAATCATCGGATAGGATGCCGCAAGCAAGATGCCGGCCGCCTCGGCCACCTGCGCAGGAGAAGGAAGCGGCGCAACCGTGAGCCGGTATTGTGAAGGTTGCAGTATCACCGGCGCGGCTTTGAACTTGCCGTTCATGATGTTCTCGGGAACGTCGAAATGGACTAGGCCCGGGCGCCCGCGATAAGAGCAACGCATTGCTCTACGCAGCAGTTCCGGAATGCGCTCGAAAGAAGCGGCGCTGCCCGACCACTTGCTCATCGGCTTGATCACGCCGACCTGGTCGAAGTACTGGAAGGTCCCGCCGCGGTCGGGGGAACCGATGCCGCTACGTCGAGAGCTGCTAATCAAGAGCACGCGGTTGCCTTCACCGTTTTCCACGGCGACGCCGGGCAAAACGTTGGCAACGCCGGGCCCGTTGCTCGCTATACACACGCCGAGTTTGCCGGTCATGCGAGCATAGGCGCCGGCCATATGTGCTGCGCTGCTTTCATGCCGCGGCGTAACTAAACGGATGCCGTAATCCCCGAGCTTCGAGTACAGACCGAAGTAGGTTCCGTCGATGATCCCGAAGACGACCTCGACCCCTTCGGCTTTGAGTAACTGCGCGACGAGTTCGCCGCCGGATATGGCTTTCATGGTTTGCTCTCCTGTGATTGCTTCGCGGATGCGGCGGCCGGCTTGGCCGAAACGCTGCCGGGCCCGGCGGCCTCGCTACTAGCGGCAGCCGGCGGAGCTTGCAGCGGCGCGACGGGCACTTCTTCGAAATCGGCGGCTTTGATAACGAGCAATGCCCCAGCTTCGCCCTCGATTATACGGCGGGCAAGATCCACCGCCCGCGCGTCGGCACCCCAACCAGCCAGCAAGGTGCTGATCAAGCGAGCGGCAGTAGCGGCGGTGTTCTCGCGCCCCGGCCCCAGGCCTTCGAGTTTCTTGAGCTGTACCACGCCGTGAAGCGCGGCCCACAACATCACCGAATCCGACAGCGACCCCGGCTCGAGCCTGTCAATGCGCAGCGCACCGTCTGCGGCGGCCTGCTGCAGGTCTCGAGACATCGCCTCGAAAAAGGGACGGGCCGCCTGTGCGACGCCGAGCACCCCGGCGTCGTCGATCAAACGCCGGGGATCACCGAGCGACATCGAGAGAAGTCCGAACTGCGCGGGCGCATCGTAGGCCAAGCGTTCGTAGAGCATCACCGGGGCAATGACCGGCATCAACGCCTCCGCACTACCTACGAGTTGCAAATCCGAAGCCTGCTGCTTCGCAAGTGAAACCGCGCTGCCGCCATCACCGGGCTCCGCCGGCGGCTTCATCTCCAAAGTGCCGGCCGGCAAAGTGTCAGGGGGGCCTGCCGGCGCCTTTGAGTTTCTGCGCTCCAAGCACCAACGACGCAGCCTGCCGGCCCTATCGCCCGCAACCGTCACCACTCGCCGCTGCAACTCCGCCAGCAGCGCGCCCTTGGAAGGAAAATAGCGGTAGAGAGAACCGATGGCGTAATCGAGTTCATCGGCAATTTGCTGAAGCGTGAAACCTTCGATGCCATTCTCGCCGACTAGGCGCATGGCCGCGGTGAGAATGGACTCACTACGCGCCAGACGCCGCCGGTGTCGGCGCGACGAGACAGCAACCGCGGAATGAAGCATTTTTGCAAAATGAACCTATTTCATATTTTTGTCAAGAGCCCTGCTATTTTAGATATTTAGTAATTTATAGTAGGGCTGATCCCAAGCTCGTACCAAGATCCTGTCGAAACTTGCCGAGAAGTGCCTAGTTTTGTTGAGAGCACGATTCTCGCACCAAAACGCTAGCACCTTGATTTCAACGCTTTATGCTACTCGCGGCCGCCTAGCCGGACAGGCAGACGCTCGACAAAAACCTTGTGCCTGATTACATGGACCTGACTCACTCTCAGCACCTCCTGTTAGCTCCAGATCTGTGAAGTTTGTTGTTTCACATCCCCGGTAGCAGAGAGCTGGGGGGTGGGTCATTTTTCGCCGTTATACGGGTCAATTATTTAGCGCTGCGAACACCCGAGCGAACATGGACTTCGACGCATGTATGGTCGAGGCTGCTAGCCGTTCCCGCGCGCTCTTGCACTCTAGAAGGCGGGGACCAAGGGGTTGGCCGATGCAGTGTTCAGCTTACGAGATAGCCGTGGCAAGCAAGAGAGTTCTGGGCCAGGTTTTACTGGCGGCCTTGCTGGCCCTGGCGGCCGGTGGCGAAGCCGCTCGCGCCGGGACGGATGTAAGTTTCACATGGCTTCAAATCGAGTTACTGCCGGAACTCGACCGGGTAGAGCCACTGGTCTTGATAAACGCCTCGCTGGATCCCGGTGTCGAGCTTCCCCTTGAACTGACCTTGGCCATTCCGGCCGCCGCCGGGACCCCGCATGCGGTCGCACTGCGCAACCCTGAAGGACGGCTACTGAACGCCGAGTACACCACACAGCGCTCGGGCGAGAAAATTTCCGTCACCTTGAACGCCTTATATCCTGAGATATGGCTGGAGTACTACGATCCGGCGCTGTCGATCTCCGGACAGGCACGTAGTTACGATTTCAAGTGGGCACTGGACTATCCCACCCTGCGCACGACGGTAGTCACGAGGCCACCTGTCGGTGCGCGCGACTTCAGCACCGATCCCGCGGCGCAAGCGGCTGCCGGGCGCACGGGATCCTACTCCATCGACTTGGGCGCCCGTAGCGCCGGACAATCTATCGAAGTCTCTATCGCCTATACCAAAGACAACGACACGCTGTCCGCCCCGGCCGCTCCCAAGGCGGTGCCGCCTGCAGTCCCCGCTGTAGCCTCGCCAACGGCCGCAGCCGCCACCGGCTTGTCGCCGGCTTCCATTATTGCGCTGGTCCTGGGTTCATTGGCGCTCGTGGGCCTGGCGGTCTTCTACCTCGGCAGACGGCAAGAATCCGGGCGCTTTGCTTCCGGACACCCACCGTCTCGACCTTACGAAGAAGGACAACCTGCCGTATTCTGTACAGCCTGCGGAGAGCCGGCCGGGACGCAAGACAAGTTCTGCTCCAAGTGCGGAACGGTGCTGCAAACGTAAGCGGTATTATTGACGAAGAGTTCCCCCGGTTCTGCCGCAACCGGCACGGTGTGGTTTGGGAAAGCGGCTCCCTAGCCTCGGCTCCAGACATGCCCGGAGCCGGAGCGCACACCCAAAGCATCGCGCATCCCAGATGCGCTGGGCTCGGCTCTAGACATGCCCGGAGCGCACCGGTGCGGATCCTACCGGAAGGATCTAGCGCTGCCTCGGCTCCAGGCGTGGCTCGGAGCGCACGCCGCGCTCGATGCCGGCACACCCTGACATTGTGGGGGGTATATCCAGTTGTCGACGACGCTCTGGACCACGACGCAACGGAATATGGACCCAGTGATGCTATAGCATCAAATATATTGCAGCGTGATGCTAAACGCCGTATCTTTCCCGCGTGAGAACAACCATCACACTCGACGATGACGTTGCCGCCTTGATCCAAGAGGCCAGGCAAAGCCGGGGGGGAAGTTTCAAGAAGATCCTGAACGATGCGTTGCGGGAAGGGCTCGTGAGTCTCCAGCGCCCAGCGCCTCGCAAGAAAGCCTATCGTACGCCTTCGGTATCGCTAGGCGGGTGCCTGCTCGGATCGATTGACGACGTGGCCGAAGTACTCGCCGTGGCCGAAGACGAAGGCTTTAATTGATCCTCGTCGATGCGAACCTGCTCGTGTACGCGCACGTCCGCGACTTCGACAAGCAGGCCGCCGCCCGTGAGTGGCTCGACGCAAAACTGAACGGACCGGGCCGTGTCGGCCTGCCCTGGCCGAGTCTGCTGGCCTTCGTCCGGCTCGTAACCAACCCTCGTGTCTTTCGCCGCCCACTGCCCATGTCCAAGGCATGGAAACAGGTAGAGGCGTGGCTCGGATGTGATCCCGTGTGGATTCCTTCACCCACCGAGCGCCACCGCGAAGTACTCGCACCTTTGTTGGGACAATCGGGGCTGCGTTCGAACTTGGTGCCCGACGCCCACTTGGCAGCGCTGGCCATAGAGCACGGGCTCAGGCTTTGCAGTACCGACGGCGACTTCGCGCGTTTTCCCGGCCTGCTTTGGGAGAACCCTCTGGCGGCAGCAGCCACACGATGAATCGCTATACGGCGCTCTTACCGGCGAATGGATAAACGGAAAGGAAGCGGCGGCTTTGGCCCAGGGCCGCGTCGTATTGTTTGGCGCGCGGGCGAGACTCCGTTTCACCGGTGATATAGGGGAGAGACAGCATGAAATACAGGCAACTCGGTAGAACCGGAGTACAGGTGAGCGAAATTTGCCTGGGCACGATGATGTTCGGGCTCAAGACCGATCGCGAGGAATCACTGCGCACGATCGACTATGCTCTCGACGCGGGCATCAACTTCATAGACACGGCCAACGTGTACGCGGGCAACGAGAGCGAACGTATCGTTGGCCAAGCCCTCGCCGCATCCGGCAAACGCGCCAACACCATTGTCGCGACCAAGTTTTTCTTTCCCCAAAGCGACGACATCAATGCGCGCGGGCTCAGCCGCCGGCATCTCATCGAGGCTTGCGAGGCCTCGCTCGAGCGCTTGCAGACCGACTGGATCGATCTGTATCAACTGCATCGCTGTAGCCCTGAAGTGCCGGTGGATGAAACTCTGCGCGGTCTCGACGACCTGATCCGCGCGGGTAAGGTCCGTTACATCGGTGCCAGCATGTTCCCGGGCTGGCAACTCGTGGAGTCTTTGTGGATAGCGAAAGAACTCGGACTCAACCGTTTCGTATGCGAGCAGCCCGCCTACCACATGCTCGACCGCACCGCAGAGCGCGAGGTAATACCCGCGGCCCAGTCCTTCGGCATGGCGGTAATCCCGTGGGGCCCGCTTTGCGGCGGCCTGCTCACCGGAAAGTACGATCGCGACCGCTGGCCGGCCGACGGACGCTGGCAAGACGGCAAAGACAACTGGGGCCGCGAGGTGACTCCACTTGCCTGGCAGGTATTGGATCTGTTGCGCGAGATGGCCGCCGCCAAGAACTGCTCGGTCTCGCAGTTGGCCTTGGCCTGGTGCGCAGCCCAGCCCGGAGTGACCGCGCCTATCATAGGCCCGCGCAGCTACGAACAAGTTGTGGACAACCTCGGCGCCGTCGATGTCGAACTCGATGCCGCGGACTTCGAACGCATCGACGCACTGGTGCCGCCCAGCGGCTACGCGATCCGCTACTACGACGGCGCCGGCTATGTCGATTTCCGCACCCACAGCGCCAGAAGCGTGGTCTGAAGCCCTAACGGGGACTGAACCGCGCCGCTGCGCCTGCGTTGCTCCTTGCGATGACGCTCCTTGTAGCGCCCTGCATCGGCAAAAGCCGGATTGCGTCGCCGCATCTCTCGGTCAGCAACGTAGGCGTCCAAGCCGGGTTCTGCGACGTCGACATCTTCGCGC
>JAJRWY010000200.1 GCA_024276575.1 Candidatus Binatota bacterium
AGATCCTCTCCGGCTAGATCGGCTCCTTTGAGGTCGTGACCGTAGAGATCCTTGGCTGTGTTCGTCACTATTTGCTCGCTCAGGAGCCCAGGCCACCGCCGGCGCGCAGCGTTCGATCGTCAGCTTCTTCTTGCCTAGCCGTCCTTGGATCCGGCGAACAATTTCGGGCGCGAGCGTGGCCGCGGATGGCGCGCTAGCACCTGTACCGAAGGCGCTCGCCACCGGAACTTTTCATCAACTCAAGGCAGGCTCCGCCGCTTGTATCAGATAGAGAACGGGCGCGGCAAGCACCGCGCCCGTTCTGCGGCCTTACAGTTACGGCCTTACAGTTGCACGCAGTAAATGCGCTTGGCTAGGTTGCAGGCTTCGGAGGAGTTGTTCGTCCAGCTTACACCCACTGCCGAGCAGAACCCGTCGCGGGTAAACAATCCCGAACTGGCCGAGGTCCAGTCTGCGCAGTTGAAAGTCGTGTTGAACTTAATCCCGTCCTCCTTGGTGCCGGTTCTCACACGCTGTGAGCTACAAGAGCAGTTCGCGTTTTCGTCGCAGGCGATACCGTTGGCGATGGTTCCGTCGAGCAGGTCGGTCATATCGGTCGCTATCGCAGCCCCGTCGGTGCGCAGGAAGTTACCGTTGTTGATGCGGGTCTTGGCATCTACCGTCGAGGTGCTCAGCCAGGCCACATAGGTTCCCGGCAGCGCCGCGGCCGCGGCCAGGGCGTTGCAGGTTGCGTCGGCTCCGGCCAGCCCGCCGAGGTTGCCGGTGTAGGTAGCGCTGGAGACAAACATTATCTTCGGTCCGCTCGGAGGCGCCGTAGTCGTGGTAGTGGTGCTGGTGGTCGTCGTGGTACCCAGGCAGTCCGGGCCCAATGGGTCGTCTCCGGGGTCGCAAGTTCCGTCGCAATCGGGGCTGCCGGCGGAATCGTTCAGGTCGCAGACTCCGTTACAGTCCAAACTGCCGACGGCGTCGCCGACGTTGCAGTTACCGTCGCAGTCGGGTCCGGCGCCGCTGTCGCCGACGTCGCAGACGCCGTTACAATCGGGGCTGCCGGCGATGTCGGTGGCGTCGCAAGTTCCGTCGCAATCGGGGCTGCCCGCGGTATCTGCAACGTCACATATGCCGTTGCAGTCAGCGCCGGAGGCAGCGTCGTTGAGACCGCAAGCACCGTCGCAATCGGGCCCCGAGCCGCTGTCGCCGACGTCGCAGACGCCGTTACAATCGGGGCTACCGGCGATGTCGGTGGCGTCGCAAACACCGTCGCAATCGGGGCTGCCCGCGGTATCTGCAACGTCGCATATGCCGTTGCAGTCGGCGCTCGAAGGCGCGTCGTTGAGGCCGCAAGCACCGTCACAATCGGGCCCGGAGGCGCTGTCGCCGACGTCGCATATGCCGTTGCAGTCGGGGCTGCCGGCAACATCGCCGGTATCGCAGATTCCGTCACAGTCCGGGCTCCCTGCTTGATCTATGATGTCGCAATTGCCGTCACAATCGGCGCCGAGCGCAGGATCACCCGGCTCGCAGATGCCGTTGGGCGGGGGCAGCGTGGTGGTAGTGGTGGTGGTAGTGGCAAAACCGCCGCAGGAGCCGTTGGCGATACCGTCGTCGAAGATTCCGCAATCCACGGAAATGGCGTCCATGGCGTTGAGCATCAAGCAGGCCCGGCACTCGGCTTGCGCATCCAGACAGGCGTCGAAGGCACTGCCCGTCGTTGCGTTGCAGTTGCCCGGAAACACGGCCGCTAGGTCTGCACTGCCGCAGCGTTTCGTGCGCGCTTCGCTGAGCTTGGTCAGCGCCTTGGCAACGACCGGGTCCGATATCAGCCCGGTCATACAAGCTTCGATATCGGCTGCCGCGGTAGCGCTTTTCAACGCACTACGCTTGCAGCGGTTGAATTGCTTGACTTTCTTGTGAAGCAAGCTGTCGAGTTTCTTCAATACGGTCTGCTGGCAGGGCGAATCGCTGTTGACGGTCACGACGGGATCCAGAGTGCTGCCCAAGGTGTCGGTAAGCAATCCCAAGGCGTTGGTCGAGGCCGCGCTGTTCACGGCGGCGGCCCCGGCGTACGAGAAGTCCGGGATTGTCGAGCAGTGCTTGGTTTCGTCTCGTACCGTTTTAGCGGCTGCCGAGCTTACCTTGCCCTTGGTGTCGGCTGCGATGCAATCATCGACAGTTACGTCCAAAGTACCCTTGGCTCCCAACTTCACGCAGTTTTGTTGCAGCTTTTGCTGGGCTTTGGCGACTTTCAACCCATCGCCGTTCAGGGTCCGTATGCACTTTTGCTGAACTTTGGACTGGTTCTGCGCGTGCAACGGGCCGGCAGCGAAAAGTATCAATGCTGCGCAGGCGAATGTCGTTAGCGATGCTTTCATCGGGCTTTGCTCCTTTTTTGTACTCTCGAGTCTCCGCCGGCTCAGGCCGCCGCCAGCTCAAGTTCCCGCCGCCGGGTGCCCTGCAGCTTTGTTGCGGCCTGTCGGTCCAAATATCACTTGCGATATCACTTGTGGCCTGCCCCCACGATGGCTCGCGGCGGCAATGCCGAAAACGCGAGGACGGCTCTCACCATACATTCGCGGCCGCCGGATTCTTGGCCGCATTCGTTTACAATCGTGCTGAGTTCATTCCCACCCCCGACCGCCACTTTTCGCTAGCAGGGCGAGTGTGGTCGGATTATAAGCCGTCCCTTCCCAATACCGCGCCGAGTGCAACCGGGTTGTCAGCCGCCTCCCTTGACTACCGCGCGAGTTGCAACGGGGTCCCCGGCAGTGTCTCGTAAAGATCCAGTCTCTTTACCCCTGGCTCCACCCAGCTTCTTTGCAGCCTCTTTGCTAGCGAATCCGGTTGAGCACGTCTTCGCGTATCGCGTCTGTTCAAGCGTACGACTTCGTCGTTTCGTCGTCTCGTCGTCGTGCTTGGCGTCCGCAGCGACTGCGGAACCACATTAACGTACTATAGCCAGTTTTATCCCCCGTATCATGGGGATTTGTCTAGTTTCTTCCACAGAAAAACAGCTTTCGTACCCCGTTCGCGCCCGGACCCCCTACCGGTGCCGGGCTGCCTGCCCGCTGTCGCGGATACGCCACTAGCGGACAGTGTCTACCCGGCCTCTACGGCGCCCGCGATTGTCCCAGGGGGACGGCCGCCTGCTGGGAGGACGGCCGCGCTTGCCCGCCGCCGAATCCATAGACTCCAGGCCACTGTTCCCGCCGGCTTCACTGCCGGAAGTTCCGGTCCCGCGCCGTTCGCTATCGGCGCCCCGGCGTGCAGACGGGGCGGGGGTGCTGCTCAATATACGTATATCCATGTTTTCACTGACAAAAGCCTCGAATCCGACGCTCAGGGACAGGATGTCCACCAGCGGCGAGGGATCGAGGACTATGGGGTCCGGAAGCAGCACGATTTGCACAGGCAAGCTGAAATCCGGCTGGTCGACGGGCGTTTCGGGAGGCAGTTCTACGGAGACCGGGACATCGAATTCCCTCGCTAGCTCCGGATCCTCCTCCGGGTCCATGACCTCGTCCCCGATTCGCCACAGCCCCGGTGCCGCGGCGCTCATCACCCTTGCCGCAGCTTGGTAGTAGTACTCGACTAGGCCGTCGATGCGAAAACGCAGGTTAAAGGAGCAGTGGCCGGCGCCGTCGCTGACGCAGTCGAAGGGCGGGGTATCCACGATGTTTACTTCGGAGTCGAAGAAAAATAGCGGAAGCCCGATGCTCGGTTCGGGATCGGTCGGCGGAAAACTCACGTCGTTCGGACAGGCAAAGAATACCCCGGCATCCACGCAGTTCTGCTGGCTCAATGCGGTTGCGAAGGCGAGGTCCTCGTCCGGCAGGGGTAAGAACACAGTCCGGAGCGGTTCGGGTACGAAGGCTAGGTCGATGCCGAGTTCGGACAATTCATCGACTGTCTCCGGCAGTTCTCCTACTGCGGCTGCAGCGCCGGCAGCGCCTTGGGCCGCCGCAGCGCCCCGGTCGATGATGGCGAAAGCCAATTGCACGTCGTCTTCGCCGAAAATCAGCGGATCCAGCGGAGCTTCGTTACTGGCTAGCGGATCGGGGTCATTGGGGACATCGAAAAGGTCACTTTCGGTGCCGACAATCCAGGGGTCGTCGCTTTCGTAAAGCCGTGCAGCCAGAAGGAAATCGGTGTTGGCGTCAAAGTTGCTAGGGATGAAGGTGAAGCCGAACTCGCACAACAGATCCTCGCCGCTTTCGTCGAGTTCGAAGCATTCGGCGGTCGTGCCTGCTTCGATCGGCGTATATATTTCTTCTCCGTTGGCGGTCACGTCGGGGATGTCGGTGGGGCAGAAATCCACGACGGTGGCATTCGCGCAGGATTTGGTGCCGAGCGCGGTGCGGATGGCGATGCGCTCGCTCAAGCCGCTCGATCCGCTACCGCCTACGCCGCCGCAAGAAAGCACGAGGGCCGCTAGGCAGGCGATCAAAACGGGACGCAGCAAGCTGCCCGCCGCACACGCCGGTCTAGCGCCTTTACAGTGATGTCGCTGTGGCCAGAACATTTAAAAACTCCGTGTCGTCGGAGGACTCCCCCGCGAACTCTTCTGCGAGTTCTCTTAGTGAATCGTCGAGGCGGCGCTTGAACTCCGGAAGCCTATCCTTGTCTATATTGAGATAGTGGTTGCGTAGATAATATGTGCCGGTGTCCTCTTTGGGAAAGGCCAATTCATCGAGCAGGCCTTTAAAAAACATCAACGCGTACTGAAGGGCCAGTGCTTTGCGCTCTTCGGTCTCTTTGGGAACGTAGTGGCGGCCGCTTCTGCGCACTTTGCCATCATCGAGTTCTATCAACCCTTCACTGATTAGCACTTGCTCGACTTTCGAAGCCATCGTTTCGTCGAGTTCTTTGGCGTTTTTCTGGCGCCGTGGTGCTTGACGGTATTCTTTGCGCCAGCGCGACAGCGGGATCCAGGAGTTGTCGTCGGGTAGCGCAGCCACTGCCATGCTTACGCGCACGGCCAGTTCGGCGTCGTCGGCGCCACGCACGGCGCCGGGGGCTTCCAATAGGCGGGTGATCTCGGTGCCTACGGCTTTGAGCATGCGGTCGCGGGCAAGTATGGCGAGAAGTTGGCGCGGATCGTCGCCACGCACCGCTGCCAAGCGTCGAACCAAGCTCGGGTTGGGGAAGCGCTGTCCCTTTTCTATGTAGCCGAGCATTACCGGATCCACTGTCGCGCCGAGCAGCTCCGCAGCGAAGCGCTGTAGCGTGAATTCACGGCCACGCAGGACTCTGGTCTCGTAAAAGATGTCCCCGATGCCGGTGCGCTCTATCCGCTTTCGCTCGCCCATTGCCATCAATTTCATCATGCCAAACAAAAAAGGTCTAGACAAACTAACAAGATTTGTTAGTTTAGTGACTGAACATTGACCGTTCGGCCGCACCGGGAACTGGGGAAGAACTCGGGCGATAAGCTAAGTAGCTAAAAAGGGAGAACAAAATGAAGACTTATCGTGAGCAAGTTCCGGCGGGGCGCGGCGGCCCTACACACAACGGCTTCAGCGCCGACCTAGCAATAGCCGTTATTTCAATGGTTGCGGGCTTTCTTATGCTCGTATTGTTTGCACGATCCGCCCCGGCTGCAGGGCCGGTGGCCGGTGAACTCGGCGGTCCGCGCATAGTGAACGGCGATCTGACCTCGGATTTCCCGAGCACTGGTGCGCTACTGCACAATCCTTACGGGGCCATAGACCAGGCCAGCGCCACCTCCTGGTGTTCGGGTACCTTGATCGGCTGTCAGACTTTCTTGACCGCCGCGCATTGTGTGGAGAACAGCCA
>JAJRWY010000201.1 GCA_024276575.1 Candidatus Binatota bacterium
CTCAACATTCGTGCCCAGCCTAGCGGAAGCAACATCTTGCAAATCGCGAGCGCGCTACGCGCCCAACTCGACGAACTACGCAGGGTTCTTCCCCCGGACCTGACGCTTTCTTTCTACTACGACCAATCGCTGCTGGTTCGTGAGTCGGTTGCCAGCGTTTGGGAGGCTATGGTCGTTGGGCTCATCTTTGCAGTGGTCATTCTCTACGGCTTCTTGAAGAATTGGGGTAGTGTGTTTACGGCTGTCGTGGTCATTCCCGTTTCGGTTCTGGCAACCGTGGTGGCGATGTTCGCGGCGAAGATGACCTTCAATCTCATGACCCTCGGGGGGATAGCCGCGGCGATTGGTCTCATCATCGACGACGCTATCGTGGTAGTGGAAGCCATCCATGCCAAGCTCGGCCAGGGCCGGTCGCGAGGGGTTGCGATACAGGCGGCGATGGCTGAGATCCTCCACCCACTCGTAGGCTCCACTTTGACGCCGGTCGTGGTCTTCATTCCGCTGGCCTTTCTCGACGGGGTCCCGGGAGTGTTCTTTAGAGCACTGGCCGTGACCATGGTCGTTGCGTTGCTTAGTTCGTTCGTCTTGGCCGTTTTGCTGACGCCGACGCTCGCCGCCGCCTTCATTCGCGAGCCGTTGCGAGCGCCCGGGCATAGCCCGGCACTTCATGGCCAAAGCGGCGTTCTTCTCGGTCCCTTGCTGCGGGTATTCGACATTGCTTTGCGTGGGGCGCTGCGCCGGCGTTGGATTACGCTGTCGATGTGCCTGCTCGTCGCGTTGGGCGGCTGGCAACTTTATCGTAACCTTGCCAGCGACTTTCTTCCGGAGATGGACGAAGGGGGCTTCGTCATCGACTACGTCGCACCGTGGGGGACCAGCTTGGAAGAGACCGACCGTAGCCTGCTATTCGCCGAATCAATCTTGCGAGCGACACCGGAAGTAGAGGGCTATTCACGCCGTACCGGAGCGCGCCTGGCGCTTGCCATTGCGGAGCCGAATATTGGCGATTTTCTCGTCAAGTTGCGCACCGATCGCGGCCGCAGCACCGAGGCTGTGAAAGTGGAGCTGCGGCGCAAGTTCAACGCGGCACTGCCCGCTCTACAGTGGGAGTTTCCCGGCATACTCAGCGATCTCATCGGCGATCTCACCTGGTCTCCTGAGCCAATAGAGATAAAGTTATTTTCTAATAATACTAAATGGTTAAAGAAAAAGGCGAAAGAGATACACGAAGCGATTGCCGCGGTTCCCGGGGTAGTGGACTCCTTCGACGGGCTGGTCATGACCGGACCGACCGTAAACTTGCGCGTACGGCCTGAACAATCCCGCCGCTTTGGCCTGACGAACGAGGACGTGGCTACCGCACTCAACACCGCGATGCTCGGCCGTAGGGCATCGTCGGTGCTCGAGGGCGATCGTGTCGTGAATGTCCGGGTGTTGGCCGAGCGCGGGCCGCTCGAGCGGTTGGCGAGTTTGCGTGAACTGCTACTACATTCGCCGTCCGGCGGTTTCGTCAAGCTTTCTCAGATCGCAGAGCTGAGCGAGCAAGGGGGGCAATTGGAACTGCACCGCGAGGATCTTCGCCAACTCGTGGCGGTAACCGCGCGTCTCGAGGGGCGCGACCTCGGCGGAGCCATTGAAGACATCAAGAGCATTCTCGCCGCCGACCCGTCGCTTCCTCCGGGGGCGGTGGAGTTGGGCGGCTTGTACCAGCAACAAGTCGAGTCGTTTGCCAATCTGTTGGCCGTGCTCGGACTCGGTGTGGTGCTGGTCTTCACTGTATTGCTCGTTGAGTTCCGTTCTTTTGCCGAGCCGGTGGCCATTGTGTCGGGGTCGCTGCTGGCGCTTGGCGGCAGCGTAGCGGCATTGGCGCTGAGCGGCGGAACCTTGAACATCGTTAGCTTTCTCGGGGCCATCATCGGCGTTGGCATAGTCGCCAAGAACGGCATTCTCATGCTCGATAGTGTGGACCAACACCTTGCCAGGGGCGACTCTTTGGAAGACGGTATCGCGGCCGCTGCCCGCCGCCGTTTGCGTCCGATCTTGATGACCTCGCTCTCAACGGTGTTGGCAATGATGCCGTTGGCATGGGGGATAGGGCGCGGTGCCGACATGTTGAGGCCCCTGGCCACCGCCATCATCGGGGCGCTGTGCGTTTCCATGCTCTTTTCCCTTATCGCCACTCCGGTCCTTTACAGCTTGCTGAGCAAGGCGAGGACAGCCACGGGTAAGGTTACAGAGGAAGCCGTGGTGGATCAGTAGCTGGGATCGTACATCTGTTCCGCGATATGCCGGCGCAGGTCTTCAGGGCGGTCGTGGCGTGCCAATCCGCTTGTGTAGGCCTCCTCGGCCAGAGAAACGGCGATGTCTAATGACACCTCACGGATATTTTTGAGCGGTGGATAGATCGAGCCACGATCCAAGTCGGACTCTTCGACGTGGCCGGCCAGAGCGCGTGCGGCGGCAAGGAACATCTCGTCGGTGATGCGCTGCGTTCCGACAGCGATGGCGCCAAGTCCGACGCCCGGGAAAACATATACGTTGTTGCCCTGGCCGGGCACGAAGGTTCGCCGTCCGTAGCTTACCGGGCCGAAAGGGCTGCCGCTGGCGAAAATCGCCCGTCCCCGAGTCCATCGGTAGGCTTGGTCGGCGGTGCATTCAGCCCGGTCCGTAGGGTTCGACAGCGCGAAGATTGCAGGCCGATGGTTGATTTCAGCCATCGCTTCGAGAGCTTGGCGTGTGAATACGCCGGGTGCACCGGTGGCTCCGATCAGCACATGTGGGCGAA